>NZ_QOCZ01000218.1 GCF_018207095.1 Nocardiopsis sp. MG754419 | reverse complement strand
CCGCCCCGCTCCCCGCGGCAACGACCCCCGGATCACCATGCGACGGATGCTCTCTCGACCGGATCACCACCGAAGGCGGTACCGACGCCACCTGCAGGGCCGCCGCGACGACGGTCAGGCCAACATCCTGCTGTTGTTCGGCATGACCATCGCCCTGTTGTCGCTCACCGTGCTGTTCGTGCGGGTGGGATTCGCCAACGACCAGCGTTCCCAGGCCCAGACCGCCGCGGACGCCGCCGCCCTGGCCGCGGTCGGCGCCCTGCGCGACCACGCGGCCGATCAGCTCTCCGGCGGTTCCTATCCCATGCCCAGGTACAACGAGGAGGTCGCGACCGCGCGGGCCGAGGACTTCGCCCGCGAGAACGGAGCGGTCCTCACCGACATCCGGGCCAGTGACAACGTGATGGGCCGCTCCGGCAACATCGTCCGTGTCGAGGTACGGGGTGCCCTCTGCCAGCGGGAGTTGACGGAGGACGCCTCGCGCCACTGGAACGACATCGTCTGCGAGGGCGAGGAGGACATGAGCGAGACGTCCTTCGGAAGCGCGTCGGCGATCGCGATCATCCAACTGGACGCCGAATGCGGCCGCGACTCGGGGGAGCTGGTCTGTGGCGGCTCACCGGTGGAGGGGACGGACCGGACCACGAACCTGTTCGACGTGCACCTGGTGGATCAGGAGGGCCAGTACGAGTTCAACGCGAACTCCGTCTTCGGTGGCGGTGCGATCGTGGACTGCGCCGACCTCGGTTCCCTCGATCCGCAGATGTGCGCCGCGCACCAGGCCGTCAACGAGCAGTTCCCCGGGTTCTACCTGAGCGCCGGCGGCTACCGCGCGGAGATGGACAGCGACCACGGGCACGGTCAGGCGGTGGACTACATGATGGCGGAGCTGGGCGGGACGCCGACACCGGACATGCACGCCACCGCCATCCAGGTGATCGACTGGCTCATCGACAACCACCAGGAACTGAACGTCAAGGGGATCATCTACGACTACCACATCTGGAACCCGGCCCGGGATCCGGTGGGGCCATGGGAGAGCGTCAAGAGGTCCGCCGGGTACCAGGGCAACCCCACCCAGGACCACGTGGACCACATCCACCTGTCCGCCGGACCACCGCCCTTCCGGTGACCCGGCGTCGACGCTCTGGGAACCCCCTGTGCGCAGGGGGTTCTGTGTTGTCCACAGGTCGGTGATCGGGACTTGTCCGGGCCGTTCGGGCGAACGACCCTGGGGATATGACGCGCGAACACGCCGCTCTCCCCACAAGCATCCCGCTCTTCGACCGCCCCCGGAGCCTGCCCCCGGCGCCGCCCCGGGGGTCCGGCGGACCTTCGGTGCCCCGGAACGCCCCACCGGCCGACCGTGATCCGCTGCCGCACGCCCTGCGACCGGCGCCGGCGGAGCCGTCATCGGACGCGGTCGCCCTCGCCCCGACCGCCGCCGTGCGGGGCGTGGACCTCCACGCGAGGAGTACCCGGGCGACCGGTGGTCGGTCGCACGTGGTGGCGCCACCCGGGGTGGGTCGGGTGTTCCGGCACGCGGTGACCCTCCACCGGGAACCCCGCCCCACCGCGGACCGCACCCGGGTGGAGGGGGGACGGGTGACCGCTCCGGTCCGGACGGCACTGGACGTGGCCCACGGCGCGACGGCGAACGTGGATCGGTGGGTGGCGTGGATAGGCGTGCACGACCTGCAGCGCCGTCCGGGACGGTGGTCGCGAGGCCTGCGGGACGTGTCGTGCGAACGCCGTCGCGATCCCTCCCCCGCCGAACGTGAACGGGCCCGTCGCGCCATGCGCGGCATCGAGGGCGATGCTCCCCGTCCGGTCCGCGGGTGAGTCGCGTGGCGCGGCACCAGGGCCGCCACCGACCGCGCGGGGGCCACGGGGCGGTCTCCTTCGGCGGGCCCGGTGGCGGGGACGGCGCGGCACCGCGGCCGGTCGACCGGCGCACGCGTGGCGCGGACGGTGGAGCGGGGATGGTGGAGTACGCGGCGCTGTTGACGTTCATCGTCTCGATCGCGGTCACGCTGGCGATGATCGCGCCGCGGATCATCGACCCCTGGGAGACCGCCGCGGAGCGCGCGCTGGAGCCGGGCACGAACACCACGGGCCGGGACGACGCGCCCCACGGTGACCGCGAGTGGGACCCGGTGGAGATCGCGGAGACGGTCCTGCGCTGTCTGCCCACACCCGATCCCGTGGGACGGGTGGACTGCGCCCTGGCGATCCTGGGGCACCTGGACTCCGCGCTCCTGGAGGCCACCCTCCTGCGGCTCGAGGCCGAGGAGCTGCACGCACTCTTCGCCGACGGCAGGTTCGACTCGACCGTGGCGGCCCGCGCGGCGGTACGGATGCTGTGGGAGCACGGCTCGACGCGCCTGTTCCGGGCACTGGCGGAGACCGGGACGTTCGGCTTCCTGACGGAGTACCTGGAGTCCCCCGAGTTCGCCTACACACTGCGTTTCGTCGGTGTCGGGAGGGATTATGTGCGGGTCGTACTCGAACGGAGCGGTGAGTCACCGCGTCGTACTCCTCGTAAGCGGTACTCGCCCCACCACGAACCGCAGAATCGAGGCGCTGCCCGTGTCGACATCGATGCCGTTCACCGAGCCGGAGCACCAGGGTCCGGCCGGGCGGTCCGACTGGCCGCTGACCGTGCTCGTGACCGTGGCGTGCCTGGCGGTGGTCGTGAGCGGATGGGGGGTGTCCCGGCTGCTCCTGAACGGCGGGCCGCACGACTCCCCCACCCCGCTGGAGGAACCGACACAGCAGGCGCGCCCGCCCCGGGAGCGGACCGGGGAACCGGACCCCACCGACGCGGAGGCCTTCCTGGAGGCCGCCGCCGAGCACCTGCGGGGGATGCCCTCTCTGCGTGTCGACTACACGCAGCGTCGGGACGGCAGGGAGGCCGGACGGGGCTGGGCCCGGGTGGGCGACGACCTCGATGTGGAGTTCGAGCACTTCCACCGGACCTCCTCGGGAGTGGAGGTGTACCGCTACGAACTGGCCGGGAGCGGGTTCCTGATGGTGGCGGACCAGGGTCTGAACGGGCCGACCCTGCTGGACCCGCCCACCGAGGCGGACCGGCTCCTGTCCTCGGTGGAGTTCCTCCTGGCGACCCTGGACGCGCTGGCCGAGACCGCCGAGAGTCTGGAAACGGTGGGCACCGAGGAGGTACGCCTACCGAACGGAACCGAGGACGCCGCCGCGGGCACCCAGGCCGCGCACCGCTACTCGGGCACGTTCACCACCCGGATGGGCGGCTACGACGCCGAGACCGGCAGCAACACACTGACCCGCCTGTCGGACGCCGAGTTCGACCTGTGGATCGACGAGGACGGTCGACCCCGCCGGCTCAGCTATGACACGGCCGACGGGGTCGGGGAGACCTACGACTACCACGCGGCGGTCGACTGAGCCCTCCCCTTGGTTCAGAGAGCGCCGGCCCGGCCGCTCACCAGGTCGGGGACGCTCACGGTGTCGTCGAGTTCGTAGGCGTAGGGCGGGTCGGAGACCTCGCCGCGCGGTTCGGGTTGGGCGGAGTCGACCAGGAGGTTGTCGCGGGTGACGATGTCCCCGGGGTCGTCGACCTCGGTGGGCGCGGACATGGGGGTGCGTTCGAAGTAGTTGCCCTCGACCAGTACCTGGGAACCGTGGGTGGAGCTGACCCCGTAGTCGGGGTTGTCCCGGAAATAGTTGTTGAACACGTGGACGTGCGCGGCGTTGCGGGCACTCGGGTGACGGGAGGTCGTGCCGTCGAAGAAGTTGTGGTGGACCGAGACCCGCAGCGCACCGGCCTCGTCGTCGGTGGCGCCGATGGCGACGGCGGCTTCGGCGTCCGAGAAGTGGTTCCACGACAGGGTGACGTGGTCGGCGCCGTCGGTGATCGACACGAGCGCCTCCCCGTCGCCCCCGGTGAACGTGGAGCCGTCCACCCACACGTGGTGGGCGCCGCCGTGGACGGCGATGGCGGTGGTGTCCACGGCCATGGCGACGTTGGCGATGATGACGTTCGCGGAGCCGTCCACGTCCAGTCCACCGTCGGTGAGCTCGGCGCCCTCCCCCGCGCCCAGGAGGGTCTTGTCGGAGCCGACGGAGATGGTTCCGTCGAGGTCGATGTGGCCCTCGACCTCCACCACGAGGGGGGCGTCGGAGCCCAGGTACTCGGCGAGGGAGTCGGCGTCGGTCGCCGTCACGGTCTCGCCCCCGGCCCCACCCGTCACTCCGGGGTGCTCGGACGGCCCCTCGATCTCCTCGGAGTCGCGCGCCTGGTCCTCGTCCTCCTCGGGGGCGGTGCCGGAGGCTCCGTCGGTGGCGTCCGCGGTGTCGGAGGGCTCGTCGTCGCCGTCGCTCCCGTCCTCCTCCCCGGTGTCCGCGCCGTCGTCCGGGGTGGCGGCCTCCACCGCACGGGGTTCGGCGGCCCAGCCCACGGGGGTGCCGTAGGGCCATTCCCGCTCGGGCTCCCGGGGTGGCGGGCTGACCTCGTCGGCCTCTTCCGGTTCCGGATTGACGGCCGCGCCGCTGGGGGTCTCGGTGTCCTCGGTGGCGTCCTCGGCGCGGGCACAGGAGGCCGTGGCGGCGCACAACAGGACCGCCAGGCATGCGGCGGCGAGAGGGTGGAGTCGCATCTGGAACTTTCCAACGAGCGGGGAGGGGGTGGTGTCGGACTCCACCGATTCTGTCAGGCCCGGGGTGACCCCCGGGACACCGGCCGGTCGCCGCCGACCCGCGTGACCGCCCCTCGCGAGGGCCCGCCCACCGCGCTCCCGACCGTCCACGCACGCGTCCGCCGGCGCGGCCCCACACCACGTCGACCGTCGAGGTAGGCCACCCGACCCGAGACACGCCCGAGGGCGCCGACCCCCGGAAAGGGGGCCGACGCCCTCGGGCGGAGAACGCACGTTCCTCAGAACGACGTTCGGACCGATCGGACGCTCACCGCGCCCGGTGGGTGGGAGTACCGGTGACGGCTACTCCTGGGCCCAGCCGATGTCCTCGTACTTGTAGTCCGAGGCCAGACCGAACTCACCGAAGTTGTGGAGGTTCTCGTCCAGGACCCAGAAGCCGGGACGCTCGAACAGCGGGATGGTGAGGACCTCGTCCCACAGGATCGCGTCGATCTCGTTGGCGATCCGGGCGTACTCGTCCTGGTCGGTCTCCATCGCCAGGTCGTCGTAGAGCTCGTTGATCTCCTCGGTGGAGTGGCGCATGTTGTTGTTGCCCCACTCCTCGCCGTCATCGTCCAGCGGGCCACCGTAGTTGCCCACCGTGCTGGAGGAGAACGGAGAGGTGCCGGTGAGGACGAACGCGGCCATCTCGTAGTTGCCGGGCGTGATGTACTCGGTGAAGAGCGCGTTGGCCGGGACCTGCTGGACGTTGACCTCGATGCCGACCTCGGCCAGCTGCTCACGGGTGATGTCACCCTCGTCGCGGGCGATGTCCAGGCCCTCGGAGACGACGTAGTTGAGGGTCAGCGTCTCGCCCTCGTCGTCGGTGCGGTACTCGGCGTCCTCGTCGAGGGTCCATCCGGCCTCGTCGAGCATCTCGGCGGCGCGCTCACGGTCGACGTCGCCGAGGTCACCGCTGTTGTCCTGGTAGCCGTGCTGGCTGGAACGCAGGAGACGGTTGACCTCACCGGTGATCGGCCATTCGACGGAGCCCAGGGCCACCTCGGCCAGGATGTCGCGGTCGATGCTCAGGGCGATGGCCTGACGGACGGCCTTGTCCTCCAGGCGGGGGCTGGAGCCGTTGAGGGCCACGAAGCGGTGACCGTGGTTGATGGCACGGGTGAAGTAGGCGCCGTCGCCCTCGCGCTCCTTCAGGCGCTCGTAACCGGCGAGGTCGTAGCCGAGGTAGAAGCCGTCGATCTCACCGTTGTCGAACGCACCCGCCATGGCGTTGCTGTCCATGGCGTCGAAGATGATGCGGTCGAGCTTGGCCTCGTCGCCCCACCAGTCCTCGTTCTTGTGGATGGTGATCCGCTCGGCGACCTCGTCGAACTCGGCTTCGCCGAACGGGCCGGCCGTAACGGGAAGGTCGCGGTAGTAGCCCTCGGCGAAGAGCTCCTCGTCCTCCATGTACTCCTTGGGGTAGAGCTCACGGAAGAGGGTCGGCCACTCGCCGAAGGGGTCGGTCATCGTGAGGGTGAAGGAGAACTCGTCGTCACCCTCGACGACCTCGTCGATCCACTCGTAACCGGCGGTGGAACCGATCTCGAAGTCGCCGTCGGCGTCACCCTTGCGGGTGATCGCGTTGGCCTCGTAGTCCTCCCAGGTGATGGGCTCACCGTCGGACCAGACCGCGTCCGGGTTCAGCTCGTACCAGACCTCGAGTCCGTCGTCACTGACCCCGTAGTCGAGAACGTAGTTCTCGTCGGGGTAGTAGTTGCCCTCGGCGTCGTAGATGCTCGCCTTGGGCATCGTGGCGGCGATGACACGGCGGACGTCGCCCTTGTTGCCCTGGACGTGCGCCATGTTGTGCTGGTCCTCGTACTCGCTGAGGGCCCAGACGAAGTCGCCGCCGTCCTGAAGGTCGTCGCGGTCGGCCGGGTTGAGGTCCTCACCCGGCAGGTCGGCGGCGGCCTGCTGCGCTTCTTCCGCGGACTGATCGTCGCCGCCACCACCGCAAGCGGTGGCCATCAGGGCCAGAGCCATGACGGGGGCGAGGTAACGCGCCTTCCCGATACGCATGGGTTCTTCCTCCTAGGGGATGATTCGGCCAGTACGCGGGGCGGCACTGGCCTGTGCCGTCGAGCCTTTCGCTCCGGTCAGAGCACCGTCCGCTGTTCTGCGAAGTGGCAGGCGGCGCCCTGGTCTCCACCGTTGGTGGGCCGGATCGTCGGTTCTTCGCTCATGCACCGCTCCTGGTCGGACTCCGAGAGCGTGACGAACTTCTGGCACCTGGTCCGGAACCTGCAACCCGATGGCGGATTCGCGGGGCTGGGCAGGTCGCCGTCCAAGACGATGTGCGTGCGTGCGCGTTCCTTCTCGGGGTCGGGGACGGGGATCGCGGACAACAACGCCTGGGTGTAGGGG
>NZ_QOCZ01000217.1 GCF_018207095.1 Nocardiopsis sp. MG754419 | reverse complement strand
CCACCCCCGGCCGTCCAGCCCACCCGCGAGCGCGCAAGGAAGTACGTGACCAGGCACACCTCACCGTCCACCACCGCCGAAGGCGTCGGCAAGAACGCCACTCGGCTCGTCATCCCGCTCCTCCTGGTCTCGGCGTTCGTCGTCATCCTCAACGAGACGATCATGGGCGTGGCCCTGCCCGCGCTCAACCGCGACCTGGGGATCTCCGTCTCCACAGGGCAGTGGCTGACCTCCGCCTTCATGCTCGTCATGGCCGTGGTCATCCCGATCACCGGTTTCCTGCTGCAACGGTTCCACCTGAGACAGGTGTTCATCACCGCGATGAGCCTGTTCAGCCTGGGCACCCTGATCTGTTTCCTCGCACCCGACTTCACCGTGCTGCTGGCGGGGCGGATCGTGCAGGCCTCCGGCACCGCGATCATGATGCCGCTGCTCATGACGACCGTGCTCAACATGGTCCCGGCCGACCGCCGCGGGCGCGTGATGGGCAACATCTCCATCGTCATGGCGGTGGCGCCGGCCGTCGGCCCGACCCTGTCCGGGCTCATCCTGAACGTGCTGGACTGGCGCTGGCTGTTCGGTCTGGTCCTGCCGATCGCGCTCCTGGGCCTGGCCCTGGGCGCCATCTTCATCCGTAACATCACCGAACCCACCGCCGCCCGCATCGACGTGCCGTCGGTCATCCTGTCGGCGTTCGCCTTCGGTGGTCTGGTCTACGGGTTCTCCAGCCTGGGCAAGGCCGCCGACGCGGGTGCCGGTATCCCGCCCGCCCTGGCGATCGGCGTGGGCGCGGTGACCCTGGCGTTGTTCGTCTGGCGCCAGATCCGGCTGCAGCGTGAGAACCGGGCCCTGCTGGACCTGCGGGTCTTCCAGTCCCGCCAGTTCTCCGTGTCGATCAGCCTGGTGCTGGTCAGCTTCATGTCGCTGTTCGGCATCATCATCCTGCTCCCCATCTACATGCAGAACGTGTTGGGCCACGACACGCTCACCACCGGCCTGGCCCTGTTGCCCGGCGGTCTGGTCATGGGTCTGCTGGCTCCGGTGGTCGGTCGCCTCTACGACCGGTTCGGACCTCGGCCCCTGGTCACACCGGGAGCCGCCATCGTCGCCCTGGTGATGTGGTTCATGACGACCTTCGACACCGAGACCACGATCGGGGCCATCGTCCTCGGGCACGTGTTCCTGAGCAGCGGACTGGGCCTGATGTTCACCCCGCTGCTCACCGGTGCGTTGGGGTCCCTGCCGCAGCGCCTGTACTCGTACGGCAGCGCCGTGGTCGGTACCGTGCAGCAGGTCGCCGGTGCCGCGGGCACGGCGGCGTTCATCGCGGTCATGTCCGCGGTGGCCGCGAGCCGGCTCGAGGACGGCGCGAACACCATCGCCGCCGAGGCCGATGGGATCCACGTCGCGTTCATGCTGGGGGCGACCATCGCTACCCTCGCGTTCTTCGCGACCTTCCTGGTCCGCCGGTCCGAGTCCCCCGAGGACGCGGGCCAGGGCGCCGACCGGATGCCGGCCGCGCACTAGCGCCGCGCGTTCCCCGGGGGCGGTGGTCGGAGGTGATCCGGCCACCGCCCCCGTCTCGTGTCGGGGCCGCGCCCGGACACGGAGGCAGGGCCACTCTCGGACAGGGGGACGGGGCGCGCCTCCGGTTCCCTACACCGACACCCGCGCACCCAGGTCCAGTCGCGGCCAGGCCTCGACATCGCGGAGGAACCGCCGATCGTGGGTGGACACCACCACCGCGGCCTCGGTGACGTCGAGCGCCTCGGTGAGCTCGTCCACCAGGGCGACCGACAGGTGGTTGGTGGGCTCGTCCAACAGCAGCACGTGGGGACGGCGGGCCAGGGCCAGCGCCAGGTCCAACCGGCGTCGCTGACCCATGGAGAGTTCGGCGACCCGTTTCCCGGTCTCGCGCGGGCGGAGCAGCCCCAGCGAGGACAGACCCACGGTCTCGTCGGCACGGAGCCCCCTTCGGGACACCAGACGGTCCACGTGTGCGGTGTACACGTCGGCGACCCGCCGGTCCGACGGAAGGTCGGACTCCTGGCCCAACAGCGCCACCCGGGCCTCGTCCGCGCCGTACACCCGGCCGGTCGTGGGTTCCAGCGCCCCCGCGAGCACCGACAGCAGCGTGGACTTGCCGGTGCCGTTGGGACCGGTCACCACCAGCCGCGCGCCTGCGCGCAAGGTGAGCGAGGTCGCCGTGGCGAGTCGATCGGCCACGGTGACGTCCTCGGCCGCCAGCAGGGTGGTGCCGGATCGCGTGGGCAGGTCGGGGAACCGGAAGCGCTGTGGTGGTTCGGGCATGGTGATCTCGTGCGCCTCCAGGTCGGCCCTGCGGCGGTGCACGTTCTTGACCAGCCCGCCCGCGCGGGTGGCCCGCTGGTGCTTGCCGGTGCCCTTGTCCGGCCGCCAACGGGAGACCAGACGGTTCTGGGCCGAGCTCAACAGGTCCTGGAGGCGGGCCTTCTCGTCCTGTTGGTGGGCGTAGGCCTGCTCCCAGCGTTCCCGCTCGGCGCGGCGGCCCTGCCGGTATCCGGTGTAACCACCGCCGTGGATCCGAGGACGCCCGTCGTCGGTGGGATCCAGGTCCACCACGGTGTCGGCGACGTCGGCGAGCAGCGCGCGGTCGTGGCTGACCAGGACCACGCCCCCGGACCGGCGACGCAGCCGTTCGGTGAGAAAGTCCAGACCGCCGCGGTCCAGATGGTTGGTGGGTTCGTCCAGGAGCAGGAAGTCGTGCCCGGCACCGAGCAGACAGGCCAGACGGACCCGGTAGCGCTGTCCCACCGAGAGTTCGGTGAGTCGGCGCGCGGGGTCCGACTCCGCGCCCAGGGCGTCCAGGGCGATGTGGAGCCGGCGCGCGGCGTCCCAGGCGTCGAGGGCCTCCGCGCGTTGCAGGGCGCGGGCGTACCGTTCCTCGGCGCCGTCGGTCCCCTCCCCCAGGGCGAGGCCCGCGGTGTCGAGTTCGGTGAGCGTGGCCAGGGAGTCGGCGACGGCGTCGGCGAGCACCTCACCGACGGTACGGGCGTCGGCGGTGGACATCTCCTGTTCGGCCAGGCCGCGCGTGCCGACCAGGGCGACGGTGCCCGCATCGGGTGTGAGCGTTCCGGCCAGGACGTGCAGGAGCGTGGTCTTACCCCGGCCGTTCTCCCCCACGATCGCGATGCGCGAAGTGGGGGTGACGGTGAGGTCGGTGTCGACGAGCACGTGGTGGGCGCCCCGGACGACGGAGATCCCGGACAGGGCGAGTTGGGCGCGCGAGCGCGCGGGAAGAGCGGTGGGCATGTGGGTCCTCTACGGCGGGCACGCCGAACAGACCCGGGGTCCGGGTCGGTGGGCGTGCGGGTAACGGCGACCCTCGATGGGGTCAGGTCGTCAGGGCCGCGGCACGGCGCTCGGAGCGTCGCGACGAGCGCGGGCGGCCGACGAGGCCGTTACAGGTAGAGCTGGGACTGGCACATGGGCTCAGGCTAACGCACGACCCCCGTTGCAGGGGATTTCTTTTCGCCCGACCCCGCTCCGAAGGGCCCGGGGCTCGGACCAGGGGATCGCCGCCCCCACGCGGCGGCTACACCGAGCCCACCGTGTGGTCGGCGCCCTCGGCGGCGGACGGCCCACGGCATGAGCGGACCACATCGCCACGGGTCGGGAGCGTGCGCCCGGCACACGAGGGCACGGACCGCACTTCCGGCGGTGCGACGGATGCCTCACGACCCGGGCACCACCACCGAGGCCACGCGGACCTTGGGGAACGGCCTCCATGCAAGATCACCCGTCTGACGGAGTCCGGGCCGGTCGGGTGGTCACCAGGACCCTCTCCTCAGTCGTGGCGGCCCCGAAGGGCGACCTGTGTCGTCACCAGCGCGGTCGCCACCCAGGTCAGCCACAGCAGACCGGTCATCGGAGTGAGCCCGTTGTGGACGGAGGCGACGATGATCGCGATCAGGGACAGCAGGGTGATCGTCACCAGTGCGTGCGCTCTCGTGGGCATTTCTCCCCTCCTCCCTGTCGCGTGCCGGCGTATATCCCGAGAGTCCGGGAGAAGGCCCGAGGCGATGACACGCTCTTCACCGCGACCATCGGTTCGGCGGTCAAGGTGAAACGCTCGCGACGATCCTCGCGCCGCTCGCTACCGTGTGCGCGGAGAGGGAAAGGAAACCCGCTCCGGGAAGCCCCGATTTCGTGCGCCACGGACACACCGGAATTCTCTCCCCTCCTGAAACCGCACACCCGAATCTACTGGAGCAGGCGAACTCAGAGGGAACCGCCCCCGGGAACCGATCCGGGCGCTTCCCGGACGAGAACGCACAGCACGATCAGAGGTGGTTCCCCCGCGCACGGCGCACCGCCCGGATATGCCCCATCACGCTTGACCGCGATCGACGTGACACGAGATCCGGGATCGCCGATCATCGGCCGATTCCCGGACCCGGCCTCGGCTTCGAGTGCGGCAAGGGGATGCCCGTGAGGGTCGCGGCGATGGGCCGAGGACGACTCCGACCTCGCCCGGCACGCCGGTGAGGCAGGGGTGGGAGCCGACCGTTCCTCCGCCCGCTTTCGACGCCGCGAGAATGAGCACCACCCGTGAAACCGCTGGTCGAAAACCCGATGAGGAACGGCAGGCTCGATTGCTAGGCTCCTTTCCAGCACCTCCCGGTGCGCAGGTGACGGTTACTTCTCTGGTACGGAGCGGCTCGGGTTCGAGTCCCGGCATCCGGCTGAACCGAATGTGGTGTCAGTGGTTGCACGCTTCATTTCCGTCGCCGACCTGATCTCGGGAGGCCACGACTTCACGAGGGTGCGCCCGGTGCGCAGGCGACGGTTACTTCCACTGTTCATGGCGTGGTGCGGGTTCGAGTCCCGCCGGCGGCCGAAAGGCCGGTGTAGCTCAATCGGTAGAGCGCGTACGTTCCGTTTCCGACTTGATCTCGGGCGCACCCCCTGTGAAGCCATCTCCTCCCGGTGCGGAAGGAGTCTCTTTTGATGTCGAAGTTCAACCGGGCCGGCACGCGCCCGGCCACCCGCTCCCCCCTCACCTCCGAAGCCGTCCCGACCGGACGCACCCACGAGGGCGCTCCCGGCTACGCGCGGGAGCTCCGCTCGGAACTGTGGCTGCTCGCGGTCCACAACATGGTCGGTGAGAACACCTTCTACGAGACCGCGGGAGGGCGCGACGACCGCTTCACCGCTCTGGTCCACCAGGTGGCCGTGGCCGACCCGGAGTGGTTCGCTTCGTTCGTGCGGTGGCTGCGCCGCGACGCGCACATGCGCTCCGCCTCGCTGGTCGCCGCACTCGAAGGTGCCAAGGCCCGGCTGGACGCCGGGGAGCACGGTCACTCCCGTCAGTGGATCGACACCGCCCTGGCGCGTGCGGATGAGCCCGGTGAGGCCCTGGCGTACTGGACCGGTAGGTACGGGCGCCGCATCCCCAAGCCCGTCAAGCGCGGTATCGCCGACGCCGCGCGGCGCCTGTACACCGAGCGTTCGCTGCTCAAGTACGACACCTCCGGTCAGGCCTTCCGGTTCGCCGACGTGCTGGACCTGACGCACCCCCCGGCCTCGGTGGACAAGCCGTGGCAGGGGCCCTTGTTCGAATACGCGCACGAGCGACGCCGCAACCGGGGTACCCGCCCGGACCCGGAGCGGCTCCCGATGCTGGCCTCGCACGGTCACCTCATGGAAGCCGGCGCGGCCGACCCGGCGCTGCTCCTGTCACCGGAGCGGCTGGAGCGCGCCGGCGTCACCTGGGAGACGGCCCTGTCGCTGGCGGGTGACCGCGTGGACAAGGCCGAACTGTGGGAGTCGCTGATCCCGTCCATGGGGTACATGGCCCTGCTGCGCAACCTGCGCAACTTCGACGAGGCCGGCGTCTCGGACGCGGTCGCCGAGCAGGTCGCGGCGCGACTCAAGGATCCGGAGGAGGTGGCACGGTCGCGACAGATGCCAATGCGGTTCCTGTCGGCTCACCGGGCTGCGCCGTCACTGCGCTGGGGGCACGCTCTGGAGAAGGCGCTCACCGCCTCGCTGTCCGCCATCCCCGCACTGCCGGGGCGCACGCTGATCCTGGTGGACACGTCCTCGTCCATGGGCATGTCCTTCGCCGAGGACGGATCGCTCATGCGCTGGGACGCCGCCGCGCTGTTCGGGATCGCCCTCGGTCACCGCTGCGCGAACGCGGACGTGGTGTCGTTCTCCTCGGCCCGGTACTTCTGGGGCGACCCGCGAGGGCGCAGGACGAAGGCGTTCCCGCTCATGGCCGCCGAATCCGTGCTGGGCGCGGTCACCCGGTGGAAGGACGGTGGCTGGTTCCTGGGCGGCGGGACCGAGACGGGCCCGGCTCTGCGTCAGGAGTTCCGTGGCCACGACCGCGTCGTGATCGTCACCGACGAGCAGGCCTCAGGCCGCGGGGACGTGGACACCGCGATCCCGCAGGGCACGCCGATGTACACGTGGAACCTCGCCGGGTACGAGCACGGCCACGCGCCCTCGGGGCGGCGGAACCGGCACACCTTCGGTGGGCTCACCGACGCCGCGTTCCGGATGATCCCACTCCTGGAGTCGGGTCGAGACGCCCACTGGCCCTGGGAGCACTGACCACCGGGCGGCGGCCCCTGCCCCGGCCAACCGCCCACCGCGGCCGATGATGACGGTTCCCCTGGGCCGGCCGCACCGAAGGCCGGGCGTTGCGGACCCCTGCGCCGGGGAGCACCGGTCCGGGCCCGGGGGCACCGAGGGCGAACGGCGGTCCTCGCTCAGGCGGGAGGGCCCGCCTGGGCCGTGAACGATCCGGTTCCGCAGTGGACGTCGATCTCGACGACCCCGTTGACGAAACGCGTCCCACAGGCGTCGGTCGGGATCACCAGCTGCGGACCCGCCCCGCCCAGGGGCGCAGCGTCCATCTCCACCGCGAGCAGCACGGGTAGGTCGGCGAACCCAGGGTCGATCTCCGCCCAGGACACCACCGCGTGGTGCCCGTCCGCGCCCCGGAGTTCGAGCAGCGCCCCCGCCCGCACCCGACGGGACGCCCCGACCACCTCCACCTCCAGAGCGCTGAGCACGTCATGGAGGAGCGGCCCCCGGA
>NZ_QOCZ01000216.1 GCF_018207095.1 Nocardiopsis sp. MG754419 | reverse complement strand
GTGGACGTGGAGGACCTGGGTGGTGGGCCGCCCACGGGCGGCGATGTTCCCTGCCCGGGTGCGGAGTCGGTGGATCCCACCCTCTCCGGAGCCGGCGAGGGTCTGTTCGACCTTAGCCGTAGCGCGGGAAGGCCGGCTCCCTGCCGCTCCTGGACCCTCGCCCGGTCCCGTCACGGCGATCGGCAGGGCGGGAGTCGTGCCGCACCCGACCGGGTGGGCGCGTGCCGTGTCGGCGGCGCGGTCGACGTTGCCACGCGCGCCAAGAGACGGATGCCGCCTCTCCCATGTTGGGCAAAGCCCCCCGCCCGTGTTGCATGCCCCGAAACGGGGGCGGGGAGGGTACGGGCCGTGGCGCGACGCGGGGGAGGACCAGCATGAGCGCGTGGACCGAGGAACAACTCGACAGGATCGGCCGCTCGGGGGAACTACGGATCACCTCCCGGGGCGACGACGGTGCACTGCGGCGTTCGCGGATCATCTGGGTGGTGCGCGAAGGCGACGAACTCTACATCCGGTCCGTCAACGGGGTGGCGTCCTCCTGGTACCGGGGCACCCGTGACCATCTGGCGGGACATGTCAGCGCCGGTGGTGTCGACGCCGACGTGGCCTTCGAGGACGCCGACGTCTCCGTGAACGACCGGATCGATGCCGCCTACCGGGACAAGTACGGGGCGGGCTCCGCCGGGGTCGACGCGATCACGAGCGACGGCGCCCGCTCCACCACGATGAGGCTGGTGCCGGCGGCGGGCTGAGGAGGGTTCTCGGGGAGGCCGCTCGGCGTTCCAAGAGCGATCCCGGACGGCGGTGGCCCTGTTCGAGGATCCCGACGCGTGTGACGTGGACGGAGGTGTGTCCTGCTCGGACTCGTACTCGTCGTCCTACTGGGTGCGGCGATCCTGGTGTGCACCGCCCTGGCGGCGCGGACCCGCGTGCCCGCCTCGATCGTGCTGCTGGCAAGCGGGGTCCTGCTGGGGTTCATCCCGGCCCTGGGCGAGGTGCATCTGCCGCCCGAGCTGATGCTTCTGATCTTCCTTCCGCTCCTGCTGTACTGGGAGAGCCTGTCGACCTCCCTGCGGGAGATCCGCCGGAACCTCACCGGCATCGCCGTGATGAGCACGGTGCTGGTGATCGCCACCGCCGGGGCGGTCGCCGTGCTGGGCCACCTGTGGGGGCTGCCCTGGGGGACCGCCTGGGTGCTCGGCGCCGCCGTGGCCCCCACCGACGCCACCGCCGTGTCCACCGTGGCCCGGCTGCTGCCGCGGCGGGACATCACCGCCCTGCGCGCCGAGGGCCTGGTCAACGACGGCACCGCCCTGGTCGTCTACGGGGTCGCGGTGGGTGTCACGGTGGGGGAGGAGGCCCTGAGCGCGCCCCATCTCGGCTGGCTGTTCCTGCTCTCCTACTGCGGCGGGGTGCTGGCGGGCGCCGCCACGGCGCTGTTCTGGACCCTCGTGCGCCGACGCATCGAGAACACGCTGCTGCAGAACACGGCCATTCTGCTCATCCCCTTCACCGCCTTCCTGCTCGCCGAGAGCATGGAGGCTTCCGGGGTGCTGGCCGTGGTGGTCGCGGGACTGACGATGAGCCAGACCGGGCCCACCGTCGGCCGGCCCGTGGCCCGACGCCAGACCGAGGCGTCCTGGTCCCTGGTGGTCTTCCTGATCAACGGGTCCCTGTTCGTCCTGGTCGGGTTGGAGGTCCACACGGCTCTGCGCGGCCTCACCAGCCTGGCGCTCGCCCAGGCCCTGGCCCTCGTCGGGCTCGTGTCGGTGCTCGTACTGGCGGTGCGGTGCGTCTTCGTCCTGGGCCCACCGGTGCTCGCCTCGCTCCTGCCCCGAAGGATCCGGCCGAGGGGCGGACCGGGTCTGCGCGCCCGGGTGGTGAACGCCATGGCGGGTTTTCGCGGCGCGGTCTCCCTGGCGGTCGCCCTGTCGGTGCCGCACACGATCTCCTCCGGTGCCGCCTTCCCCGAACGGGATCTCATCGTCTTCACCACCACCGGGGTCATCCTGGTGACCCTGGTGGTGCAGGGGCTCCTGCTCCCTCCGTTGATCGCGTGGGCGGGTCTGAGCGACGACGGCGCGGTGGAACAGGAGCGGCGGTTCGCCCGCGAGACCGCGATCAGCGAGGCACTGGAGGCGCTGCCCGAGGTCGCGGAGTCCCTGCGCACGGATCCGGTCGTCGTGGCGCGCCTGGCGGAGGAGTACCGGGAGCACCTGGAGTCGTTGCGCGAGGGTCGCGACACCCGGGAGGAGGGGCCGGGGGCGACCCGGGAAGGGCAGTACACGGCCCTGCGCCTGGCGCTGCTGGCGCGTAAGCGGGCCACCATGATCCGGTTGCGGAACGAGCGCCGCATCGACGACATCGTCCTGCGCGGTATGCAGGCGGTACTGGACACCGAGGAGGTCCGTCTCACCCACCGCGAACAGTTCGAGTGAGTTCCGCCCGCCCGTGATCCTCGGAAGAGGGTCACGGACCACGCAGCACAGGAGCACGAGGCCCGACGTCTCGGCCGCACACGGTCGGTCGCACGTCATCGAGTTCGAGGAGTGACACCGATGGAGTTCATCACGCCGCAGCCCACGCGGGTGGGTCCCGCCGAGTGGTTCACCGGTGAGGTCTGGTTCGACGTCGTCCACGCGGGCCGAGAGCCCTCCCGCATGCGGGTGAACATGGTCCGCTTCGCTCCGGGCGCGCACACGTTCTGGCACCACCACGTCCTCGGGCAGACCCTGCACGTGGTCGCAGGTGCGGCCCTCGTCGGTACGCGGGACGGCGTCGTGTTCGAGGCCCATCCGGGCGAGACCGTCACGTGCCCACCCGGGGAGGAGCACTGGCACGGTGCGACCCCGGAGCGGTTCATGGAACACCTGGCCCTGTGGGAGGGCAGCGGCGAGGGCGCGGTGGAGACCACGTGGCTGGAGGCCGTCACCGACGAGCAGTACCACGCGCCTCGCACCCGCCGTTCCTGAGCACGGGAGCGGTCCACGGGGGTGACGCCGCGACCGGCACGCGCCCGGATCACACCCGGCGCGTGCGACCGGCCCAGGGGCCTCGCGCTGCTCACCCCGACAGCAGATACCGGACGACGTCGGCGGCGGCGAAGTCGTCGCCCGCGTGACGCAGCAGCTCCGGGAGGAAATCGAGGTCCTGGCCGAGGGTCAGCAACGGCGGTTCGACGTAGCCGCCGGGCCGGTGTTGGGCCAGACCGACGTTGGCGGTGAGGGCGTTGCACAGACACCGGCGGTCCTGCGCGTCCTCCGGACGGCCACCCTTGTGGACGTAGACGTCGACCGGTTCGGCGGGGCAACGGTAGCCCACGGACCCGTTCTCCTTCTGGAAGGGCGTGCGCAGGTAGCCGAGGTCGCACAGCCGGGACCGTCGCGCGAAGTCCTCCTCCTCGGACAGCGTGCCGGGCGACCGTGCGACCTTGAACGGGAACCCGGTGGGTGAGGCCGAGGGGTCGTTGCGCACCTTCAGAGATCCGGACGCACCCTCGCGCAGCAGCCGCGTGCGCAGGGCGTCGGAGAGCCCTGATTCCCGGGCGAGCGCGAAGGCGCTCCCGATCTGCACGCCCACGGCGCCCTCCGCGAGGGCGGCGGCCAGGGCGCGCGGCGTCGCACGGCCGCCCGCGAGCCAGAAGGGCAGGCCGAGGTCGGCGACCTTCGCGGTGTCGATCCGGTCGCGCGGACCGTAGGTCGGTTCGCCGTTCTCACCGATGTGGTCGCGGGCCCGTGGCGGAGCGCTGTGACCCCCGGCCGTGTGCGTCTCCAGAACGAACCCGTCGGGGCGGGTGGCTGCGGACCGGTGCAGGTAGTGGGCGAGCACCGTCGAGGCCACGACCGCCAGGAAACGCGGGCGGGACAGCGGGGCGCTCGTGCCGCCGGTGATCACGGCCGGGTCGAAGGTGCTGCTGTGTCGTTCGTCCGCACCCTCCACCGCGATGGTCAGTTCGGTCGCGGAGCGCGTGCTCAGGGCGTCGAGCATCCCCGGTATCTCGCCGGGGATGCCCGCGCCCATCAGGACGTGGTCGACCCCGGCCAGGATCGCTCCGTAGGCGGCGGGCTGGGTGGCGAGTTGGATCTTCTCCATGTAGTTGACGCCCACGCGTCCGTGGTGGCCCTCCTTGGCGAGCCACACCTCGACGAAGTTGCCCGCGACGGTGAGCTCGTCGCGCACCCGGTTGCGGCGCAGGCCGAGCCGGGGCACCGGACGGAACGGGCGTCCCTCCGGGAGCCCACCGGGGACGAAGTAGCGCGCGAGGATGCGGGAGACGACGTCCTGGTCGGGAAAGCGGGCGAGGGCCCGGCGCATGTGTCCGTCCGGATCGCCGCGTTGGAGACGGCGGGCGAGCTGGACGTCGAGGGCCACACCGGAGACGACCCCGAGTTGACCGGTGCGGGCGACGGCACGCGCCAGTCGCCATCCGGACACGCCGACACCCATGCCGCCTTGGATGATGGTCGGGGGAGCGGGGTCGGACATGGGGCTTCTCCATCGGTGGTGTGGGTGTTCGGTCCGACCGATCCGGCCGGAGGCGCGCGGGGCACCAGCGCGCGAACGGGGTCGATCAGTGTGGGTCACGGCCCGGGTGGAGCGTGGAGCCGAGGGGCCGTGCGAAGAACGGTGCGGCGGGGTCGCGGCGGGAGTGCCACATCCGATCCGCGTACCGCGACCCCAGGCGGGGTGAACGAGTCGCTCGGGGCGCGGCCCGGTGCGGCGACCGGTGTGGGGAACCGCCGTGCCCGGTGCGTGAACGTGAGCGAGGCTCGCACGGGCGGGTCCGTGAACCCGTTCGGTGTGCTTCCGCGTGCCGGTGGTCATCACGGACCCCCTGCCGACGAGCCTCGTGCACCCGCGACAGCGGACCGGCCGTGCCCGCGGCCGTGCCCACGGCGCTGCCCGGAGCGCTGCCGGCGTCTTCGGTGAGCATGCTGAGCACTCCGGTCATGAGAAGGGGGATGGCGTTGTGGGGTGGTGTGGTCTCAGTGTGCAGCGGTGGGCGCACGGGGTACGAGGGGCGGATGCCGCAGCCGCCGGTGCGGAAGGTCCCGGGTATCCCGGGCCCTACGGGGGCGGCCGCGCAGAGACCTCCGACGTCACGAACGATCCCGTCGGACACCCTTGATCCGCACGTTCACCCTCACCAGGGGTGGTCACCGGCCCCCGCCACACGACGCACACCGCCGCCCTCCGCGAGGCAGGGACCGTGTCGCGCGCCCCGGGCCGGCCGTGGACCGCGGGCCGGGACGCTGCTGCTACTCCCGCGCGGATCATGGCGGCCCGGGGCTTGTATCTCATGTGGCTTGAGGCACCACAGTGTCCTCATGAACCACGGAGAGCCGTATCCCATCGGAGACGCCGCGCGACGCAGCGGGTTGAGCGTCAGCGCCGTCCGCTTCTACGCCGACGCGGGCGTCGTCGAACCCACGTACCTGTCCGAGGCGGGCCACCGCCTGTACGACATCGCCACCATCGCCCGCCTCGAACTCGTCCGCACCCTGCGTGAACTGGACACCGACCTGGGCGAGATCCGCCGCCTGCTCGAAGGCGGCACGACCCTGCACGGTCTGCTCACCACCCACCTGGAGATCGTCGAGCGCCAGGAGCGCACCCTGCGCGCCAGGAGGGCGGTGCTGCGGACCCTGATCAGGCAGGGCGGCGGCACCGCCCAGGCCGTGCTGATGCACAAGCTCGTCTCGATGACCGATGAGGAACGCGAGCGGATTGTCGACGACTTCTGGAACGACGTCGGCGCCGGTCTCGACGTCCCCGAGGGCTTCGTCGACCGGCTGCGCACGGTGCGGCCGGTCCTGCCCGCCGACCCCACGGCGGCCCAGCTGGAGGCGTGGATCGAACTGGCCGACCTGGTGCGTGACCCGGCGTTCCGCGACGCGGTCCGCACCTACCTGCACGAGACCTACTCCACGCATCCGGGCGAGCGCATGGCGAGCTCGCCGGTCCAGGAGTTCATCTACGAGAGCGGTGCCGCGCTCGTCGAGGAGGTCCTGGCCGCCCACCGCGCCGGTGAGTCGCCTCGGTCACCCCGGTCGCAGAGGGTCGTCACCCGCTTCCTGGAGGCGGCCGTGGGGCTGTCCGACACCCCGTTGACCCCCGAGGCCCGTGACCGGATGGCCGACGCGTTCCGACGGATCCCCGACCTGCAGCGCGAGATGGCCGAAGAGGATGGCCCCGAGGACCCCCACGGCCGGTACCTGTCCCTGGTGGCGGTGGTCAACGGGACCGCGGACGACCTGGACGAGCTGCCCTATGTCTGGATCGCCGAGGCCATGCGCACCCCGACCGGCGGCTGAGGAGTGGGCCGGTGTGCCCGGCGCGGGGCCCTGAAACCGGCCTCGGTCCCTTCGCCGCGCCGCTGCCAGGGGCACCCGTCCCTCCCGTGGCCGCCCTCCTCACCGCGCGGGTGGCCTCGCTCTCGGGTCGCACGACGGCCCCGCGCGATGCACCATCGCCCGGGGCCGTCGTGGCCCACGCGTCGCCGTTCGGGTCGGCCGCCGATCGGGAGCCCACGGTGGTGTCCTGAAGGATCGCTCCGGTTCCCCGACGCGTGAGGGACGCGGGCCCCGAGAGTGCGCGGCGGCGTCGGTGACGTGGTGAATACGGGCTTGACCTTGTGGTTACCGTAAGGCCCAGACTGGCGGTATGAGCCTGTTCATCAAGGATTTCAGCGAGATCAGCGAGCTCTCGCCCCAGACGTTGCGTTTCTACCACTCCGAGGGTCTGTTGGTGCCGGCCACGGTCGATGAGGAGACCGGGTACCGCGGCTATGAGGTCGGGCAGGTCCGGACGGCGCTGTTGATCACGGCGCTGCGGGGTGCGGGGCTGAGCGTCAAGGAGGTGCGTGCGGCGTTGGAGGCCCCCGACACGGCGGCGGGCCTGTTGGGCGAGCACGTGGAGGGGCTGCGGCGCCGGCGCGCGGTCCAGGACGAGGCGATCGCCACCGCCGGGGAGTTGCTCACGTGTTGGCCGCGGGTCGAGCAGCGGCGGGTGCCACAGATGACGGTGCTGTCCAGGTGTGCGCCCGCGGTCGCGGTGGAGCGGCGGCGAGGACAACCGGACCGCTATGACCGGGGTCGGGTGGCCGAGGTGGCGGC
>NZ_QOCZ01000215.1 GCF_018207095.1 Nocardiopsis sp. MG754419 | reverse complement strand
GGGCCCCGCCCGCCCCTCGGCGACCTCTCTTCTTCGGCACTGCGTCCGCGGCGCCCACCGGTACACGGTCACCCTCCATTCGTCCGCGCAGGAGGTGTGCCACCGGGTGTACGGGTCCCTGCCCCGATCCCGTCGTCCCACCGGACGACGCACGCTGTCGGCTCCGACCCGGCGCCGACACCGTCGACCCGGTCCGCCGGCACTCCGCGGTCCTGCTCGCCCCCCGGGCGCCGCGGGCGCCCGGGAGGCGCCGCCCGAGGTCGCCGAGCGTCTCCACGTCCCCGGCTCCCGGTCCGACATCCCAGGCGTGTGCGCGTACGTGGTCGGTCCTTGAGAGCGTTAGTCTCGTGGCCGTGAGCACCTCCACCGCGCAGCCGACCACCCTGTCCGACGTCGTCACCGCCTTCGAGGAGATCTACCCGCCCTCCTGGGCGGCCTCCTGGGACGCGGTCGGCCTGGTCTGTGGGGATCCCGCGCAGTCGGTGGACCGGATCCTGTTCGCGGTCGACCCCGTGGACGCCGTCGTCGACGAGGCCCTCACCCGGGGCGTCGACCTCATCATCACCCATCACCCGCTGATGCTGCGCGGGGTCACCAGCGTGGCCGCCGACACCCCCAAGGGGCGGATCGTGCACCGGCTCATCCGCTCGGGTGTGGCCCTGTACACCGCGCACACCAACGCCGACACCGCCGCGCCGGGCGTCTCCGACGCCCTCGCCCGCGCGGTCGGGGTCACCGGACCACTGCGTCCACTGGACCCCGACACCACCGACCCCGAGGGGCGGCGCGGCATCGGCCGTATCGGTGAACTCCCCGCCCCGCTCGTGCTGCGCGACTTCGCCGACCAGGTCGCCCGGGAGCTGCCCGCCACCGCCGCGGGCATCCGCGTCGCCGGTGACCTGGACCGTCTCGTCACCACCGTGGCGGTCTCCGGGGGTGCCGGCGACTCCCTGCTGGGAGCGGCCCGCGCCGCCGGGGTCGACGCCTACGTCACCTCCGACCTGCGTCACCACCCGGCGTCGGAGTTCGTGGAACAGGCCGGCGGCCCCGCGCTGATCGACACCGCGCACTTCGCGAGCGAGTGGCCGTGGCTGGCCGACGGTGCGCGGCACCTGGACGACGCGCTCGGGCGCGCGGGCGGCCCGAATGGGGCTAACGTGGAGATCCACGTGTCGACCACCGTGACGGACGCCTGGTCACAGACCTTCCGTCACGTGTAGGACCCACGACGCCGATCACAACTGCACAGGGCGCGGGCGGCCCTCCCCGGCCTCCCAACCGCGATTTTCAGGAGACCCCAAGTGAAAGCCGAACCCGCCGCGCAGGCCAGACTCCTCGACCTCCAGGAGCTCGACACCGAACTCCAGCGCCTGGACCACCGTCTCCACACGCTGCCGCAGATCGCCGAGGCCGTCGCGCTCAAGCAGCGCGCCGACGCGCTGGAGGCCGAACTCATCGCCGCGCAGACCAGGACCTCCGACGTCGAGCGCCACCAGCGCAAGGCCGAGAGCGACGTCGACCAGGTGCGCACCCGCGCCGAACGCGACGGCAAGCGCCTGGAGTCGGGCGTGATCACCAACGCCAAGGACCTGCAGAACCTCCAGTCGGAGATCGAGTCGCTCGGGCGTCGCCAGGCCGAGCTGGAGGAGATCGTCCTGGAGGTCATGGAGGAGGCCGAGTCGGTGAACACCGAGGTCACCCGTCTCGGCCAGGAGCGCGAGGCCGCGGTCGCCGAGTACACGACGGTCGTGGCCAGCCGTGACACCGCCGCCGCGGAGATCCAGTGGGACCGCACTCGTCTCACCCAGGACCGCGAGCGGGTGGCCGCCGACATCCCCGGCGAACTCCTCAAGCTCTACGACAAGCTGCGGGCCCAGTACGACGGCGTGGCCGCCGCGCCGCTGCGCTACGGCCGCTGCAACGGCTGCAAGCTGGCGCTGAGCACCGTCGAGCTCAACGAGATCCGCGCGACCGCCGCCGACGAGGTGGTGCGCTGCGAGGACTGCCGCCGCATCCTGGTGCGCACCGAGGAGTCGGGTCTGAACGTCCCCGCCGCCGAATGAGCGGTGGCTGGGGCGCGCCCGACACCGAGCCGACCCGGTTGCACCTGCTCAGGCACGGCCGGACACCGCTGTCGGTCGAGCGACGGTTCGCCGGCCGCGGTGACATCCCCCTCACCGAGAGCGGTCACGACCAGGCCCGGGCGGCCGCGCACCGGTTGGCCGACACCGGCATCGAGGTGATCGTGTCGTCCCCGCTGCTGCGTACCCGGCAGACCGCCGGGTACGCGGCCGATCTCCTCGGCCTTCCGGTGGAGGAGGACGAGGGGTTCGTGGAGACCGACTTCGGGGTCTGGGAGGGGCTGACCTTCGCCGAGGCCCGCGAGCGCGACCCCGGGCACGTCGAACGTTGGCTGGCGGACCCCGACACGGGTCCGCCCGGGGGCGAGAGCTTCGCGGCGGTGGCCCTCCGCGTCGGCGCGGCCCGCGACGCCCTGCTGAAGCGCCATCGGGGCCGTCGGGTGCTGGTGGTCGGTCACGTCACCCCGATCAAGATCTGCGTCCAACAGGCGATGCTCGCCCCCATCGAGGCGCTGTACCGGATGCATCTGGACACGGCGTGCCTGACCGAGGTGGATTGTTACGCGGACGGCCCGCAGGTGGTGCGTTCCCTCAACGACACCGCCCATCTGAAGGGGCTAGACTGACGTTCAGAGGGGGAGTCGGCCAGACGGTCGCGGACCCGCGCACGACGCGGGTTCGAGGAAAGTCCGGACTCCACAGGGCAGGGTGGTCGGTAACACCGACCCGGGGCGACCCGCGGGACAGTGCCACAGAAAACAGACCGCCACCGCTCGCGGTGGTAAGGGTGAAACGGTGGTGTAAGAGACCACCAGCGGCCGGAGTGATCCGGTCGGCTGGGTAAACCCCACCCGGAGCAAGGTCAAAAAGGGAACCTTCGGGTTCCCGCGCGGATGTTCGAGGGCGGCCCGCCCGAGTCCGCGGGTAGACCGCACCGAGGTCGCCGGTAACGGTGGCCCCAGATGGATGACCGTCCGGTCCGTCAGGACCCGACAGAATCCGGCTTACCGGCCGACTCCCTCCTCTTCCACGTCGACCCGTGCCCCAGCGCCGAGAGCCGACCGTGCCGGTGCTCCGCGCGTACCGGTGAGTCGACGCCACCGGCCGCCGTTCCCGCGCTCGGAGACCAGGTGTCGGCGGACGGCGATGGCCCCGGTGAGCGCATCGAGTACCCACGGACCGGCATCGCCTCGGCTCACGCCGAGGTCGGAAGTGGGGGCAGCGCCGCCCCGTGAGACGGCGCCCGCTCCGGTGCGTCACGCACCGGCCCACCACCCGACGGGGCCGGTGGCGCACGGCCACCCGACACCTCCGGTTCACCCTGTGACGCGTGATGCCGGTCGTGATGCGAGGGATACGGCGATACCGCCCGGTGGTGATGGTCCGAACACCTATGGCGACGGTAGATTGGCCCATGCGCTCCGGTCCCCGGAGTGCGAACGCCCGCGGGTCTGACCGGGGTCAGGGGCCCGACGGGCATCCGCGTTCACTGGAATGGGTGACTCTTGTTCGACTCCACCGCCGTCTGGGTGATCCTCTTCGGTCTGCCGATCCTGGCGATCGTCGCGATCATCCTGCTCGCGATGTACCAGGCATCAGGCGTTCAGGAGGATGGGCGGGACGACACCCCCGACGACGACTCGGCCTCCGGCTGACGTTGTGACGGGACCGGTTCGGGTACGTCCTGCACACCCTGCACCGGTGTGAACTCCCCGCTCTCGGCGTCGAGAAGGTGGACCCTGGCGGTCTCCAGGTCGTAGTACATGCCGGACAGCGTCAGCTCGCCCGACTCCACCTTCTCGCGCACCGCAGGGTAGCCCCGGAGGTTGCCGAGCTGTTCCACGATGTTGGCCTGGGCCAGACGGCGCAGCGCCTCGGCGGAGGGCAGCCCGGACAGGTCCCCCTGATCGGCGCGGGCCCGGTGCAGGCTCCCCTCACCCCGGGCCAACCACCGGCGGATGTGGGTGGTCTCCATCGCCTCGGGCTCCTGGTGGGTCTTGTCCAGCAGGGCCTGCATCGCACCGCAGTGCGAGTGCCCGCAGACCACGATGGAGGGCACCCCCAGCACGTTGACCGCGTACTCCACCGCCGCGCCCACGGAACCGTCGGGGTCGTCGTGGGCGGGCACCAGGTTGCCGACGTTGCGCAGAGTGAACAGGTCACCGGGGCCGCTGGCGGTGATGAGGTTGGGCACCACCCGGGAGTCGGCGCAGGTGATGAACAGCGCGGTCGGATGCTGCCCGAGCGCCAACCGACTCATGACCGAACGCATCCGGTCGGCCGTGCCGGCGTGGTACTCACGGGCGCCGGCGGTGAGCATGCCCAGCGCGTTGACCTCCTCCTTGGCCCGGCTGCGGACCCGCATGTTCCAGGGGGCCCACCAACGGCCCCGGGGGACGGTCTTGGCGGCCGGCGCCGACCGGGTGGAGCTGCGGGCGTACCACTTCTCGTGGACCTCGTCGATGTCGACGCTGCCGCCGGTGCGTTCGTGGTCGACCCGCCAGGCATGGATGGCCTCGAAGGCCGCGTGGTCCATGAAGTCCACGTGCAGGTCCAGGTCGACGCGCGCCCCCTCGGGGACGGTGCGCAGCACGTGCGCCAGGCGCGGGACCCCCAGGAAGGTGAGGGAACCGTCCACGGTGATGTGCACGCGGCCCTCGCGCTCCTCGGTGATCACGGTGAGCTTGGTCAGTCGGCGCAGGGAGACGATCATGGCCAACGCGAAGCCGATGAACACCCCCTCCAGCAGACCCAGGAACACCACACCGGACAGGGTCACCAGGTACACGCTGGCCTCGTGGTGGCGGCGCAGGTCGCGCAGGTGGGCCAGGGACACCATCTGCACACCGATGAACACCAGCAGCGCGGCCAGTGCCGGCATCGGGATGAGCTCGACCACGTGCGCGAAGAACGCGACGAAGAGCAGGATCCACACACCGTGCAGGATCGTGGAGAGCGGGCTCCGGGCGCCGGCGCGCACGTTGGCCGTGCTGCGCACGATCACTCCGGCGACGGGCAGCCCGCCGAGAGCACCACTGACGGTGTTGGCGGCGCCCTGGCCGCACAGCTCACGGTTGAGCTGGACCCGGCGGCCGCTGTGCAGGCGGTCCACGGCGATCGCCGCGAGCAGTGACTCCACGCTGGCCACCATGGCCACGGCGGCCACGGCGAAGGCGATGCCGTGCCACTGCCCGGACTCGGGCAGGGCGGGCCCGTTCCACGCCTCGGACAGGGACGCGGGCAGGGCGACCGTCTCGACCTCCCACCGGCCCACCGTGGCGATGACGGTGGCGGTGCCGACCGCGACCAGTGCGGCGGGGATCAGGCCGGGGCGCACCTTGCCGATGGCCGGCAACCGGTTCCAGCCGAACATGATGGCGATGGTGATGACGCCGACGGCGACCGCGGCGGTGTGGTTGTGCGCGATCTGTTGGGGCAGGTCGGCGATGTTGGCCAGGGCCGAACTCTGGGGAGCGCCGCCCAGGACCACGTGCAGCTGGGCCAGGGCGATGGTCACGCCCACCCCGGCGAGCATGCCGTGGACGACGGCGGGGGAGACGGCCAGAGCGGCCCGGGCGATGCGGAAGGCCCCCAGGGCCAGTTGGACCAGGCCGGCCAGCAGGGTGATCAGACAGGTCACCCGCCAGCCGTAGGTCATGATGAGGTCGGCGACGATGATGGTCAGACCCGCGGCCGGGCCGCTGACCTGGACCACCGATCCGCCGACCAGTCCGGCGACGATCCCACCGACGACGGCGGCGATGATGCCGGCGATGAGGGGGGCGCCGGAGGCGACGGCGATCCCCAGGGACAGGGGGACGGCGACCAGGAAGACCACGAGGGAGGCGCCGACGTCGGCGGCGATGCCCTTGCGATCCGTGTGGGTCCCGGTCCGGGGGGAGGCGTCTCCCGGCGGTCCGGGTGGTGCTCCCTGGGCGTCGTTGCGCATGGTTACTCCGTTCGGGTTGGACCAAGCAGGTGGGCGCGCCCGCGCACAGGGACGGCGACATCGGTCGACGGGGATGCGCGGCGGCGCGCGAGACAACGGCGGCACCTCGAAGGGTGCATGTTCTATCACTAACTGTAGTCACTATTCGTGACGCTGTGTGACGTACTGTTGTGGTCTTGGTAACCATTTTCTCGGCTTCACACGCCGGGTGCGGTAAACCGGACAAAACGAAAACCGAGGTGGCGGGGGGTTTCCCGCCACCTCGGTGGTGTGAAGCGATGGACGCGTCGTCGTGCCGACCAGCCGACGGTCGGGGTCACTCTTGGTCCCGTACCGTCGGTACCGGGAGTGACGTCAGTGGAAGCGGCCGTCCTCGTAGCCGCCCTCGTAGTACTCCTGGCCGTAACCGGACGGGGGCTCCTCGCCGTAGGGTCCCGGGCCGGGCCGGGGAGCGGGGCGGCCATGGCGTGGCCTGCCGCCCTGCTGGTCACCGCCCGGACGCCAGTCCTCCACCGGGGGATAGCCGTAGTCCGGGGTCGGGAAGTCGCCGCCCAGCATGTCCGAGTACCCACCTGCGCCCCCCGGGGCGCCGGAGCCGTTCGGGACTCCGGGGCCGTTCGGCCCCGGTCCCTGCCGGTCGCCCGGGCCCAACGGTCGTCCGAAGGGATCGGTGGGCTGGGGAGGCCGCTCGCCGTAGGACTCACCGTAGGCAAGCCCACCCCCGAACCGTCCTGCCGGGTAGGCACCGGTTCCGTACCCGAGGTCGCCGGGGTATCCGCCGGTCGGCTGCGCAGGCAGTCCCGGGCCGCCCTGCGGGTGCGGGGGCTGCTGCGGAGCACCATGGCCGGAGTCCTCGAACCGCTCCCACAGCGGGGCGTTGCCGCCGGGGGGCAGGCCCGGGCCGCCCGGACCGAGGGGGCCACCCGGACCCTGGGGCCCACCGGGCACACCCGTCGGGCCGTTCGGCACACCGGGGCCACCGGGCACACCGAGCGCCCCCGTGGCACCGGGGGTGTCGAATCGTCCGGTGTCGCCCGGACCGTTCGGCATGCCCTGATCGGGGCGTGTGTGGGCTCCGGTGTCGTAGGGGCTGCGCTGGTGGGTGCCGGTGTCGTACTCGGGGCGTGTGTGGGCTCCCGTGTCGTAGGGGCTGCGCTGGTGGG
>NZ_QOCZ01000214.1 GCF_018207095.1 Nocardiopsis sp. MG754419 | reverse complement strand
TCGCTGCTGTGCAGCGGCAGGATGATCAACGCCAGGTCCAGCTCACCGCGGCCCAGGTCGCGGATGAGGTCGCGGGAACCGCTCTCCTCGACGTGGAGCTCGATCCCGGGAAAGCGCGTGTGGAAGTCGGCGAGGACGTCGGCCAGCAGCCCCGCGCACAGCGACGGGGTGGCCCCCAGGCGGACCCGTCCGCGCCGCACCCCGGCCAGTTCGGCCACCTCGCGGCGGGCCGTCTCCAGGTCGGTGAGCATGCGCTGGGCCAGCGGGAGCAGCGCCTCACCCGCCGGTGTGAGTGTGATGTTTCCCCGGGCACGACTGAATAACGGGGCACCCAGCTCGCGCTCGAGGCTGCGGATCTGCTTGCTCAAACTCGGCTGCGCGACGCGCGAAAGCTCGGCTGCACGGGTGAAATGGCGCGTGCGGGCCACGGCGACGAAGTAGGCGAGCTGCTGAAACTGCATGCTCGATAGCCTACGTCTATCGACACCAGGATCCCGATGACTTGGACGCCGGGCTTAACTCGAATTTAGGGTGGCAGGCTGTGGCGAACAGTACCTTGACCAAGAAGCGGTCTACGGCCTACGGGTCCACGGTGGCGCTCAAGTCAGCAATGGCGGCGTCCGGTGCGATCCTCGTGCTGTATTTGATCGCGCACATGTACGGCAACCTGAAGGTCTTCTCGGGCCAGGCTGCCTTCGACGGCTATGCCCACGGCCTCCGCGAGCTGGGCTACCCGCTGCTGCCCGAGAGCGGCTTCCTGTGGGTCTTCCGCATCGTGCTCCTCGCGAGCATCCTGATCCACATCTACTCCGCAGCGGTGCTCACCATCCGCGCGCGCTCCGCGCGTGAGCAGCGCTACGTGGTGAAGAAGCGGGTGCAGCGCACCTACGCGTCCTACACCATGCGTTACGGCGGTGTGCTGATCGCGCTCTTCGTGATCTTCCACATCCTGCACCTGACGGTGAACGTCATCGCTCCCGGCGGCAAGTCCGACAGCCCCTACGAGCGGCTCGTGAACGGGTTCCAGCCCGAGTTCTGGTTCGTGACCCTGTTCTACGTGGCCGCCGTCATCGCCGTCGGCTTCCACCTGCGTCACGGCATCTGGAGCGGCATGGCGACCCTGGGCTTCAACAAGGCGAGCCGCCAGGGCAAGATCAACGCCGTCGCCGTGGCCATCGCGCTGGTCGTGACCGTCGGGTTCCTGCTTCCGCCCCTGGCGGTCACCTTTGGACTGGTGAGTTAATTGTCTGACATCGACCTTTACACCGAGGGCGCCCCGATCCGGGACGAGAAGGCCCCCGAGGGGCCGATCAACGAGCGCTGGGACAAGCGTCGTTTCTCGGCCAAGCTGGTCAACCCCGCGAACCGGCGCAAGCTCTCCGTCATCATCGTCGGCACCGGCCTGGCCGGTGCCTCCGCCGCGGCGACCCTGGGCGAGGCCGGCTACAACGTCTCCTCGTTCTGCTACCAGGACAGCCCCCGGCGCGCGCACTCCATCGCCGCGCAGGGTGGCATCAACGCCGCGAAGAACTACCGCAACGACGGCGACAGCATCCACCGACTGTTCTACGACACGGTCAAGGGCGGTGACTTCCGCTCCCGCGAGTCGAACGTCTACCGCCTCGCGCAGGCCAGCGTCGAGATCATCGACCAGTGCGTCGCCCAGGGCGTTCCCTTCGCCCGCGAGTACGGCGGTCTGCTCGACAACCGTTCCTTCGGTGGCGTGCAGGTCTCCCGTACCTTCTACGCCCGCGGCCAGACGGGTCAGCAGCTGCTGATCGGTGCCTACCAGGCGCAGGAGCGGCAGATCGCCGCCGGCTCCGTCAAGATGTACACCCGGCACGAGATGCTGGAACTGGTCATCGTGGACGGCAAGGCGCGCGGCATCATCGCCCGCGACATGGTCACCGGTGAGGTCGAGACGCACTTCGCCGACGCCGTGGTCCTGGCCACCGGTGGGTACGGCAACGTGTTCTTCCTGTCGACCAACGCGATGGGCTCGAACGTCACCGCCGCCTGGCGCGCGCACCGCAAGGGCGCCTACTTCGCCAACCCCTGCTACACGCAGATCCACCCGACCTGCATCCCGGTCAGTGGCGACTACCAGTCCAAGCTGACCCTGATGAGCGAGTCGCTGCGCAACGACGGTCGGATCTGGGTGCCCAAGAAGGGCGGCGACGACCGCGACCCGCGTCAGATCCCCGAGGACGAGCGCGACTACTACCTGGAGCGCATCTACCCGTCCTTCGGCAACCTGGTGCCGCGTGACATCGCCTCCCGTGCCGCCAAGAACGTCTGCGACGAGGGCCGCGGTGTCGGCCCCGGCGGTCTGGGCGTCTACCTGGACTTCGCCGCCGCCATCGACCGCATGGGTCGGGACGCCGTCGAGGCCAAGTACGGCAACCTGTTCGACATGTACCAGCGCATCACCGGCGAGAACCCGTACGAGGTTCCGATGCGCATCTACCCGGCCGTCCACTACACCATGGGCGGTCTGTGGGTCGACTACGACCTCCAGAGCACCATCCCGGGCCTGTTCGTGACCGGTGAGGCCAACTTCTCCGACCACGGCGCCAACCGCCTGGGCGCCAGCGCGCTGATGCAGGGTCTGGCGGACGGTTACTTCGTCCTGCCGAACACCATCAACGACTACCTGGCCGCCGGTCCGTTCGACGAGGTCGACGAGAGCCACCCCGAGGCCGTCGCGGCCAAGGAGCAGGTCACCTCCCGGATCGACAAGCTCCTCACCATCAACGGTTCCCGCACCGTCGACTCCTTCCACAAGGAGCTCGGCCACATCATGTGGGACTACTGCGGTATGGAGCGCAGCGAGGAGGGCCTGCGCAAGGCCATCGAGCTCATCCGCGAGCTGCGCGCCGAGTTCTGGCGCGACGTCAAGGTGCTCGGTGCCAACGAGGAGTTCAACCAGGCTCTGGAGAAGGCCCACCGCGTGGCCGACTTCCTGGAGCTCGGTGAGCTCATGTGCATCGACGCCCTGCACCGCCGCGAGTCCTGTGGCGGTCACTTCCGAGCGGAGAGCCAGACCGAGGACGGTGAGGCGCTGCGTCACGACGACGAGTTCGCCTACGTCGCGGCCTGGGAGTTCGGTGGCGCTGACAGCAAGCCCGTGCTCCACAAGGAAGACCTGGAGTACGAGTACGTCGAGATGAAGCAGCGGAGCTACAAGTGAACATCACCCTGCGCGTGTGGCGCCAGAAGGGCCGTGACGACGAAGGCCGGATGGTCACGTACAAGCTCACGGACGTCTCGCCGGACATGTCCTTCCTGGAGATGCTCGACGTTCTCAACGAGAAGCTCACGCTCGAGAACGAGGACCCGGTCGCCTTCGACCACGACTGCCGTGAGGGCATCTGTGGTGCCTGTGGCGTCGTGATCGACGGTGAGGCGCACGGCCCCGAGCGCACCACCACCTGCCAGCTGCACATGCGCAGCTTCAAGGACGGCGACACCATCACGGTCGAGCCGTGGCGGGCCAAGGCCTTCCCGGTCGTCAAGGACCTCGTCGTGGACCGTGGTGCGTTCGACCGCATCATCCAGTCCGGTGGTTTCATCAGCGCGCCCACCGGCACCGCCCCGGACGCCCACGCCAACCCGATCCCGAAGCCGGACGCCGACCGCGCGTTCGACGCGGCGACCTGCATCGGTTGTGGCGCGTGCGTGGCGGCCTGCCCGAACGCGTCCAGCATGCTGTTCACCGCCGCGAAGGTCACGCACCTCGGCATGCTCCCGCAGGGGCAGCCGGAGCGGGCCTCCCGTGTGGTGAAGATGATCAACCAGCAGGACGAAGAGGACTTCGGCGGCTGCACCAACATCGGTGAGTGCGCCGCGGTCTGCCCGAAGGGCATCCCGCTGGACACCATCTCCCAGCTCAACCGCGACCTGCTGGGCTCCCTCAGCAAGGGCATCGGCTAGTTCCGATCCCGGGTCCTCGTCAGGGGCCGTCTCCCTCGGGGAGGCGGCCCCTGCGCGTTCGGTCGATCGGATGTCGCAGGGGTCCGTGGTCCCTCTCCACGGTCGGGCGATGCCGACGGTGCCTCAGGACGTGGGACGGAGCAGCGCGTAGGTGGAGGGGAACTCGGGATCGTTGAGGGCGCGCAGCACGTGGAAGCCGTGCTTCTCGTAGTAGCCGATGTTGGCCGGGTTCATGGTCTCCAGGTACACGGGGACCCCGTCGGCGTCGGCCCGCTCCAGCCCCGCACGCAGCAGGGACGCACCCGCGCCGAGGCCGCGCGCCACCGGGTCGGCGCCCAGGGCCTCCAGGTGCAGGTGCGGCTCCTGCGGGGCGGACAGTCGCAGCTCCGCGAAGAAACGCAGCATCCCGGTCAGCCGTCGGACCCCCACCATGGACGCCCAGTGCGGCAGGGTGCGGAGCATGTTCGCGGCGCTCTGGCCTCCGGCGGTCGGAGGGTTCCACATCGCGGCTGCGCGCACCACCCGACGCCCGTCCTCCAGGACCTCGCAGACCTCGGCGTCACCACGGGGCACGTGGTCGAACCCGGCGGTCAGCGCGTTGAGCCGCACCGATCGGGCCATGCGGGTCGCGTCGTCGGGGAAGAACCACCGGAACAGCGGATCGTCGTGGAAGGCACGCCCCAGGACCCGCGCGATGGCGGGAACATCGTCCATGGTGGCGGTGCGCGTCGACGTCACGCCGGCGGCCGTCGTGGAGGTCATCGGTCCCGATCCTTCCCCAGGGGCGTCACGGCCATGTTAGGTCACGGTGACGTCACGGGCGGTGTGTTCCGCGCCGAACGGTCAGGAGGGCTGACGCAGCAGGAAGTAACCGGTTCCGACACCCTCGTGCGGGATCTCGTGGACGACCCGGAACCCGAAGTGCTCGTAGAAGGCGGCACTCGTCTCGTCGAGGGTCTGGGTGAACACCGGCAGTCCCTGCGCGTCCGCCTCGTCCAGTCCGGCGGTGAGCAAGCCACGACCCACCCCGTCACCCGCCGCGCTCGGGTCCACGCCGAGCGCGGCCAGGTACAGATGGGGCTCCTGCGGCGTCGCCATCTTCCACTCGGCGAAGATCCGGATGAAGGCGGACACCCGCCCACGTCCGAGCAGTGCGCCCCAGTGCGGCCAGGTGCGCGGTGACACCAGCGGGCCCTCGGGGTTGGCCGTGGGCGGCGCCCACAGGGCGACACCGCGTGCGACCGGGGCCGAGTCCTCGGTCTCGGCCAGCGTGGCGACACGGGTGTCACCGGCGGGCACGTAGCCGAACCCCGTGGCCAGCGCGAAGAAACGGCGCACCTTGGCCCTGCGCGAGGCGTCGTCGGGGAAGAGCCACAGGAAGAGCGGGTCGTCGTGCAGCGAGCGACTGAGGACACGGGCGAGGTCGGGGACGTCGTCCAGTGTGGCGGCGCGAGCGGCGGACGTGACGATCGGGCTCATCCTTGCTACTTCCTGGTCGGAGACGATCCGCTCATGTTAGATCACGGGCGAATCACGGTGTCGGTGTGGTCGCCGCATCGGGGACGGGCTGCGCGAACACGTGCGCCCGCACCCACGCGTGCATGGCGATCGCCGCGGCGGCCCCCGCGTTGATCGACCGGGTCGAACCGAACTGGGCGATGGACAGCACCGCCGAGCACACCCGCCGGACCTCCTCGGACAGCCCGGGGCCCTCCTGTCCGAACACCAGAACGGCGTTGCGCGGCAGGGGATGGGTCTCCAGCGGCACCGCGCCCGGCAGGTTGTCGACACCGACCAGCACCAGGTCGTGGTCGGCCGCCCAGGCCACCAGCGACGCGGTGTCCGGGTGATGGTGCACGTGCTGGTACCGGTCGGTGACCATGGCGCCCCGACGGTTCCACCGGCGCTTGCCCACGATGTGCACGGCCGCGCAGCCGAACGCGTTGGCGGTGCGCACGACCGACCCGATGTTGAAGTCGTGCGACCAGTTCTCCACGGCCACGTGGAAGTCGTGGCGGACCAGGTCCAGGTCGGCCACGATCGCCTCACGCCGCCAGTACCGGTACCGGTCGACCACGTTGCGCCGGTCGCCGCCGGCGAGCAGCTCGGGGTCGTAGTGGTCGCCCTCGGGCCAGGGGCCGGGCCAGGGCCCCACCCCGACCTCGCGCGCCTCGTCCTCACCGTCGGTCGTGACGGCGGAGGTGTCGGGCGCGGTCTCGGGGGTCGGTTGTGCGTTCATCGTCTCCAGCTTACGAACGGTCCGCGGTCGGATGACCCGAGGACCGTCCCCGCCCCGGTGATCGTCGGTGCCCACCGGGCCGGACGCGATCAGAGCCGGATGTCGCCGTGGAAGTCGCGCCCCTGGTAGACCCGGGCGTTCCCGCTCACGTTGCCGTGGATCCGGTTGCTGACCGCACCGTCGCCCTCCTGGGAGACCTCCGGGCGGAGCCGCGCCATGATGTCGCGGATCCGCGGGTCGTCCTCCTCGGCGCGGTGGAGCCGCTCCGCGACGGTCGCGATGGCCTTCTGCTGTTCCGGCCCCTCGAAACGGGCGGCGACCAGGGCGTTCTGCGCCTCGGGGTCCTGACCGAACCGTTGGGTCAGGGCCTCGGCGAGGCGTCGGATGAGGGCGACCGTGCCCTCGGTGACCTTGTCGCCGAGCTTGGTCGCCGCGCCGGTGGCCGCGGCGGTGGCGATGGCGAGGGTGACGGGATCGGACACGGGGGGCTCCTCGGAGAGGGGGCGGACGTACACCGCCAGTGTTCCCCCTCAGGCCCGGCTCTGTCGCCTCTTCCGGGACACGAGCAGTGCGACCGCCCGCCAGCCGAGCAGGGTCGCCGCCAGGAACAGCGCGGTCACCAGCACGAAGGACAACGGGGCGCCCTCGCCGGTGAGCAGGCGCAACGGCATCGCGCCCACCACCGTCACGGCCCACACGAACACGCCGGTCGGCCAGATCCGGACAGGGGAGCGCCACGCGAGCGTCGCCAGCCACCCCAGGACCAGCGCGACCACGAACGGCCATGCGGTCCCGGCCACGGCGGCGGGTGTCAGGCCGGTAGCGTGGTCGGCCTTGCCCACCACGACGAACACGAGCACGCAGACCAGGTCGGCCACCAAGGCCGCGATCGGGGTGTACGAACGCATAAGACCAGGCTATGCCCGCCGCCCGTCCCCCTCCCGGCGGGTCACCGTCCGAGAGTCGTGCGCGCACCGATGGTGAGCCCCGTGAACCCGAGCCGGGAGCGGAGCATCGGAGTTCCCCGGGGGACCCCGAACGCGCCCCCGTCGTCCGTCCTCGAC
>NZ_QOCZ01000213.1 GCF_018207095.1 Nocardiopsis sp. MG754419 | reverse complement strand
ACCCGACGGCGAGTATCCGCTCATCGCCACCACCGGCCGCCTCATGGGCCACTACCAGTCCGGCGCCCAGACCCGCCGGGTCCACGAACTCCGCACGGCCGAACCCTCGGTCTACGTGGAGGTGCACCCCGACACGGCCGCCCGCGCCGGACTGGCCCACGGTGACCGGGCCCGCCTGACCTCCCGACGCGGGACCACCCTGGCCCGGGTCCGGCTGGACGCCACCGCCCGCCTGGACACGGTGTTCCTGCCCTTCCACTACGCCGGGGACCAGTCCGCCAACAACCTCACGAACCCGGCCCTGGACCCCACCAGTCGCATGCCCGAGTTCAAGGTCAGCGCCGTGCGCCTGGAGCCGGCCCCCTGACGACGCCCGACCCATCCCGACCCGCACCACCCGGCCGACGCCGCCCGGGCGGCATCACCAGGAGGCACACCTTGAGCACCCACCCGTCCCCGCGCCGGATCGTGGTCATCGGCAACGGCATGGTCGGCGCGCGCCTGGCGGAAGAGGTCGCCCGACTGGACCCCGAGGGCACCCGCGTCGACCTGCGGGTGGTGGGCGCCGAGCCGCACCCCGCCTACAACCGTGTCCTGCTCTCGGGTGTGCTGGCCGGGACCCACACCCCCGACCACATCCGGCTGCCCGTGCCCGACACACCCGGGGTGAGCGTCCGCACCGGGGTGAGCGCCACCCACGTCGACACCACGGCACGCCGTGTCACGCTGGACGACGGCACCGCCCTGGACTTCGACGAACTGGTCCTGGCCACCGGCGCCCGCGCCGCGTTCCCGCCCATCCCCGGGGTGAGCGGGACCGACGGCCTCCCGGGCCGGGGCGTGGCCGCCCTACGCGACCTCGCCGACTGCGAACGGGTGCTGTCCCTGGTGCGTCCGGGCGCCCCCGTGGTGGTCCTGGGAGGCGGTGTCCTGGGTCTGGAGGCCGCCCGCGGGCTGGTCGGGCGCGGTGCCCGGGTGAACCTGGTGGAGTCCTCACCCTGGATCATGCGCCGCCAGATCGACCGGGCCGCCGCCCACATCCTGGCCCGCCGCTACGAGGCCCTGGGGGTGCGGGTGCACTCCTGGCGCGTGGCCTCCCGCTGGATCCCGGGCAACGGCCTGGAACTGGACGACGGCCGGGTGCTGGCGGGCGACGCCCTGATCGTCACCGCGGGGGTGCGCGGCAACGTCGAACTGGCCGAGGCCGCCGGAATCGAGGTCGAACACGGCATCGTGGTCGACGATCACCTGACCACCTCCCACCGGCGTGTCCACGCCATCGGCGACTGTGCCCAACACCCCGGGGGAGGAGCGGGCCTGGTCCAGCCCGGCTGGGAACAGGCCGCGGTGCTGGCCCGCCGACTGACCGGAGCGGAACCGGCCGCCCGCTACGGAGGAGCCCGGCCACTGACCCGCCTCAAGGCCGAGGGCATCGAACTGACCGCGTTCGGCCGTGTCCAGGAGGAGGAGACCGACCACGAGGTGGAGACGGTCACCGTCAGCGACCCGCACGGCGGCCGCTACGCCAAGCTCTCGGTCCTGCAGGACCGCGTGGTGGGGGCGGTCCTGCTGGGCTTCCCCCAGGCCGCGGCCACCCTGTCCCAGCTCTACGACACCGGCGCACCCGTGCCCTCGGACCGGTTGGCCCTGGTCCAGGGGTTGCCGACCGCGACGGAACAGGACAACCCCGCCCCCGCCCTGGTGTGCCGATGCAACGCGGTGGGCCGGGAGGAGATCGAACAGGCCTGGTTGGACGGGGCCCGTACACGGGAGACCATCGCCGAACGCACCCGGGCCACGACCGGCTGCGGAGGGTGCGTGCGCGACGTCGACGCCCTGTTGGAGGGGATGGGCGGCACCCGGGCCACGCCCACCGCCACGGGCTGAAACCCGCCCTCGACCGCTCCGGGCCGGTGGACCGTCCACCGGCCCGTTCCGGTGAACCGGTCGGGGCTCGATGGCGTCCGACCCGATGTCGGTCATCCCCGGCGCAGGCGCCCAGGAGAGTACCCGCGTCCCCCATCGAGGAAAGCCTGACACCATGACGCCCCGTGCTCGGATCCGAACTCGTCCTGGGCCTGCTCCCGAGCTCCTGCGGCCTGCTGCGCCAGGACACCCCCGAGGAGAACCCCACCGAGGACGACTCCGCCTCGGAGGTACAGAGCACCCCGGATCGCACCGACCGCCCCGCGGGTCCGTCCCGCGCCCGTGAGACGCGCCGGTCCGGCCGCGGTTCAGTACAGGGACAGCGCCACCGCGCAGCACACCAGCGCCGCGACCGACAACAGGGTGCGCACATGGTTCCAGCGCACCCACACCGGCTCGAAGGCGGCCCGCACCGCCGCCACGTCCCCCGTGCGTTCGACGGGGCCCGCCGCGTCCAGGGCGTTGTTGCGCGGAACGTTCACCGCGAACGTGATGGCCAGGACGGCGACCAGAGCGGCCAGCCCGACACCCGACCACAGCACGGCGGTGTAAGCGCCGGCCGCGAAGAACAGCACCACCGTCCCGAGCACCGCCACCGGGGCGCCCACGAACACCAGCGCGAACACCGGGTTGAGGATGGCTCGGTTGATCCACTGCATCGACTCGACCATGGCGCGGTCCCCGGCCCGGGCCAGTCCGGGCATCACCGCGATCGAGAAGGTCAGGAACAACCCGGCGAACAGGCCGGTCAGCACCACGGCCAACACCGGCACCGCTCCGAACACCATGTGCGCCACGCCCACACCCCTTCCCGGTCGGGGCCGCCCACCGGGGCCCGTCCCCGAGTATCGAAGCACCTCGACGTCCCGGACGCCATAGCCCGAACGCCCCCCACCGCGCGCGAGAGGACGGTGCGGGACCGTCGTGCCGGGACCGGTTCGTGAGACCGACCGAACCATAAGCCCCTCGCGTGCGTCTGAGCAGCCGAGTGAACACCTCCTCCGGCCGTAACGCGGCCGGAGAACGCACAAGGGAGCCCCCGAACATGTCCCCACGAGCCCTCGGCGCCCTCGGCGCGGCTCTGGCGCTGAGCCTGACCCTCAGCTCCTGTGGTCTGGTCCGCGACCTCACCGCCGGAGACGAACCCGAGGCGCCCACGGAGGCCGGCTCCGAGGAGCAGGCCGAGGAGGTCGCGGCCGAGGAGCTGCCCTTCACCCGCCAGGGCCGCATGTTCGTCGAGGACGGCAACGACGTCGCCTTCGAGGTGGTCATCAACGCGCTGGAGTCCAACGGCGAGTACCTGATGATCGACGTCACCCACAACATCCTGGAGCCCCTGCCGGGCGCCGTCACCAGTGCCGTGGCGCCCATTCGCATGGTCGACCCGCTCTCGGGCGAGGTGTTGCGGGTGTTGAGCAACGACGACCACGGCGAGAACTACGGCACCTACTTCGTGGAGGGCGACCCCTTCCTGCCCACCCACGAGGGGCTGCCGCTGCCCATGCGCCGCTACTTCCCGGCTCCCAGCGAGGAGGTCGAGACCCTCACCTTCACCGGAGCCGGACTGGGCTACGTACCCGGTGTCCCCATCAGCTACGTCGACGAGTTCACCGAGTCTCCCGAACCCAACGTCTACGACCACATCGATCCCGAGACGTGGGAACAGGGCGAACTGCCCGACGAGATCTTCTACCCCGACGACGTGCCCGAGTCCGGTCTGGACGTGAGCGAGGACCGTCAGTCCGTGGAGAGTTTCGTGGACAGCGACATCGCCTCCACCACCCGCGCCGGTGACCAGGAGACCATCGCTCTGCACGCGGACGACATGTTCGAGGTGGACGAGGCCGAACCCACCGATGAGGCGGCCGAGACCATTCGGCAGACCGCGGCCTCACTGCGCGAGAACCTGGCCGAGGGCACGGAGATCACGGTCATCGGCCACACCGACGGCACCGGGTCCGACGACCACAACCAGACGCTGTCGGAGAACCGCGCCGAGTCCGCGCGCGAGCTCGTCGAAGAGGAGCTCGGTGACGGTTTCACGCTGACCACGGAAGGCCGGGGTGCGGACGAGCTGCTCGCCGAGGAGGGCGGAGACGACGACGAGGAGGCCCGCGCCCGCAACCGTCGCGTGGAGTTCTTCTACGAGGTTCCGCTGGACGCCTCCGACAGCGAGGACACCGACGGTCTGGACGCCGCCCAACGGCACGTGGCCGAACCGGCCGCCTACTTCGAGGACATGGAGGCCCACACCACCGTCTCCCACAACGACCTCGACCTGAACGTGTACCCGCTGGTGCGCGACGGCGCCTACCTGTTCCAGGTGGTGGGTTTCCAGAACTCCACGCTGGGCGACCTCGAGGCGGACCTGGAGGGTGACGAGGCGCGGTTGCCGGGCAGCCCGGCCCAGTACACCGAGGGCACCATGGGCGGTTTCCGACTGGAGGAGCCCGAGACCGGCCTGATCCGTTACGTGGTCCGCATCCGTACCGGCGAGGAGGAGTACGAGGACTTCGCCGACGAGATCCACACCCTCAGCCCCGGTGAGGAGTACCTGGCCCTGGCGGTCTTCCCCGCCCCGGCCACCGACGTCTCCGAGATGACGCTGTACGCGGGCGCCTTCGGGGAGATCGCCGGGGTGCCCATCCGGTAGGGCCACGCGCGCGTGGGGAGGCCCCGTGACCCCGGTCGGGGGGGGTCACGGGGCCTCCGTGGTCCCGGGGCCGTGCAGGGCGCGGGAAGGGACGCGTCAGCGGCCCACGACCGGCGGGGCCGTCACAGCGCCCGCCCACGCCGGTGACCTCGACCGACCCTCGTCGATGGACCTGGGCGAACCGCACGCGGTCGGGTCCTGGAACGCACCACGGCGCATCGGTGGTCGCCTCCGGCCCGGCCACCGTGCCCTTCCGCGCGGGACGGCACCGTCGCCGGGCGGGTCCGGACAGGACGAGGGGGTGGCGCCACGTTCGTGGCGCCACCCCCTCGGGCGTCGTCTGGGCGCCGGTCAGGCCTGCCGGGCGTGCGCCTTCTCCAGGGCGTCGGAGAAGACCTCCAACGGCTGGGCGCCGGAGATGCCCAGCGCCCGGTCCAGCACGAAGAAGGGCACACCGGTGGCGCCCAACCGCTGCGCGGCGGCGATGTCCTCACGCACCTGCTCGGTGTACTCCGTACCCGACAGCACGGCACGGGCCCGCTCGGTGTCCAGTCCGATCTCGCCGGCCAACCCGACCAGGGTGTCGAGGTCGTTGAGCACCCGCGCCTCCACCAACTGGGCGCGCATCAGCCGTTCGTGCGCGGCGTCGCCCAATCCGTGCTCACGCGCCAGGTGGGTCAGGCGGTGGGCGTCGAAGGTGTTGACCATGACCCCGCCCTCGAAGTCGTAGGTCAGGCCCTCCTCGGACGCGACCTGCTGGACCTGGGCGGTCATGGCCTTGACCTGCTCGCGCGGGGCGCTCATCTTCTTGGCCAGGGTGTCGTAGACCGGCTCGCTCACCCCTTGGGGGAAACCCGGGTCCAGCTGGAAGCTGCGCCAGACGATCTCGACCTCATCGGCGTGCTCGAAGGACGCCAGCGCCCTCTCCAGACGACGCTTGCCGATGTAGCACCACGGGCAGACGATGTCGGACCACACTTCGATTCTCACGGTCATCCCCACTTAGAAACAGATCCCGTCCGAGCACACGGGCGCGTCCTCGGAACCCAACGTCACCAGCCCGTGCACCCGAGGCAACGCGCCACCGTCGCCCTCCGGAGCCGCTTCCGCGGGCTCCGGGTCGTCCTGTTCCGGCTCGATGCCGTTCGCGCTCATGCGGCCCCTTTCCGTCCGACGTGCGCCGTCGACGGCGCCGGATCGGTCCCCACGTGGGGACCGATCCGGCGATGACAACACCGGGCGAGGACGGTTGCTTCCCGCCGCTCACAGCATTGGTAACTTTTGTTAGGGTTCCTGCTTCGTGGTACGCGCCCGATGACGCTCGGCCGCCCGCTCCCACGCCAGGCGCAGCAGATCCCGCAGGCGTTCGCCCGTGCCCGGACCCGGCAGTCGCACCGACACCCACCCCTGGGCGGCGTAGACCGGATGCGGCAGCACCCGGTCCGACGCACGGTGGTCGATCTCCACGCCGTCCGACGCCTGCTCACCGGGGGCGTGCCCGCACTCCCGCGCGAACGCCTCACGCCCCACCGCCACGTTGACCCGGAACACCCCCTCCCCGTCCAGGTCCGAGGCGGTGTCGAAGCCGGGGTAGTCCTTGGTCACCACCGTCGCGAACGGCTGGAACCCGCGCCGGTCGGCGTCGCCGTCGGGGTCGTAGGTGAGGAAGGTGTCTCCCCAGGCCACCTCCGGTGCCCCGCTCTCCCGGCCGGCCCGGTCCACCCGCACCGCACCCAGCCCCGACACGAAGGCGATGATCTCCTCTTCGTCCACCGACACACTCCCCACTGCGCACGAGGCGGCATCCGAGCGTCCACCCCTTCCTCACCTTCGAGTGTGTCATTCAAGTGCTTTGTGAGACCTGTGCGTCTGTACCGGCTGCCAGGGAGCGCAGGCGCCCGGAGAACCCTCACATCCCGTTCCGAGGGACCGGTCAGAGGCAGGGCACGGGTTCGACAAACCCCCGTCAAAAGCCCGGCACGTCACCGACCCCACCGGGGTGCCCACTGCGAGACTCGGTTCCATGGCCGCCCGGTACGGTTCCGTCACACCCTTCGCGGGTCCCCGACGACCACGCCCCTCCCGGGCGTGGTTCTGGGTCGGCGGCGCGCTCATCCCCCTCTGTCTGGGCATCGCCGTGCTGATGTTCGTGTCCGGTGTCCTCCAAGCGCTCTCGCCGCCCGACTTCGTCGCACGCACCCAGGGCACCCGACCGGCCACCTTCACGGTGGACGCCGATCGGCACCCCGAACCCGACTGGCTGCTCTACAGTTCACCGCCCACCGCGGACCACACCGCGTGCACCCTGTCCGGGCCGGACGGCACCTTCCCCGCCTTCCGCTACCCCACCTTCGACCACCGGGTCGCCGACGCCGAACGATCCTGGGCGATGACCGGCATGACCCGCCTGGACGAACCGGGGGAGTACACCCTGACCTGTCGGGCGCCCGGCAACGTCAGCTACGGGATCGCCTACGCCGACACCACCACCGGACCCTTGATCGGACTGGTGGGCACCCTGAGCGCGTTGCTCTTCGCGCCCTTCGCCGGGGTCATGGCCGGGGTGATCATCATCATCGTCACCGCGGTGCGGCGCTCCGGCCACCCCACGCGCCCGCTGCCCACGCACCTCGCCGCACCGCCCGAGCGGTCACCGCC
>NZ_QOCZ01000212.1 GCF_018207095.1 Nocardiopsis sp. MG754419 | reverse complement strand
GGCCGTCCTGGGGTGGGCCACCCCGGCACTGGCCCACCACACCCTGCCGCCCGGCATCCCCTCCACCTCCGCCGCCCAGTCCCAGCTCAACGGGCTGACCGTGCGAGCGAAGAACAACGGCTCGGGCTACGACCGCGCCCTCTTCCCCCACTGGGTGGTCGTCTCCAGCCCGTGTGACGCCCGTCAGCACGTCCTGCGCCGCGACGGTCACACCGTCCAGGTCGACGGTTCCTGCAGCCCCACCTCGGGGCGCTGGTCCAGCGAGTACGACGGCGTCTGGTTCGACAACGCGTCCTCCATCGACATCGACCACATGGTGCCGCTGGCCGAGGCCTGGCGTTCCGGCGCCAACACCTGGTCCTCGACCCGGCGCCGCGACTTCGCCAACGACGTCTCCTCGCCGCAGTTGTGGGCCGTGTCGGCCTCCACCAACCGCTCCAAGGGGGACCGCGACCCCTCCCAGTGGATGCCGCCGCGGACCGCGATCCACTGCGACTACGTCAAGGCGTGGGTCAACGTCAAACACCGCTACGGTCTCTCGGTCACCAGCGCCGAGAAGTCGTCGATCCAGAGCACCATCAACACCCGCTGCTGAGCGCGCGGCACGTGCGTCGGGGCGGCCCGGGATCGGTTCCCGGACCGCCCCGGCCCGTGGGCGGTCGCCCGTGCCAGACCTAGCGTCCTCCGGCGTCGCGCTCAGGGACCTCCAACGGCAGCTGATAGGTCAACAGGTCCAGCCCGGGTACCGGACTCCAATCGCGTTCGGGGGTGCGCACGAACCCCATCGTCGTGTAGAGGCGCTGCGCCGCACGCATCTCGGGGCGGGTCGACAGCACCAGCCTGCGCGCGCCCCACTCCAGGGCCCTCGCGGTGAGCGCCTTCATCAGCGCCCGACCCACGCCCCTGCCCTGGTGTCCGGGGGCGACGGCGAAGGCCCGCACCTCGACGTCGTCCGGTCCCGCGGCCACTTCGCTCCGGGCACCGGGCCGGATCAGCATCACCGTGCCGATGAGCGCTCCGTCCTCCTCGACGACCAGGACGTCGCCGGTACCGTCGACCCCCAGCGCACGCAGGGTGGACTCGTAGGCGGGGTTGATCTCCAGGAGCCGTTGGGCGTGGTAGGCCTCGGCGCGGAGGTCCGCCACGGCGGCCTTCTCCTCGGGACGGGCGTCGCGCACGATCATGAGGGCAGTGAAGCAGACCGGCCCTCCCGAAGGGATGGCGACCCCGTCCCGCCCGCGACGCGGACCGGCGCGGGGAGGGGGCCTCGGCGCGGTCCGGCGTCCGATGCACCGGCACCGGCACCGGCACCGGCACCGGCAAGGGGATTCCGTCCGGCCCGGCGGCCGGGCATCATGGGGCGATGCGACGCTGCGATTTCTGCGAACTCCCCCTCGACGCCGGCTGCGCCTGCGCGCTCGGCGACGGCCGACGTCACACGGACGCACCCACGGTGCACGAGATCCACATCCACACCAGTGGCAAGGCCCATCGACCCGGCTGCCGGCATCACCACCCGAGCGCTGTGCGGCCTCCGACCTGGGGCTGGGTGACCGACGCCGGCCCCGAGGCCTGGCTCCGCATCGGTGAGAGCGCACCGCTTCGGGCCACCGGAGGCAACACCGATCGTGTCGCCACCCGTCGCTGTCGGGACTGCGACGCCTGAACCGGACCGCGGCGCTCCACGGGACCCCATCGCTTCACGGCGATCGCCCACCCTCACGTCGGGCGGTGCGGGACCGCAGACCCACGCTCCCGGGGGTCCCCTCCGACAGGAGTGGCATCGTGCACCCGACCGTCACACGCCTCGCACGGCACTGATCGACGAGGGCCGGCCGAGACCGCCGGGCACCGGAGGCTCCGAGACGTCGATCCGCACACCGGTACCGGGCCCCGCGTGCACCGCGATGTCCTCGCGGGCGACCGGGCCGGACCGGCCCCGCTCCGGGACCATGTCCCGGGCGGGGCCGCCCGACCCGTCCCCGACGCACCGACGTCAGCGTCGGCGCCGCGCCGGGGCGCCCCTCCAGGGGGCGACCGGATCACTCCGCACGGCGCCGTCCACACCGTGCCGAGGTCACCAGCCGTCGCGGACCGAGATCCCCCGCAGGGCGGGGCGGACCGCGTCGAACACCGTCGCGAACCACACCGAGAACGCGCCGTCGCGACGGGCACGCTCCAGCCCGTCGGGGGTCAGGTACGTGGTCTCGGCGACCTCCTCCGGGTCGAGGCGGAGCTCGTTCCGGACCAGGCCCACGAACAGGTGGTTGTACTCGCGTTCCACCAGGCCGGAGTCGGGGTCGGGGTGGTGGTAGGAGACCGTTCCGGCCTCACGCATGAGCGACGGGGACACCCCCAGTTCCTCCCCCACGCGCCGCGACGCGGCGGCGAAGGGCTGCTCGCCCGGGTACGGATGCCCACAGCAGGTGTTGGACCACACCCCGGGCGAGTGGTACTTGGACCAGGCCCGGCGTTGGACCAGGAGCCGTCCCTCGGTGTCCAGGAGGAAGACGGAGAAGGCCCGGTGTAGTCGGCCGGGGGCACGGTGGGCGGCGAGCTTCTCGGCGGTGCCGGTGGTCCTCCCCTCCTCGTCCACCAGTTCCAGCATGATCGGGTCTCGCGCACCGTGGGGTTCTCGGGCCTCGGTGGCGCGCGTTCCGGTGACGGGATCGACGGTCATGGGCACCCTTCCTGTTCGGGGACGAGCGGCGCGAGGGGGGTGCCCGCCGCCACGGCGGCGGGCACCCCGGGTGGCCTCCGGAGGGTCAGATCCGGTCGGCGGCGATGAGCAGGTAGTGGAAGCTGCCTTCCTTGTAGGCGGTGAGGAAGGGGTCCTCGACGCCGGTGGCGACCGAGGACTGCGCCCGCAGCTCCCAGTAAGGGATGGTCGCGGCGGTGAGGTCGACGACGTTGATCGGGACGAGGTTGTTGGCGGTCATCGCCTTGAAGTACTCGCTCCGGGAGTGGATGTTGCACGTGTAGTGCTCGTCGATCCGGCTGACCGCCTTGGAACGGCCACCGGTCACGTCGTTGTAGCAGCCGGTGATGGTCACGTACCGGCCACCGTACTCCAGGAGGCGGGCGTGCTCACGGAACAGGTCGTGCAGGTCCACGTACATCGTGGACTCGTTGTTCCAGGAGGCCCGCAGCGAGCCGGTGTCGAACCCGGTGTCGAGCATGTTCCGGAAGTGGAAACGGACCTTGTCGTCCACGCCCCGTTCCCGGGCCTGGGCGTTGGCGAAGGCGACCTGCTGCTCGGAGATGGTGACGCCGTCCACGTGGCAGCCGAACCGGGCGTTGGCCATGAAACCGGTGCCGCCGCGGCCCGAGCCGGTGTCCTGGATCCGGTCGTCGGGGCCGATCGGACCGAGGTGGTCCAGGAGCACGTCCGCCTGGGCGGTCTCCAGGCGGTGCATCTCCTCGATGATGCGCTGTTCCCTGGTCTCCTCGGGACCCTCCAGGACGGACGGGTCGTAGTCGCCGATCCCGTAGTGGTGGTGGAACAGTCCGTCGACCTCACCGAGGCGGATGTTCACCGGGTCCTTCTCGGCGTTCCAGTAGTCGGCGACGGACTTCTGGTAGGCGGTGCGCAGGACCTGGCCGTGAGAGGGCATGGTCGTGGTCATGGTGTGTGCTCCTTGCGGTGGTGTCCGGGGCCGCCCGCGTCGGGGCGCCCCGGGGATGAGAGGGGGTCAGTCGGTGACGCCGTGGTAACGGGCGGTCCGGGCGTGCCACTCACGGCTTCCCCCGAGCCAGGCCCACACCCCGGCGAGGAAACGCCGCAGTTCCGGTGATCCGGTCAGGGCGAGGGCGGCCGCCTCGGCCTCGTAGGTGTGCATGATCTCGTCGTGGAGGAGGACGCTGCGTTCGACGGCCTCGCGGGACGAACAGCCCTCCTCGGTCTCGATCAACCGGGGCAGGCTGAAGTCGGAGGGGTCCTCCTTGCCCATGGAGTACAGGTCGTTCACGATGACGCTGGCCGATCCGGCCAGGGTGAACACGCGACGCACCCGGGGGTCGGAGAATTCCGCCTGCGAGAGCTCGTAGCCGGCCAGCGTGTCGATGAGCACCATGCACGGCACGAAGCTGTTCTCGTGTCGGTGCATGAGGAACTCCCACACCGGTGGTCTGTGGCCGGACGTGGCCCAGACCGCCTCCTGGTTGTAGGCGACGAACATGATCGCCAGCTCGTGGCGCAAACGGCGTGCCTGGGCATGGGAGGCGTACCCGCCGAGGTTGCGCAGGGCGTCCCGCAGGGCGACCATGACCGGGTCCGCCCGCACGACCTCCTCCAGCCGCGGCGCGTAGGCCACCGGCAGGTGCGCCTGGTCGATCACCGAGTGGGCGATGGCCAGCCGTTGGCCGAGGAGTTCCGGGCGCGCCTCCTCCGCCTCACCGTCCACGTAGTGGTCGTCCACCGACCATTCGGACAGGGCGCACTTGGCCGCCGCCAGGAGTCGGTCGGGGTCGTCGGTCTCCGGGTGGGCCAACATGATCAGGCGCCCGAACCCGGCCGAGCGGACCCGGTCGAGCTGGCCCGGGTAGATCCCGACCTCGGCGGCCCACTCCACGAGCCGGTCGTCGACCTCCTCGCCCAGGGCGGGGTCGTCGCGTACGGCCGGAGGGCAGTAGAGCACGGGGACCGACGTGTCGTCGGACCCTGCGCCGGCCGATGCCGCACCCGGTCCCGCCGGTGCGACGGGGATCCGTGGCAAGACCCGGGCGCGCGGGCCTGCCTCGGAACGGTCGGGGGCACCGACCCGTGCGGGGGTGGTGGCCCGCGCGGGCAACAGGACCCGTGCGGCCGAGGTGCCGAGCCCGGTGGGGCCGCCCAGGGCCCCCGGCCGGGATGTGCTCGGAACCGCGGCGCGGGGCGCCCCCGCCAACAGGTCCGGGTTCCCCGGACGTTGCGGGTCACGGAGCAGTGCGGCGACCAGCTCCGCCGTCTCGTGTCCGGCTCCACTGGCGGACATCCGGGACATCAGTGACACTCAGACCTCCTTCCCTGACGGCGCGACCGTCTCAGGCACGCGGTCGGACCTCGACGTTCTCCAGCACGCCCAGCGCGTCCGGGACGAGTACGGCGGCAGAGAAGTAGGTGCTCACCAGGTACGAGATGATCGCCTTGTCGTCGATCCCCATGAACCGCGCGTTGAGGCCCGGCTCGACCTCGTCGGGCAGACCGGTCTGGTGCAGACCGATGACACCCTCGTTGTCCTCGCCGGTCCGGACCGCGATGATCGAGGAGGTCTGGTGCTCGGTGATCGGGATCTTGCCGCAGGGAAGTATCGGGACCCCGCGCCACGCCGGCAGATGGTGCCCGCCGATCTCGACGGTGCCGATGTTCAGCCCGAGCTTGTTGCACTCCTTGCCGAACGCCGCGATGGCCCGGGGGTGGGCGAACATGAACCGGGTGTTGCGCCGCATGCTCACCAGGTCGTCGAGGTCGTCCGGCGTGGGCGGCCCGGAGTGGGTCTGGATGCGCTGCTTGAAGTCCGCGTTGTGCAGGAGGCCGAACTCACGGTTGTTGACGAGCTCGTACTCCTGGCGCTCGCGCAGGGCCTCGATGGTCAGGCGCAGCTGCTGCTCCGTCTGGTTCATCGGCTTGTTGTAGAGGTCGGCGACCCGGGAGTGGACCCGCAGAACGGTCTGGGCCACACTCAGCTCGTACTCGCGCGGCTTGAGCTCGTAGTCGACGAAGGTGCCGGGGAGTTCGATCTCACCGGAGTGCCCGGAGGAGAGGGCGATCTCGGCCTCCCCGTCCTTGTTCTGTCCCCGCTCGGGCAGGGACAGGAACGCCTGGACCTGGGCCTGGAGGCTGGGCGAGTCGTCCAGGAGCGCGATGAACTCGCGGCGCGGCAGTTCCAGCAGCGTGCCGGAGGTCGCGGCCTTGACCGTGAACTCCCAGGTGGGTTCGGTGTCGAGGAGGTAGCGCTCACCGAACTTGTCACCGTCGGCCAGGACACCGAGACGGTTGGTCTCGCCGTAGGCGCCGTTGCTGGTCTTGTGCACCCGACCGTGCGCCAGCAGGTACAGGTGGTCGGCCGGGGTCCCCTCCTGGGCCAGGACCTGCCCGGGCTCGAACTCCCGTTGGACGAAGCGTCCGGCCAGCGCCTCCAGTACCTCGATGTCGTCGTAGCCGCGCAGCAACGACAACTCGCCCAGTTCGAGCGGGATCACCCGCACCTCGGAACCGGTCTGGTCGAAGTCGATCCGCCCGTCCCCGATCGTGTAGGACAGACGCCGGTTGACCCGGTAGGCACCGCCGTCGGTCTGCACCCACGGAAGGGACTTGAGCAGCCAGCGGGAACTCTTGCCCTGCATCTGCGGCGCGGACTTGGTGGTGGTGGCCAGGTTCCGCGCCGCGGCGGTCGCCAGGCTCCGTTGCTCGCCGGTTCGTACCTCGGGGGCTGAGTCGATCGACATCGGCTGACTGTCTCCTCGTGATGGTCGCGCGTCCGTGCCGCAGGCACGAACGGAGAAAGGGCTACCAAAAAGACGAAATACGTCCCGTTCCGGTCTTCGCCCGGGGCGGGAACCGTCGCCAACCTTAGGAGAAACGTGATCGAGAAAGGGGAGGAACTCCTGATACAGACACCGAAAGGCCGGCCCTCGCGACTCCGATACTCATAACGGAAATATGAGCCATGACTCGCACAAGCACCACATCGCAGGGGCCGACCAGGCGGGCGACACGACGCCGAGCAGGACGGACACGCCCCGCCGACTCTCCACGAACGCCATATCAACGCAAGAGACCCAGATGAACCAAGAAGCGCCACACAGGACAAACATGGACCGCGAGAGCGGAAAATCGGCAGGGAAACCGAGATCGATTCTCTTCCTTTCCGGACAACCCACAAGAGCGACATCGCAGTTCCAATCTGACATTTCAGAAGCGAAGCCCTTCGTGGGAGGCAGGACCGACCGACCCCACCCTTCCTCGCCGAGCACACGCCCTGACGAGCGACACCGGCACAAGGCACCAGAGGATCTCCATGGACCCCTCGCACCGAACATGGACCCCTCCACCGATCAGCCCGCCCTTCTCGGGATCGGCACACCGATCCGGGAGAAGGCCACCGGACCCCCGGAGCCCGAACGCAGGTGAGGCCGAGGCCGGACGAAGACCGCCCTGGCCTCGCATGGGCCGGAGCCCGAACCCGCCCGGCGTTCGAGGGCGGCCACCCCACAGCACGACGGCGACGCTCACCGAACCACGCACCGCGCGCGAGTACCGAGAGAGGAATTTTCGCCACACCTTTCTCTCTCCCCAC
>NZ_QOCZ01000211.1 GCF_018207095.1 Nocardiopsis sp. MG754419 | reverse complement strand
GCGCCGTCCGGTCCCGCGCGATGAGCGCGTCGACCAGGGCCGCCCTCTCCTCGGCTGTGCGCGGCACGGTCCCCTCGCCGGCGAGCAGGCCCACGAGTTCCTCCGCGGTGGGCCGCGCGGCGGGGTCCTCGGCCAGGGCCCGGGCGACGACGCCCCGCAGACTCTCCGGGACGTCGCGCAGGTCGGGTCCGTCCTGGGGCGGTCCGGCCGCGGGTTCCCCCGCCGGGCCCGTGCCGAACGGCGGCCGACCCGTCACCGCGTGGACCACCAGGACGCCCCACGCGAACACGTCGGCCTCGGGGCCGTTCCGGTCCCGAGGATGCTCCGGGCCCCTCTCTCCGGGTGATCCCGGCATGCCCCCGGTTCCGGACGCCCCGGCACCGTCCGGGGCGCGCGTGATCCCGGCGTCGAGCACCTTGGGGCCGTCGGGGGTCAGGATGACGTCGGTGGGTGTGAGGTTCCGCAGGGCCGCTCCGGTGGCGTGGACGGCGGCGATCGCCTCCGCGGTTCCCGCCGCCAGCAGGCGAGCCCCGGCCTCGGGCAGAGGACCCTGCGTGCGCAGTCGCGCGTCCAGGGTGGGTCCGGGCAGGAAGGCGGTGGCGAACCAGGGTCGCTCGCCGGAGGTGTCGTAGGCGAGCACCGGCGCGACGCAGCGTGCCCGGATCCGGCTCATCGCCCTGACCTCACGGGTGAAACGCTCCCGGAACCCCTGGTCGCGGCCGAGCTCGGCGTGGGCCAGCGTGACGGCGATCCACTTCTGATCGGGAGCCAGCGCCGCGTACACCACGCCCAGGACGCCGACCCCCAACCGACCACGGAGGTCGAAAGTGGCGATACGGCGTGGGTCGGAGGGCTCCAGGGGTGTCATCGGGGGAGTGGCGGGGTGTGGGCGCACGGCCGTCCTTCTGAACCAGGGGAAAGGGATGTCCGGGAAGATGCACCGGCGGGGCGACCGGTTGCGAGCACTCACCGTACGGCACGATCACGAGCGGACTCCGCCCACCCGATGACAGAGTGGGGCGGGGCCCTCACGGCCCCGCCCCACACCCCGGTGGTCGGGAGAGACGGCTCCGGGCCCTGCCTGACCCGGTGCCGTCACCCTTGACCCGGTTCCCCCGACCAGGGTCTGTTCCCTTCAGCCGCCCTGGGGCGCCTCCAGGTCGTACAGGTCGGCCAGCGCCTCGTACGAGTACATGCGGGCCTTCTTGTCGTAGATCATCGACGAGACCATGAGCTCGTCCACACCGGTGTCGGCGACGAACCCGTCGATCTTCGCCTTGACGGTCTCGGGCGATCCCACGAACGAGTAGCGCAGCATCGAGTCGAGCTGCTGCTTCTCCCCGGGCCGCCACATGGTGTCCAGCGCCTTGGGTTCGATCGGCGGCTGGAGCAGCCCGCGCGCGTTGCGCAACGTGCCCAGGAACGCCTGCTGCATGGAGGTGAACAGGTGGTGCGCCTCGTCGTCGGTGGGCGCGATGAACACGTTGACGCCCGCCATGGCGTAGGGCCGTGTGGACTGTTCGGAGGGGGTGAAGGTCTCTCGGTAGGAGGCCAGGGCCTCGTACAGCGCCTGCGGCGCGAAGTGCGAGGCGAACGCGTAGGGCAGTCCCAGGTGGGCGGCCAACTGGGCGCCGAACAGGCTCGATCCGAGGACCCACAGCGGTACCCGCAGTCCTTCCCCGGGCACGGCGCGCACCGGCTGACCCGGGACGGCCGGCTCGAAGAAGGCCTGGAGTTCCTGGACGTCCTGCGGGAACGTCGAGGAGGAGGCGTGGTCGCGGCGCAGCGCCCGCATCGTGCGCGGGTCGGTGCCGGGTGCGCGTCCCAGTCCCAGGTCGACGCGGCCCGGGTACAGGGACGCCAGCGTGCCGAACTGTTCGGCGATCACCAGGGGGGAGTGGTTGGGGAGCATGACACCGCCCGAACCCACGCGGATGGTGGAGGTGCCCTCGGCGATGAAACCGAGTGCCACCGAGGTGGCGGCGCTGGCGATGGCGCGCATGTTGTGGTGTTCGGACAGCCAGAACCGGGTGTAGCCCCAGCGCTCCAGGTTCTGTGCGAGTTCCCGGGCGTCACGGAGGGCCTGGCCGGGTTCGGAGCCTTCGACGATGCTCGCGTGGTCCAGGACGGACAGGGCGAGTCGGCCCCCCGGTACGGGTGAACCGGGGCGGTCTCCGGTGGTGCTCTCGGCTGCGGTCATCTCACTTACCCCCACGGACCTCGAATGTTCGATGATCGACGATCATCGAACATTGACGGTACACTCGCGACTGAACGCATACCAAATCCGACCGGATCGGTCGGAGGGGGTGATCGGGGCCGTGCGCGCGCACGCGACCGTGCGTTCGGATCGGCGACGTGCGAGTGGACGTGGAGGTGGGGACGTGGCGGCACGGGGTGGGTCCAAGGGGCCGGATCATCCGGCCCTGGGCGACGTGGAACTGGTCACGGTCCTGTCCGCGTTGGCCGAGCCCACACGCCTGCGGATCGTGTGCATGCTCGCCGCGTTCGAGGGGGAGCGGGCGTGGAAGGACATCGATCTGCCCATCGCCCAGTCCACGCTCAGCCACCATCTGAAGATCCTGCGCAACGCCGGTCTGGTGCAGAACCGGACCGAGGGCACGCGCTGCTTCGTGTCGTTGCGCGACCAGGAGTTGGAGGGGCGCTTCCCGGGGCTCCTGGAGACGGTGCTGAGCTGCCGGGACCGGTAGTGTCCCGGGCGCGCTTCGGCGCCCGGGGCGGAGCACGGGTGTGCGAGAGGGGGCGGGGACACGGGGGCCGTGCGTGGCCGGTGTCGCCGCGATCGGGGTCGCCCTGCGCTCGCTCACGATGGGGCCAACGAAGTCGGTCACTGCCGAGTTCCCGAACCGCGGCCCGTTCCCGTGGCGGGGTTCTGTGGCCTTCGGTGCGTACGCCGTCCGTGGCGGTCGGCCGAGAGACGGCGGGGGTGAGAGCACCGTGGGGTTCTCGTGCCGAGAAGGGGAGTCGGGAGAATGTGGAAGACCCGACAACCTCTTCCCCCCTAAATGAGAGGTTGCCGGGCCTCCACCCCCTGTGAGATGGGCCCCTGAACCCGCTGGTCCCCTTCCCCTCGGAGCGCCAGGTGGCCGGAGGGCAGGTGATCCAGAGGCCCCGTGGCGTGGTGAGGCATCCACGTGCGTGAAGAACGTGGATTCCCCCGATAAACCCCACCGTCGTGCCACGGAAATAGGACTATCGAAAGGTTCTTCCCGGGAATGGCGAACCCTCGATATTCCTCTCCCTGTTCGACCCGCCTGACCTCGTGTGACTAACGCGGAAAAGCGGGTCCGCGATGTACTCTAGCGCCTCGCCGGACCATTCCAGACCTTCTTCGAGGGTTCGGGTCGTGGCCGACACGACCTCTCCGAAGGAGGCGATGACGTGGTGCGTCGAGCACATCCTGTGGACACCGCGACGGCTAGGGTCCTCGCGTGCGAAGCCCGGCGCCGTCGGCTGTCCGACGTCATCGAGTATGCCTGAGAACACCGCCCGCCCGCAGGGATTCGTGGTTAATCATCGAAGTTGATCTTCGGCATTGACCGCACTCGGCCACCATGCCCGGGGCAAGGGCTTCCGGAATGTTTGGGATGGGAGACCTTGGCCATCTTTTGTTGGTTCGTATGTCCGCGAAGGAACCACTTGATGGTGGTGCGACGGTCTCGTCAGGAAGCAACTGGATTCGGGACGAAGGGCCTGATGGGCGGCGTTCGAAGGCATTGTGACCGTCGGGTGCCCGAACGTTGCAGGGGGTTGCCGGGCTTGTGTCGACGGTCACGGATGTCGCGCGGGGGTGGCCTGTTTCCTCGTGACACCCGAGCGCGCACGCGCGGCGACGGCCGGAAGTTCGGTGGGCGCCCGGAGTCCGATGCAAGGTCGTGACCCGAATGCACAATGGCCGCTTCCGGGCGGGGGAGACAGGTGAGAAAGGCATCCGAGCGGGCATTGCGTAGCACCATGAGGTGAAGTACGGCATCGCTCTTTCCCGTCGTGTGCCGCACGCCCCCCAGCCTGCAGAAGGGTCACTCGTGAACATCGGTGATGAAGATCCCGAAGCCGACCGTCCCGGAGAACCGACCGGCCGTCTCGAGGCGGGCGGACACGGTTTCGCCGGCCGTGTCGACCGACCCGGCGACGACGCCGGGGACCGGATCGGTGAGACCGTCGCGGGGTACCGCCTCACCGAGATGCTGGGGATGGGCGGTTTCGGCACCGTCTATCTGGGGCGACGTCTCGACGGGCATCTGGCCGCGGTCAAGGTCCTGCACGACCCGCAGGCCGCCTCCTCGACCGAGCGAGAGCGCAACCGCGAGCGCTTCCGCAAGGAGGTCGAACACAACAAGCGGGTCAAGAGGTACTTCATCGCGGAGGTCTTCGACTCCGGTACCGAGGACGACCCGCCCTGGGTGGTGACCGAGTACGTGAAGGGACGCACCCTCCGTGAACTCGTCGAGGAGGACGGGCCCCTCGACGGCGATCCCCTCTTCCGGCTGGCGCTGGCCACCGCCACCGCGCTGGGGGCCGTGCACAGCGCCAACATCGTCCACCGCGACTTCACGCCCACCAACATCATCATCACCAGCGAGGGCGTGCGGGTCATCGACTTCGGGATCGCCCGCACCCTGGACCGCCGTATGGCCCTGGCCAGCGGGCTCATCGGCACCCCGCGGTACATGGCGCCCGAACAGGCCGACGGGTCCGAGGTCACCGCGGCCATCGACGTCCATGCCTGGGGTGCGGTGATGGCCTTCGCGGCGACCGGCCGGCACGTGTTCGACGCGCCCAACGACCATCGGATCCTGGAGCGGATCAAGCACGACGCCCCCGACCTGCGGGGCGTGCCCGAGTACCTCGCCCGTGTCGTGTCCGGATGCCTGCACAAGGAACCGGAGCGGCGCCCCAGCTCCTACCAGCTCCTCGCCATCCTGCTGGGCAGGGACGTGGCGCCCGAACACGAGCGGGTCGACGCCGGGCACGAGAGCGGGACCCTGCTGCTGGAGGAGGGCGTGCGCGCCTACTGGCGCAGTGTCAGCGGCAGCCGGCGCTCCCCCTTCCAGATCGCCGGCGTGTACTACGCCGACCCCGTCGAACTCGCGGCGGGCATGCAGGAACGGTGGCTGGAGGCGCACGAGACCCTGCGCGAGCCGCGCGAACGCCACGCGTTGCTGCGCTGGTTGCCCGAGACCGAGACCGAGGCGCACCGGATCGTGGGGGCGCTGCCGGAGGACCACGGCGGGGCCGACGTGCAGGCCGCCCACCTCGTCGCCGAACTCAACCCCGACCTGGGTGCGCTCTTTCGCGACGTCGACATGTCCTGGGGCGCGCTGTTCAGTACCCGGGACGGGCGGGCCTGGCCCTACCGCGCACGCGAGCACGACCGACTCATGCACCTCATCGAGCGGTACGACCTGCTGGGGGCGTTCGGCAAGCACCACTGTTACCGCAACGAACACGATCCCTGCGTGTGGGGCGCTCCTTGTGTCCTCTACGGCCGGGTCGCCCGTCAGGCCACCGTCCTCTTCGAGCGACTCCGTCGTGGGCGGGAGTGGATGAACGGGATCGCCGAGGCCCTCGACTTCACCCCCCGGGAGATCTCCCCGGTACGTCAGGGCGACCTCGTCCACATGCTCGCCACCCACGACAAGCGCGACGCGGACCGGCCCGCACTGGTGGCCTGGGTGACGTACGGGTTCCAGGAGGGCGCCGAACAACCGGTGTACGAACGGGTGCGCGCGGCCATCGCCGAGGCCGACGATCCGTGGCCCGTGGCCGTGGCCCTGCGTGCGCAGAGGGAGGACCTCCTGACGGTGGCCGAGCGCGGTAAGCGACTGCGCGACCGTGCCGAGGCCAGAAGCGCACACCGCGCGGTCGTGGCCGAGGAGGGCCGGCATCGCCGCCGTTCGGCCGACGAGCGGATCGGCGACGTGGAGCGGCAACGTCTGGAGGAGCGCCTGCGTGGTCTGGAGGGCGGGGCCTTCCGCGTCCTGCCCCGGGTGATGCAGGTGGCGGGCGGGGTCATGGCCGGGGTGGGTCTGCTGGTGGGTGTCGTCTACACGGCCACCCTCGTCGTGCTCGCGGTGGTGATGGCCTCGGCGGGCGTGGCGCTCCTGGCGATCGGTGTGGTCCTGGGTCGGGACCAGCGCGGGGAGGCCGCCGAGCTGCGCCGGCGGCTGGACGAGGCCCCCGGGGTGTCGACCAGGCCCCTGACCCCGGTGGGGGAGAGCGTCGACGCGCCTCCTCCCGAGGAGGACGAGGGTGAGGAGGGCAGCGAGCAACAGCTCAAACTGTTGCGCGGTCACCTGTCCGACTTCCCCGGTTGAGCCCTCCCTGCCGGTCGACCCCTCCCGGGTGGTCTCGCCGGCCGCCCACGCGGCGACGGGTCCGAGGAAGGCGGGTCCGCCGCGACCGGTGGGCCGGCAGGGGATCGACGCCGGGCGTGAGCGGTGTCGTCGTGGTGTGACGTGGACGACCGCTCGGCGCTCGATGTCCCATCGACACCCCAACAACCTGATAACGGCCGGCGACGCGAAATGCGGCATTCGGATGCTATGACGCGTGTCTCATCGCTGGGTCCCCGTAATGGGAGAGGGTGGCGTGATCCGCGATGAGCAGCGGCTTTCGCGGTGCGCGTCGATGTCCGCGCGTGTGTCCGGAGGGCCGTCGAAAGGCCGCGATCGGTCTTCCGGAAGGGACTTTCGGCCTCTCTGCTTCGGCGACGAGCATCCCGCCGATTGGGTAGATTCGCAGAACCACGGGATTGAATGTGCTATCCCGGCACAGGCCACCACAACCGTCCCTGATGTGTGGAAAGCTGCCCCCAATGGATTTCTCCTCTCCCGCTCTGCCGCCGAACGTCACCCCCCTGACCGACGGCGACCCGTTCCAGGTGGGCCCTTACCGGCTGGTCGGGAGGCTCGGAGCCGACGGCCTGGGCACCCTGTACGCCGCCGTCTCCCCGGACCACGAGACGATGGCCCTGAAGGTCGCCGCCGCCGCATGGGCCGTCGACGCCGAGACCGCCGGTGAGGTCGCCCCCGCCCCTCCGCTCGGTGGTGTGTGCGCCGTCGGAGTGCGGGACAGCGGCATCCACGAGGATCGACCCTGGTCGGCGATGGGATACGTCCCCGGCTTCGAACTCCAGCACCACCTGCGGGCTCAGGGCCCCTTCGGTGGGGAACGGCTTCTCGTCCTGGCGGCCGGGCTCGCCGAGGCCCTGGCCACCTTCCATTCCCTGGACATGGTCCACGGCGACATGCGCCCCGACAACGTGACCGTGGCCGGTGACGGGCCCAAGGTCCTCGACTTCGGTATCACCCGCCGCATCGACCCGAGCGCCCCCGCCCAGTGCTCCGAGAGCCTCGGTTGGCTGGCCCCCGAACGCTACGAGCGGGGCTCGGC
>NZ_QOCZ01000022.1 GCF_018207095.1 Nocardiopsis sp. MG754419 | reverse complement strand
AGATGTGTATAAGAGACAGGGCGGCTGGAGGCATCGACCATCCCGGCCGGGCCCAGGGCACGGTAGCGGTCGGCCCAGCGTTTGGCAGTGGCGGGGCTGGTCTAAAAGCGTTCGGCGGCCCGGCGCAATGCCCAGCCGTCTTGGACCACGCAGCGGGCCAGGGCCAAACGCCCGGCGGGGGTCAGGCGGGCGTTGGCGTGGGTAGTGTGGATCATTGAGGGCCTCCTGGCGGTCGGGTAGATGTCGCAATCCACACCGATACCGGAGGCCCTCTTGTCGTGTGCCGGGGGTGGGTGTTACCAACCTCCGTGGTCAGTACAGCTAGAGCCCCCGGAGGTGGTGCCGTTGTCATGTCTGGCGTGCGACACGCAGCCTTCGCCACCTGAAACTGTCACACCCACCCGTAAGCCTGGCCTGGTGCGCTACTTCGAGATAAGGCTTCGGAAACCCGCTGACCCGGCACTGACCTCGCACGGGCTCGACGCGCTGACACCGGCTCGGCAGCGGACGCTGCTGTGGAGGGTGGCCCGCGACTACTCCGGCGCTCAGACGGCCGATCACATGCCCGAATGGACCACTCGGCCGTGCCCAGTACCGGCGCTGCGAGCATCGCGGTTCACATCCGCAGTCCTTGGAGATGACGGGCGCCACCACCTGTGGCATCAGAACTTGGGCATGGTGTGCAACGAGGAAGCTGTAGCGTCCCCACCGGGCGGCCCTTGGACTCACAAGCAGAAGTACATGTGGACGTCGAACGGGCGCCGGCGGCAACGCACTGTCGAGTGGTCGATCCGCTACGAGGGCGAACCTGAGCACCCCGATCTTGTGCCGTACGGGGAACGCTGCCAAGTCCTGGATCGGCTTCTCGGATGGCCGGAATGGGTGGACTTGGCGAGCCCGAGGTCCCGCCTTCGGTGGCAGGTGGCAGAACAGGTTGGGTTTGGTTGCTCGGTCTGTGGGGGCGTGGGTCTCGGGTTCATGGATCATGACCCGTTTACCGGGTTCATCCGGGGGATGCTGTGTCTGTCTTGCAACAACGAGGTGGACTTGTGTCCACACGCATCGGGGTGCCGGTGGGCAGAGTACCTGAATCGTCCCCCTGCGGAATCTCTGGAATTGGTGTACCCGCATCTATCGAAGACAACGCGGAGAACCTTGGAGAGGGCGCAGAAGCGGGGATGGGACCCGATGTTGTTCGCAGATGTTCGGGCGTACCGAGAACGGAACCAGTAACAGGATGCGTTGTGGTGATGGCCTATCCAGTTTCCTGTCTCGTGCTGGGTGTGATGGAGGGCATGTTGGGTGTCGGGATCGCCTCCCGTCACTCACGAGAGTCAGATCCCGACGGAGCAGGGGTGGAGCAGGTGCCCAGTTGGCGTGGCGCTTCGTTGCCAACCGCACAGGAGATGAGCGGCAGGAGCACGATTGCCTAGGGCACCGCGGCCCAGACGAGGCTGCGCGCGTTTTCGTTCTCGGCCTCCAAGCGCCGGATCCTTCGTGAGCTGAACCGTGAGGGCTTGGTGGACCATGGCGGTTCGACCCTGCCGCAACGTTCGTCTGTCAGTGGGCTCGCCCATACTTGGAGGGCGCGCGGCGATCATCGACGGTGGCTGCCCTTCCGGGAAGCGGAGACCGGGGGTTCCAAAGCGAAAGCGCTCTCCTGGATGACGATGATCGGAGTGGATTGGCTGACGAGCGAAGAGCGGTACCCGACCGAGACGCGTACCTGCTGGCGCAGGTGCGCGAGTCCTTCGGGCGGGTGGTGTACAGCCACAAGACCCATGAGAAGCAGGCAGACATCTGCTTCAACAAGCACCGACTGCAGCAGGGCGTGCTCATCGCTCTCACCGCGATCAGTTCTGGCACCTTCCTGGCCGCCGTGTTCGGGCTGTTGGGGAACCCGGTGCTGACCACTCTCGCGACCTCGTCCATCGCGCTGCTCGTGAGCTGGATGAGCCTCGGCGCGAAGACCTTCAAATTCGAAGAGGAGTCCAACGCCCACCGCGACATAGCCTCGGGGCTGTGGGACGTCCGCGAGTCCTACATCTCGCTCATCGCCGACCTGATGTCCAATGCCGTCTCTGACGCAGAGGCCAGGGAGCGCCGCAACGAACTCCAGCAGGCCACGCGCGACGCGTACGCCAACGCGCCCAGGACGAGCACCAAGGCCTTCGCACGGGCCCAGGACGGACTGAAAAACAACGAAGAGATGACGTTCACGACCCGTGAGATCGACCTCTTGCTTCCCGATACGCTCCGACTCGATGAGGGTGAGGGCCGGTCATGAAGACGTCCGAGATCTTCGACGCCCTGCTCGAGAACCTCAAAGTGGGCGAGACAGCGACCATGATCGCGTCCCGCCGGGACGAGATCACCAAGGCGCTCAACAAGGACTTCCGTTCTAAGGAAGGCTGCACCGATTACAAGCTCATGGTCGGCTCGTTCGGTCGGCACACGGCCATCAAGGGCGTGTCTGACCTCGACATGATCTTCATTCTCCCACCAGGGATTTGGTCGGACTACAGCAGCGACACCGGACCACGTCGGATACTCGAGCGCGTCCGGGACGACCTCAAAGCGCGGTACACGGACACCGAGATCCGTGTCGACCAGTGCGTCGTGCGGGTGCAGTTCAAGAGCAACGCCTTCAAGTTCGAGGTCCAGCCAGCGTTCAAGAACTCAGACGGTAGCTTCAACTACCCGGACACGGTCGCCGAGGGCTGGAAGGTCACCAAGCCGCGTGAGGAGATCGCCGCGACCAAGGAGTGCAACGACCGCACGTCGACGAACATGCGTCACCTGGCGCGGATGGCACGGGCGTGGAAGAACGCGAGTGGTGTGAACATGGGCGGCCTGCTCATCGACACCCTGGTGCACAATTTCTTCGCGCAGACCGATGACTACGACTCGGCGGGGACGGGCTCGTTCGACCTCATGGTCCGCGACTTCTTCGCGTTCCTCAAGGACGAGCCGGAGCAGGACCGCTATCTGGCGCTGGGTAGCAGGCAGTGGGTCAAGGTGAAAGCGAAGTTCCAACCGAAGGCTAAGAAGGCGTACGGCCGCTGCCTTGATGCGATCGAGAACGAGGGGAAGGTGGCGGCGAACAAGAAGTGGCGTGAGATCTTCGGGACGTCCGTGCCCCTGTCTGTCCGTGAGGGAGCTAAGTCGTATCGGGATACCGAGGAGTTCATCGAGGATCGCTACCCCATCGACATCTCGGGGACGGTTCTGATCGACTGCGATGTCACGCAGAACGGCTGGCGGCCGACTCGGCTGAGGGAGATGCTGCGCACGGGCGTGCCGCTTAAGGCCAACAAGGACCTGAAGTTCTGGGTCACCAGCTGCACCATGGCGCCGCCGTACGAGCTGAAGTGGAAGGTGCTCAATCGAGGCCCTGAGGCTGAGCGCCGGAACATGGTCCGTGGTCAGATCGTCGGGTCGAGCAAGCCGGGAGTTCGCCTCGAACACTCCGACTTCAAGGGTGAACACGTCGTCGAGTGCTACGTCGTCAAAGGCGGCGTCGTCGCTCGTGACCGCATCGACGTCCCGATCAACAGCACCAGCGTTGAGTCGCCGAGCGTTTCGTAGGCGCCTTATCACGGTGTATGACGAGGCCTTCGCGACCCTGCGGGGCCCGATCTCTAAAGACTGTCCTGGAAGGCGGAATCGCAAGCAACTCCACGAAGCGTCCTTAACCCTTGCTCAGGAACACCGACTTGAACAGGTCGGCGACGTCTCCGATTTCCCTGGTCGGCACTCGGAGTTCGCCGCTGGTGACGGCGTCGTTGCCGTCCTCGGTGAGGACCCAGGAGACCTCCACCGCGTTGGCGTGAGGATTCCTCGAGAGGATCACGTAGTCGTCTTGGTCGCTCGTCCACGGCACGTTCGGGCGGAACGACTCCGGCGTGAGAACGACTTCGGCGTTCTCACCGTGATTGCTCCAGGCCACGGGGTAGCCGCGCGAGACGGACCGGAGCACGGAGTAGTCGATATTGGGTTGGAAAGGATCATGCGTTCGCAACACGGGTTCGACGGCCTCCTTAAAGTCGGCATCGTCCGGGTCTAGGTGATCGAGCAACTCGCAGCCGTGGAAAGTCAAGACCATCTGCGGCTTTGCGACGAACCGGCCGTGGCTGACCACACGGATGCCTGCGCCTGGCAGCCCGACGCCCAGGAAGTGCTCGCGACCCTTCGCGATGTGCTCCGCCTTCCTGCTCTGCCAAGCAACCAGGGCTTTCTCCCGTTCCTGGGCCGACAGCGGACCTGGACTGGCGAAGACGCTCGACGCTGGCCAGAACGAGGTGGAGCCGAGACGGTCCTTGGTCGGCTGTGACTGCTTGCCGAACTGCTCCTCCTGGTAGTCACGCAGCGTCTCCAGGAGCTCTTCCACATGGTCGACCCTGCAGACCGGGCCGAGCACTTCCACTTCGAGCTTGATCGGCGGTTTCCCGCCACCGCGGGCGCGTTCCACGAGGGCGAGTACCTCTCCGGATCGGGCAGGCCGCGTGTTGCTGGTCCCTCGCACGTAAATCGCGCCGTCCTGGAGGCTGTCGCGGCGGTCACCGCTTTCGAAGCTCTTGTGGCACGGGAAGATCGACTGGCCGTCCTTCGGCGGTTGCGCGATGACGAACAGGACTTCGCTCTCGGAGCCAACGCTAAGTCGACCGAACTCGAAGGCCGGGAACTGAGGCCCGAGGTAGGGGCGGAGCCGGTCCTCGAGCTCATGGGCCTCAACCCCGCGGGGCACGCCCACAGCGCTGTCCTTTTGCGCGCCGATCACCAGCACCGCGTAGCCGTGGAAGTGCCGGGTTGCTTCGCTCGGGCGCCGGTTGGCCGAGCTGAGGAGGAACTTCGCGATCTTGGCCACGGCGGCCTTGCTGCTCATGTCGAGCGTGCTCTTGACCTCGAGGTAGGTCGTTTCGGCTTCGTCTCCGACGGCGATCACGTGATCGAGGATGCTTCGCAGGGTCCGCTCGCCGAGGGGGATGACGTCGGTGTCCAGCGCTGGGCCGAGCGAGCTCACTTGATCATCAGGCATGAATGATTCTCCCAATCGTCGCTGCTCGCCAGAAGAGGATCCGAGCGGGCCGCCTAGATCCTGACCAAGATTGGCGTCGGCCGGTTGATCTCCCAGATCTGCCAGCCGATCTTCTTCCCTAGGTCGCCGAAGCATCCTTGGACTCCGAGCCGGTGGAGGCAGAACCACCATGCGTCCAGCTCGTCCGCGATGGAGCCGCGGAGCCTCTTTAGGTAGGCGTCGAGCGCGGCGTTGTCACTGTACGGGACTTCGTGGAACTCGGGGAGAGACTCCCTGATGTGCACTTCCACTCGTTCCCAGTACTCGGATGGCTTGTCGTGTTCGCCGGGCTCGTCGGTTGCGAGGATGTCCAGGTGGTGGAAGCGCCCTGACCTCCCGTACCGAGCGAAGGCAGCGAAGACGAGGGGAAGGAGCATGCTCTCCTTGATGTGTCTCGCGAGGTGAGCGGAGTACCCGGGGGCAGCCGTGTTCTCCACGCCCTCGTCGATCACCCCCAGGACGTGAAGGTTCAGCTCCTCGATGTCATGGCCCCAATTCTTGAGGACCTTCTTCGTGGGCCAAGCGCCTGCGTCCGCGACTGCCGCGCACCCGAGCATGACCTTCATCGCCTTCTCAACGCCGATGCTGCCCAGGGTGAAGACCGCGTCGCCATCGAGATCCACGTAGCGCATGTCCCGGATCGCCTGAATCGAGTTGCGCATCAAGTTGCACACGGAGGCTGCTTCCTCAATCAGGGCGAACCCCTGGAGCCTGGAGAGGGCCGGGTGCAGCCCTGATCGGTGTCCTGCAGGAGTCGAGGTCATGCCCCACCCGCCTTCCGAAAGCTCGCCTGGCGGAGCTGTTCAGCAAGGTCCAGGAAACCGAGAAATTCAAGGATAAGAGCCAGCGCGTAGCCGGTGGGCCCGTGGCTGCTCTGATTTATCTTGAGCTCCACCGGTCACCCGGTCAAGGTCGATTTCACGTATGGTGCGGGAATGAGCTTTCGTGCTGTGGTTCTGGGAGGCTCGGGCCAGCTGGGGATATTTGTGAATTCTCCAGAAATTGATATTGCTGTTTCGCTGGCTATGTCTTGAGTTGCTTGAATGAAGCCCTCTACTGCAGTGATGTGGATGGATGGCCCATTCTTTGTTGTCGGGAAAAGCTTGGATTTGTTGCTCATTTTCTTGGGATTGCCGCCATGCGAGAGAAGATTGCGAAGGCTTGCGAGATCCCTTAAGTAGATGTTGAGTTGACTTCCTGTGAGAAGGATCCAGGGATCGCGAGACCACGTCGGGCCTCCGCCAGTTCTAGTCCGCGCAGACCAGGATGCGGTCACGTTTGAGACGCCGTATTCTCTATGAATCGCGTCTCTGATTCTGTCGGGTTCGATGGAGAGTGTGCGGTTCTTCTTCTTTCGATACCCCGTGATGTTTTCAAAGAAATTTTCAAATGGGCCATAGGTCAGAAGAAATGCGCCGTATCGAAGGCTTTGATACTCCTTGCTTCTGCCCTGTGATTCGTCTTGACGGTGAATCTTAATCATGTCGCAGGGGAGGGTTAATTGCTCGGCGAGTTCTTGCAATGCTTCTTCTATTTTATTCACGAGTTCTAAAACATTCCCTCTTGTGTTGCGGTGGAGGCAAGGTCGTATCGGGGCTTTCGGTCCTTGTCGGATTCCGGGAATTTGACTTCCTTGGTCTTCATTGTCTCAAGGGTGAGAATCGGGCCAGAGAGTACCTTGTTCAGTAGTTCTCTTTGGGCATTCTCCAGCTCGGTGATTCGGCGAAGTGCAGTCAGGAGCTCGTTGAACTCGGTGATCCATTCCTTCGGCCACGTATCGAGATGAATGTCGTCGAGCGGACTGGTTTTCTTTCCGCCAGGTTCTGATTTGCGGTAGGAGAACCACTTGCTGATGACGTTCATGCCGCCAACATCATAGTTCCACATGCGCTCTGTGACCGGTCCGAATGTGCCCTGCCCAACCTTGATCTCTCCCCGGCCCTCCTCGCCTGGGACATAGATCGGCTTTCCCGGGAGCTCTGAGCCGATAGCGGCGAGGTTCTTTGGCCGCCGCGGATCCTGGGGGTCGAAGCTGATCTTCCCCTTAGGTCGACCGTTTGCGGGGTCGTCGAAGACTTCACCGTAGGTGGCTGTCCACACGACCTGTCGGCCGATCTCGCAGGCCTCAGCCCACAGTTCGGGGTCAGCAGTGAGTGGTATCCGAATCCCAGGAGTGACTAGTTCCTCAGCGAACTGCTTGGTGAACGCGGGGTGCGCCGCGACCCCTGCAATGTACGCCACCAGGTCATGCGCGGTCACAGAGGTTCCGAAGATGTTCTCGAGCTGAGCGAGTAAACCGGGAGCTGTGTTAAGGGATCCATCGGGATGAAGCACCGGAAGAACCCGGCCGCCCTCACTCCCCTTAAAATGATGTTTATCGGGGATGAGAGTTGAGAATGTTATGGCAGGGCCTGACATGATGGCTTGTGAGTGCTGTTCGGTGATATAAACCTGGCCATCCACAGGCTCAGCCGACCAAAGGTCTTTGCGGGCGCGGTCGATAAGTCGATGATCGGGGATGATCCATTGCCTGTCAAAAGAGCGGTAGGCGATCCGCTTTGGTGGTGGGCATACTCCCGATTCTTCATTTATCGTTTTATCGTGTGATGGCGTGTTGGGAAGAGGTTCCTTGTTGCTTTTTACAGTGCAGCCGTGTGTCTCCTTGAGAAGTTTAGGCTTCTCTTGTGGTTCTGCTGAAACTAGCGCATTCCAGCGCTCTTGCAGAATGCTTGGATGCGGGCCATAAATCCATGTGCGTCCTGGAGTGATTCCCGGAGTCACCCAGCAAAACAGATCCCCTAGGGCAGGGTAGTCGTCCCAAGCTGACTCAGTCGCAGGCAAGAAGGGGGCCTCCCAACTCGTGCGAGCGGTCTGCCAGTTCGCACCGTCAAGGGTGAGTGCATCAAGTTGATCGTATTTCTGCTCTCGTTTGCCGGTCACCTTGGTGTAGTGAATGGCAGCGGGGACACTGGTGTCGGTGTCTGCACGACGGACGAAGATGGCGATGGCCAGTGGCTGCTGCACTCCAGGGAAGACCCGGGTCGGTACATCGGGCTGCATTCCCTCAGGGGTGACGTTGATGATCCACCCCTCCGAACAGGTCTCTCGCAGGTATCGGCGCATCCCCTTGAACCCCGGGCCCTTGAGATATCCAGAGGTCGTGATGAAGCTGACCACGCCGTGTCGGTCCTGAGGTTGGGCGTCGAACACCTTCCACGTCGCCCAGGCCCAGAAGTAGATGTAGAGGTTCTTGAGCACGTACTCCACACGCCCGTTGCCCTCCTTGCGGAAGCGCTCCAGCGGGGCCGTGGTGTCGGTGTTGTCTGATCCGGCCTCCACCCACCCTCCGAGCCCTTGAGCTCGCTCGTGGTAGGGCGGGTTACCGATGACGACGGTGACCGGGGTGTTCGCCTTGATCTTGTTCGCCTGCATGTGGGACTTGGCCAGTGCGTCCAGGCCGGGAAATGCTGCGGACTCGGCGATGAAGGGGTCGTCCAGTGTGTTGGTCACGTGCAAACGAACGCCGCCCTTGGGCAGCTCCGCACCGTAGCTTTTGAGGATGTCGACCGCGCGCATCTCCGCGACGGTGTAGGAACCCATTTTGAGTTCGAACCCGATGAGTCGCTGTGCGAGGTCGGTGATGGCGTGGCCTACCGCCCCTGGTCCATCGAGTTCTTCCGCGCGTTTGGCGGCGTGGTCGATGACGCCGTGCAGGTATGCGCCGGTGCCCATCGCGGGGTCAATCGTGGTGACCGAAGGGGAGAGGTAGCCCTGTTCGGCGTCCAGGCGGGTGGTGAGGACGTCATCGGTCAGTCGGACCATGTTCCGTACGACTTGGATGGGGGTGTAGTAGACGCCCGACTGGCGACGCAGGTCCGGGTCGTAGACCGAGAGGAATGATTCGTAGAGGTGGATGTAGGCGTCTTCGCGCTGCTCCCAGATGGGTTCCCACTGCACGGCGCCGATCACCCGGCGCAGCAGGTCGATGGTGACCTCGAAGGAAGCGACCGCGCTCTGGGACAGCAGCATGAGGGCCTGCGACATCAGCGCGTGTGGATTTCCGGCTTTGAGCTTGTGGGCGATCTGCCAGGTGTGCAGCTCCGCGACGTTAATGCCCTCGGTACGGGCCAGAAGGAACGCGAAGGTGACTGTCTGGGCGTACCCGTCGGCGAACACCTCGTCAGTCGCACTGGGAAAGAGCAGGTCACGCCAGTTCTCGGCGAGCTGGGTGAACTGCAGATCGTAGAGATGCGCGCCAGCTTTGAGTGCTTTCGCTTCGACCGCAAGTTGTTCCAGCACGGAGTCTCGTAGCAAGCGACACAGGGGCGCTACAGTCTCCACGAGCTGCTTGACCGTCGTGATGGGGGGCGGGGCCCACTTCAAGAAGGTAAGGAAGAGGGCCTCGGTTGCCAGGTCGTGGCTGCTCAGGTCCGAGCCAGAGGTGTGCAGGTCACCATCGAAGTCGACCTGGAGCTGAAGCTCCCCGTGCCGGTACAGGCGCCACTGCGTGCCGTTGGTGTAGAGCAGATTCGGCAGGTCCTTCAGCCGCTCCCACTGCTTCTTGTTGTGCCCCTTGAACTTGGTGGGGTCAAGGTTCTGCTTGGGCTTTTTCAGCTCGACATGGCCCGTGATCGCTCCGCCCACGCGCACCGCGAAGTCCGGGCGAGCCCCCTGTCCCTTCATGCTCGCTTCGTCGTGCACGACGACTTCCAGCTCCGCAGAGAGACCAACCTTGATGAGGAGACCTTCTACCGGGCCGCGGATCGCGGCCTCTGGCTGGCCAACGCCGTCCTGCAGCTTGTTCGCGCACTCTTGGCCGTACTCGGCGATCGCTGCACTCAGCCAGTCCTTAGGCAACCCGGGGGCTCCGATCCTCACGATGGCGGGTGTGTAGCCCATTCATACCAACTCGCGGGGACACAGGGACCAGGCCAAAGTCATCAAGTTCCTCTGACCCCACTAATTGTTCTGGTCTCCAGGCGTGGGCGCGAGCACACGGAATGTCACCTGTACGAGAGATAGTCAGGCGACCACCTTCTCCGCTCCTCACCCCTCGGGAGTCCTTGATGATGGGCACCTCGCACGCCGCGTCCGGTGTACTCGCAGGAGGTGCTGTTGGCCTCCTCTGCAGCGACGATCCCTTCGTGACCTTGATGTGCGCCGCGGTCGGCGCCGGCGCAGCCCTCCTGCCCGACCTGGACGAACCCCGCTCGACGGTCGGCCGCTCTTTGGGCCAGGTCACTGAACTCACCTCGACGAAACTGCGAGAGCTGTCCAAACGCACCTACCACCGCACGGCCACCGAGCTGGAGCTAGCAGCCCCGAAGGACGGCGGTCACCGCCATTTGACCCACACCATCCCCGCATGCTTGGTGTTCGGGCTGATCGCGATGGTGGTCGCCCTGGTGCCGCTCGGAGCGGCCCTGGTGGTGTTCGCGATGACCGCGCTGGGGTTGGGGACGGTGGCCCGCTCGCTGAAGAAATGGGGCACGCACAGGCAGCGGAAACGGGCGGTGTTGTGGATCGCAGGGTTTTTCGGCCTGTGCACGTTGTTCGTGGAGGGGTATGGGCCTGCGGCCTGGTTGGTGGGGCTGGTGGTGTGCACGGGGGCGCTGACCCATGTGCTGGGGGACTGGCTGACCCGTTCAGGAGTCCCGCTGGCATGGCCGTTCGTCGTGCGGGGGAAGAGGTGGTGGATGCTGAGCTCGCCGGTGGCCTTCCAGACCGGGAAGAGTCGGGTGGAGGACGGGATCCGGGTGGGGGCGTTGATCGGGTTCCCGATCATGCTGGCCTTGGGAGCGCCTGCACCTCCGGTGGCGTGAGTATCGGAAGCGTTGAACCATACAGCGGCTGACAGCACCAGAGAACGAGCTTCAGAGCGCCCGCTTCAGCGGGCCTAACGGTCTCGCGCACCCGGCGTGTTGCGCCCGGTTCTTCTCAGCGTTTCTGCAACACGATCAGCGCTTTCGTTGTTTATCTACAGCACAGCCATCGGCCGAGGAAAGCTCTGGGGGAATCATCTGTGGATAGCCCTGTCTGCGACTCCCAGATGGGTAGATCGAACTTATGGATGACGACGCTCCCCTGAACTTGGACGACCGAGCCTGGCTGGCTGACCTTCTTCGTGAGGTTGGTCCCGAGGGTGCTTATGAGATCGCTGAACTCTTGGGTATCGACCTTGATGACAACGTCGAGTAGACCGACCTGGGCTTGATGCAGCGCGTGGTCCTTCTCGCTGTGTCCCTGGGTTCTGGTTATGCGCAGGCACGGCCGTGGTTGGTGGCCGTGATGTGTGGAACTGACGAGGGCCGCCTCCCTTGAGGGGCGGCGGCCCTCATGTGGAGGGTCCGTCACCAGCCGCCCGAGATCTCCAGCCCCGTGTGGCCGGTAGTCAGCTGCCAGCCTCGAAGGTCCTGGACTACTTGGTTCCGGGTGATGCAACGGCAGTGGACGACCAGGCTATGTCCAGTCTGTCGGCCGCCATCGTGATCGCGTTCTCCAACTGTTCGTGTAGGTGCGTGGGGAGGACAGCCCCGGTGAGACCGGAAACGCCAAGCACTCTCGTTAGATCCCTGCTTTGATCAGCTGTGCCCTTCCACGAGCCGAGCAGTTCTCGGGCGGCGTACCCGTCCTCGGCACGTAAGACGATCGCCGTCACCGTGTCGGTGAGATCTGCTGTTTCGGCTCCCACACGGTGAAGCAGGTGTAGCGCAGCCAACCCGAGCCGTACGGAGAACAGAGGTCGGCTCACATCGAATGCCTGACTGACACTCTCGTGAAGATCGTTGACTTCGAGCGGGGTCTGATCCGAGAGTTCTGCTCGACACCACAGGTCCAGAACCGCTCGGAGTACCTGTTCCCACGGTTCTTGTACGGTCGAGCCCTCGACGAGAGCCAGGGCGTGCTCAGCGCGGCCCGACAACAAGTGGGCGACGATCAGGGTCTGGCGTCCATCGAAGAGCCGATCCCCGACCCCGCCGTGCCGCTGAGCCTGCTCTGCGGCTTGGTCCCACCGTCCTGCTGAAGTCAGGGCGCGGAGCCCGTCACCGAGCAGGATCGTCCACACCCACCGGTGCACTTCCTCGTGATCAGCCTCGGTCGCGGTGAGTCGATCCAGGGGCAGCGCTCGGCCGTCGAGCACGATCGCCTTCCCTGTACGCACTCCTTCGTGAAGAGCAGTGAGCATTGCGAAGGCCTGTCCACCATCGCCCGCGCGGATCCGCAAACGGGCCAGGTTCACTACGGGTTCCAGGGCACGTTGGGCCATCGTGGCGCTCAACGGAAGGTGAGCGAGGTAGTGCTCGGCATGCTTCCAGCACCAGGTGTGGGCCAACTCCTGCTGTCCGGTGTCGGAGGCGATCAGAGCGGCCCCGTTGTAGACACGCGAGGCCGCGTCCAGCGCTTCCTGGTCGATCCCCGCGCGGGCCAGAGCAGCGTCCTGGGTGATCATGTCGACCCGGTTGGTGAGTCGGTGGCCGGGTGGGCGGGGCCGCGGGACGAGAGGGAACCACCGCTCGAGGTTCATGCGGGGTCGCCCCAGGCGACCACCAGCGCGGAGCCGCCCCTCGCCATGACGCGCCGCGTCTCGGTCTCCTCGGCGGGTGTCGGGCCGTAGTGCAGTGCGAAGTGCAGCGGCTCGTCCCGGTGCGTTTCCCACGCGGTGATCTGTTCGGCCATTTGCTCAGCGAGTACGTGTCCGGCCTTGGCGTGCCCGATGACGCCGAGCTCGTGGCGGCCCGGCTGGTTCTCTACGGGGCGCAGGGTGAGATAGGCCAGGCCGCGTTCGACCACGGGTACCCCGGCCATGTCGCCCCACGGCAGACCTGGTGTAACCAGGTCGCTGTCCACGGCAGGTCGGGTGACGGGCATGCGTGAGAGGCGGTTGGGCAGGTGGGTGGCCAGCCAAAGCCACATCGGGTCCAGCGGCTGTCCCTTGCCGAACGTCACCCCCGACCACACGGTGCGGGGCTGTTCGGCCAGCACCTCGTGGACCTGGGCGCGTTCGATGGCCTGGTCCTGGTTGGTCTGGAGCAGCACGGTGGCGTCCGGGTCCAGGGCCAGGACGGTGCGGGGGTCGTCGCCGATCCCACCGCCGCGCAGCGGCATGAACGTGCACAGCTGGCTGTCGGTGCTCGACCAGTGGTCGCCGTCGGCTTCGAAGACGATGGAGCGGGAGACGTCCCCGGCGATGCGCACCGGGGCGATGAGCTTCCCGCCTGGGGCGAGCTGGTCCACCCAGGCGCGGGGTACGTCGTGTGAGCCGACCGTGGCGATGATCCGGTCGAAGGGGCCGCCTTCGGGGTGGCCGAGTGCTCCGTCTCCTCGGAGGACCTGCACGTTGGTGATGCCGTTCTCCTTCAACCTGGCCCGGGCTCCCTCGACCAGGTCGGTGTCGACGTCGATGGTGGTCACCGATCCGGCCGGTCCGACCAGGTGGCCCAGGAGGGCGGCGTTGAACCCGGTGCCGGCGCCGAGTTCGAGGACGCGCATGCCGGGTTCCAGGGCGGCCTGTTCGAGCATCATCGCGACCACGCCGGGCTGGGAGCCGCAGCTGATCGAGGCGCCGTTCTCGTCGTGCTTGATGTGTACCGGGGCGTTGTCGTAGGCCTCTTCCAAGCTGGCGTTGGGGACGAAGGCGTGCCGGGGGATTGATCCGAACGCGTCAGCTACTGCTTCGCTTCGGATCTGGCCGCTCTGGCGCAGTTGGTTGACGAGTTCTTCTCGGAGCCGGGCGGCGTCTGCCGAGGAAGCGGTGGTGTGGGTGGTGTCGGTCATGACGACTTCTTTCGCGGTTGTGGTCAGGATGTGCTGGTCGAGGTAGGGCAGGCCCCACCGGTTGAAGGCGAAGATCAGGTGGTGGGCGAGCACGGCTCTGAGTCCTCGGGCCAGGAGCCCGCGGTTGGACAGGTCCGCCAGTGCTCGGCCAGTCGTGGTGAAGGCTTCTGCCCACGGGGCGAGCGTCCCCAGCAGTCCTGTGCTTTCCAGACCCTCGGGTGCGGTGCGCATGAGGGTGTGCACCTGGGCACGGAGCCGGTCATCGGCGGTGAAGAGTGCGGTGGAGGGGCGCAGCTCGGCCACCCGCGCCCACGCGTCCCCCTGTTCGAACCAGTCCAGGCCCGCACCGCGCAGCAGAGCGGACCCCAACAGCAGGGCGAGTTCACGCCGCCCCAACTCCCGATCAGGAGCCACGTGGAGGCGGGCCAAGTAGGCCAGGGTGTGGCGGCTGTCGGCCTGGAACAACTGGTGGGCCAGATCCATGCTCGCCCGACCTCCGAAGGCGTGAACCTCCGGTTCGTAGACGGAGTACACCCACTCGGACACGGCACCGCCAGAGCGGAGCCTGGCGAGCTCGGCATCGAGAAGAGCGACGGCCCCGGGCCCCGCGCTATAGCGCAGCCGCCAGTGCGGGCGCTTGCGGATGAACCACCACGAGCCCAGCGCCGCAGAACCCTCCAACACCCGGACCAGGCACACCGCTGCCTCTTCGGCGCTCTCCCAGTCCGACCAGGTGATCAACACCTGCCCCTGCTGTTCAATCACGGGCGCCTCCTGTGGGGTCGCACAGCAAGAATCCCGCCCACCCGGACTTAGGAGCAGGGCCGGTCAGGGTGTGCAGGGCCAGGGCGGTTCCGGCTGCGCCTTCCAAGAGGCCGATGCCGCCGGTGGAGAGCAGCTTGGTCGCGACCGTGTGCGCGTCGCCGCCGCCCCCTACCGGGGTTAGCAGATCGTCCGCTTGTCCTGTGCCGGTGGTGTGGGCCAGCAGCGCCAAGCCCGCATATCCATGGCACAGCGAGGCATCGTTGACCACCGGCGAGACCGCAGCGGTCGTGAACACCCGGTGGAGCACACCCCGGCACCGCTCGGCCCTGGTCGCGTCCCCCAACGCTTTGGCGGCGAGCAGTTGGGCGTGGGCGACCCCGGCCGTCCCGTAGCACCAGGACGGCCGCTGAGGGCCCGCCACTTTCTCTGCCCCGAAGCGCTGGGCGCTGGTGACCCAGTAAGGCCACCAGACCAGGTCTGCATCGCCCTGCTGCCAGACATCGAGCCAGTCCAGAATGCAGCCCATCGCCTCCGCGCACTCCTGGACTGCGATACCGCGTTGCAGCGCCAGGGCGAGTAGCGCGAGCGGTCCGCAGATGCCGTGCGCCATGCCGGTGTTGGCGTGCCCTGACGGGAAGCGCGGATCCTCTTTTCCGTTGGGGCCAACGCGGGCCCACCAACCGGGAGCCTCCGCATCGTCCACCGTGAGGGGGCCGGTCAGGGCCTTCAGGTAGGAGAGCACCCCGGGCAGGAGCGGGTGGTGTTCGTCGCGGGCCAGGAGCAGGGCGCCGAGCCCGGCCAGGCCTCGGATGGTGTCGAACTCCGCCAACACCGGGCCTCCCCCGGACGCCAAGCGTGCCTGTGCGCGCTCCAGACGGTCGGTGACGATCCGGTCCACGGCCGCATCGAGCCGGGCGAGTTGGGGCCCGAACTCCGGGCGCACGCTCTGCGCCCGGTGCAGAACGTAGGCGAGCGCGGGCGCCCCGTAGAACAGGTGCGCCGCGGGGGAGGCATCCACCCCCTGGGCCACGGCACACTCCAACCACGCCTGGGCCCGCTCCCACGCACCCTCTCCGGTGCGGGCGCGCTCGATGTGCAACAGCGCGACTCCGGCCGCGCCCTGGGCCAGGGACTGGGGCCACCAACGCTCCCTGGCCCAGGCGCGCGCCTGCATAGGGCTGGCGAGCAGGTCGGCGACACGGGCGGCCACAGCACTTGCCCGGCTGGTGGTGCACGCCGCTCTCATGCTGACCTTCCTCGGCGCAGTTGCAGGACCACTTCGACCGGCCGGCCGCGGCACCAACCCGAGGCGGTGGGGGAGGGGGCTTGGGTGAGCACGGCGCTGCCTTCCTTGTTCAGGTGAGTGCGCAACAGGAACAGGCATCCGGGCTCGGACAAGTCCAGGCGGAGCCGTTGATCCCCCGCCCCCAGCTCAACCGTTTCGGGAAGGCGGCGTCGCCGCGCCCAGGCACTCCAGGCCTGGTACCAGTGCGGCCAAGCCGCGCTGGGAGGGGGGAGTTCGGTGGCAGTGAGGCGCCAGCGGGCGTCGGTGAGGACGAGGTTGCCCCAGCGCAGGCGGGGCAGGAACGGCAGTACGGAGGCGGCGCCCCAGTCGAAACCGGTGATCACGGTCCTGTTGGCCCGGGGAAGCTCGGCCAGGAACCGGGCCAGGGGTGGGGCGTAGCGCAGGTTCAGCGCATGGGGCACGAACGGCTCGATCCGAGCGTCCAGGGTGTGGGACCACAGGAACAGTTCGCGGCCGTCGTCGCCGACCGCGAGGTCGTCCACAGTTAGGGAGTCGTTCCTGCTCGCCGGGTATTCGCCGATGTGCATGAGGTGTTCCACCAGTTGCGGGGCGTGGGCGATATGGGCGCTCGCAGCTCGTACTGGCGGAAAGGACAGCTGGACCGGCACAGCGCTCATGCCTTGCGAGAGCAGGCCTGCCCAGTCGGGCTTCGTTTCGGTGAGGGCGGTGAAACGCCCGGCCATGGTGGCCATGGCACGCGAGGCGCCCAGAACCGCCAGGCGGAAGCGGCCGCTGTCCAACGCTTTGATCGAGGGTGATTCGATACGCAGGTTCAGCTCGGTGTGCTCTGGTGGGCGCAGCTCCCGGGAGGTGGCCAACTCCTGCACGAGCTCGTCCACGAGGACCTCTTGCTCACCCTCCAGCGCCGCCACCTGGGCTCGTTTGAGCAACCACCGCTCGCGCAGCCCCACCCGCTCTCCGGCCGCGGTCTGAGCGGGGGCGCTGTGAGCGGGAGGCAGCCCCAGACCTCGGGGGGCGATGATTTCGGCCAAGGGCACGAGCCCGTCCCCGTAGCGGTCAGCGAAGCGTTCCCGGTAACCGCGCCAGGCAGGAAGGCCTTCCGGGTGGGGGGAGAGAACACCGAGCAGGTGCGCGGCCTGTTCGGCGCAGCGCCCCACCGAGCAGGGGAGCGTGATCCGGGCATCCACGCGCAGGTCTACCCCGAGGGGCTGGGCCGGTGAGAGCTCGTCAACGGCCTCTTGTGCTTTGCGCAGCAGGTCCGGATCGGCTCCGCCTTGGTTGTGCGAGCGGATCAAGGAGTGCACTTGCTCGAGCTGAGAGACCGAGGGGCGGGTCTGGGGCAGGGTGTGGCCGCCCAGCCGGGTGAGGGCACTCAACAGGTGTTCGAGCGGGTCCTCGACCGCCAGGGGAGCGTACAAGTGGGAGTGCAGGGCCCGCACGCTCAGCAGACGGGCGAGCATGTCCTCGGCTTGGTCGAGCGATCCGCCAGGGTGGCTGCTGATGAGCGCCCGCACCAGGGCATCCCACCTGGTCGGAGAACGGGCTTTGTCCAAAACGAGCCGGACCGGAGGGGACGCGCCGACCCGTACCTCTCCAGGGCTGGTGCCGGGCCCCGAACGGGCGAACTGCGCCACGGTGAAGGCACCGTCCTGCTCGGTGACGGTGTTGTCCGCTGCCAGAAGCAGGCGTTCGCGCACCTGGGGCAGCGACACCAGCTCCCCGACGACCTGGGCCATCCAGGCTCCGTTGACGCGGGCGAGGCGCTGATGGTCGGTTCCGAACATCGTTGAGGCAGCCTCGGTGAACTCGGCCGGCGCCACCCCGGCGAAGAGCCCGAAGGGCGTGGCCCGGTGGCGGATACGGAGAACGTACCGCAGCAGAGCTGCCGTGGTCTTCCGGGCGCGCTTGACCGACACGTTCCCTGGTTCTTGGGAGCACAGCGATTCGACACCTGCAGCAAGGGAGGGGGAGGCGTGCGTGATCGCTTCGGCCACCGCGGGCTCGGCCCACACCTGGCGCGCCCATCGCCTCCAGGCGGCGGTATCCGTACCGGTCAGGTCGGGGACACCGGGGTCGGCGAGGCGGAGAGCGCACGTGCGCACGTGGGGTTGGGCCACCACCTGCCAGCCCGGTGTCATCGCAGCCAAGATTCCCGCTTTCCTCCTGGCGGGCAGGCCGTGACCAGGCCCGCCCGCCTGCAACAGAGACCGGTCAGTCCGCCGTGCTGGTGGTGCAGGCGCTGGGGCAACTGGATCCGCACCCGTCATCGGTGAGGTTGATCAGCGGTGTCGTGTCGCTGTTTTCAATCAGGCGGATGTCCAGGGTGAAGGGGGAAGAGGTCTCCTGCCGGGTTTCCTGTGCAGCCTGCAACATGGGCTCCTTTGCCGTAGGGGGGTGGGTGCACGGGAAACACTAGGGACCCCGATGGGCCAGCTGAAGGGCTTTCTCGGGTGCGAATAAATTCGCCCTACGGAATGTCCGATTTCGCTCTGGAACGGAACTCTCGGGCGAGTTCACCGAGGAAAGAGCGGCACTTTTCGCCTGAAAGGGCGTGCTCGTGGAAGAAGTCGAAGATCTCACGGCTGTAGGAGATGTCCTTGGGATCGCGCAGGGCGAGTTCCCCGGTGAACACCTCCACGGTGACCAGACGGTCGTCGTAGAGCGTGAAGCCGTTGAGCGGGCCGCTGGGCACCACAGTGTGGGCCGGAACGATGCGGATATCGACCCCCGCAAGTTCGCTGAGGGAGGCGATCCGGTCCATCTGCAGGGCCATGACCGCAGGCGGACACAGGGGCCAGCGCAACGCGGCCTCGGTCAGTACGAACACGAACCGTTTGCCGGGGCGGTAGAGGATCTGCTGGCGTTCCAGGCGCCGTGCCAGGGCGGATTGCCACTCCGCGCCGCGGTTCACCAGCGGGTGCGTCAGAGTCTGGCGCGCGTATTCGGGAGTCTGGAGCAGCCCGGTGATCATGCACGGCAGGAAGAAACGCACCGTGGAGGCGGCGCTCTCGATCGCGGACAGGTCTCGCTGGAGCTCGCCCAGACCCCGTTGCAGGGCCGTGCGGAACCCTTGGTAGTCGGAGTTGGCGACCCGGGCCAACTCCAGCAGGCGGGCACCGTCCTCGCCGGTGGTGGAGATTCCGAGTGCGGTGAGGATGCGTTCGACATCCACCACCGAGGGGCGGATGCGGTTGTTCTCGATCTTGCTGACCTTGGCCTGGCTCATCCCGGTGCGGGTAGCCAGGCTGGCACCGGTCAGACCGGCAGCGCGGCGCAGGCGACGCAGTGCGTCGGCGAGTTCGTCACGCTGCCGGTCGGCGTTTTCGGGCTCAAGGGTCAAGCGGTGCGGCCTTGTAGTACTCGGGGAAGGGGACGGCGTGTTCCAGGGCCAGGTCCTTGTACCGGACGTAGGGGGCGGGGTCTGTGTCCTGAAGGAGTTCCCGGCCGGTCTGGGTGCCGTCGGCAGCGTAGTGCATCAGCACCACGTGCTCGTCGTCGAAGAGCCAGAAATCCTGTTGGGGCAGCCCGGGATCCGGGGTGGTGGCGAAGTCGAGGATGTGGACCTCCTCGCCCGCCGCGGCACTGAAGGCATAGCCCCACTCGAACTGGAACCTCAGGTGGTCGTTGAGCGGACTGGTGAGGGTGTGGACCCGGCGCATCCTGCGGCCGGCCTCGACGTGTTCGCGCACCTTGATCAGGTAGGTGTCGGTGTGCAGCTCCGCAGGCGGGCGGGTCACCCCGGCCAGGAACTGGCGTAGCTCGTCCTCTTCCTCGGGCACGGTGTAACCGGGCAGGGTTTCGAGCCGGAACGCCTCCCGTTGGAAGGAGTGGAAGAACTCCTGCCAGGCCTCACCTTCCAAGCGCACGGGCGGCCTCCTCGATCAGGTGGGCGGGGATGCGCACAGCAACCTCGCCTTCGGAGAAGGTCAGCCCTTCGTTGGATGTCAGTAGGGGGCCCTGAACGATGACTGATCCGTCGCCGCTCGTGTAGACCCCGGGGCAGTCGTTGCGGTTGCAGTCACCAGAAAGCTTCTGAAGTGCCACGAAATAGCCTTTCCTTCCAGCATAATCCGGAATTCACGTTAGAGATTCATCGGATGAGGGTCAAGATTGCTGAAGATATTCACGTCCGAGAATAAAAGATCGGCCTCGGTGGGGTCCGAGGGTAAGTGTTGCACTCGCACAGGTCGGACCACGCTGGGCATCTCGCTCATGATCACGTGCCGTGGCGATACCGGGGTCGGGGCGACGCGTTTCTGCACGGGAAAATGCAGGAGCGACTGGTAGGAGCCCGTTCTCGCTACGTCGCCTTCGAGATCTGGGCACCGGCCCTGGGCCGGGGGTGATGAGGTCACCAGGCCGCTCCCGGACCCGGTCGGGCGTGGGGGTGCTGTACCTCGATGTGATCGGCACCGTCCAGCCGCAGCGACAGCAAAGGGGCGCGTGCCGTCACTATCACCACGGACGGGCGCCGGCCCGGAAGGAGGGCGTGCACCTGCGCCGCGGACACGGCGTCGTCGGCCAGGACCCCGACCTCGCGCCCGTAGGTGTAGGAACGCCAGGCCGCGGATCGGGCACTGAAGTCTGCGGGGACGGCGTCCGCATTGACGTGGATCGCGCGTAGGAAGCGGTCGAGCACCTCGTTAGGGTCGGTGGGCCCTTCAGGGTTCGACCCCTGAAGGCCGGCGAACAGGATGCCGTTGCTGTAGCGGTCGAGGTGTTGGTGGAGCAGGTGCGCGGCGATCCGGGTTTTGCCTGCCCTGGGTAGGCCGTGCAGGACGATGACCCGGATCTGATCGACGTGTGCTTCCCGCAGGAGGGTGTCCAGCCCCAGCCCCGAGTACGGCGGGGGAGCAGGCAGTTTGGGAAGCTGGATTGGGCGCGGTCGCACATAGGTGTTGATCACGGTGATGTTCCCGGCCTCGTAGGCCTGGACGATCTTGCCGCCATCGACGTTCTCCACCTGTGCCGTGAAAGGAGTGAAGGGGAGTGCGGGCCTTGAAGCGTCGGCGGGGTGGGTGCCCTTCACAGGGCCCCCTGGTTGCGCCAGCGGGCGAAGTCGGCCAGCGGGGTGGAGTGCTGGCGGGCCGCCCATCCCAGGAACGCGGTGGTCGCGGTGACCAGCTCGGGGGCGCTGATCCGCAAAGCTCCGTTGCGCGAGCTCACCCGGGTGTAGCGGCGCAGGTAGACAGCGCCGGGTGTGACTTCGAGGTCGGGCAGTATCCGCTGTTGCTCCAGGTGGTGGAGCTTCCAGACAGGCAGGACATCCACCGTGCCTCCAGCAGCGCTCACGTGCTGGTAGCGGGCCAGGCAGTACTGCCCGTACCGGCCCAACGGTTGGGCGGGTAGCCACAAGGTGCGGCGAGTGAGGCAGCGGGCGCGGTGTTCCTTGATCTGTTGCACCCTCGCGGGACGCTGCTTGAACAACATGGTTTAGGCGTGGAGGGTGTCACCCTCGGTACCAGTGCTGCCAACTCGTCCAGTCCGGAGGTGCCTGGTCGCGGCGGGCCAAGGTCCACCAAGTCCCGGAGCTGGCCCGGTCGAGTTCGGAGGCCAGCTCCTCTTCAGTGAACGGTTCGCCGATGGCGGTGGCCAGCAGGTCGAACAGAGTCACGATCATGCCCGCGAACACCGCGAACACGCGGAAAGGGCCGAGTTCGCGGGGCTGCGGGGGGTGTGTCCTGGTGAGCATGCGGGACTTTCTACGTGTTGGGGCCCGGGGCCTGCTTGAGCCGGGCAGGCCCCGGGCGTGGTGGGCCGCAGGAAACCCCACCGCGTTCGGGGGACGGGTATGGGGTGCGTCGGCGGCCCGCCGGTTCAGGAGGCCGGAGCGGTGTGCCGGTCGAGGTAGTGCTCGACCTCGTCCAGGCAGTAGAAGAGCTCGGCTGGTCCACGCAGCGGGAGGAGTAGGTAGATCGCCCCGAGCAGGCGCCTCTGGCGGGTCAGGACGAACCCGCGACCTGTCGTGGCGGCCTTCCACCGCAGATCCATGAAGCGTTGCCGCCGCGTGGTGATCCGCCACCGGTGGTCGATGCGGCGGCTCATCGGGATCCTGGCCTGCCGGTGAGGTGGTCCACGAGGCCGAGGTCCTGGACGTGCACGGGTCGGCAGACGTCTCCGAGGAAGGCCAGACGGCGCAGACTCTTCGCTGAGGGCGGCATGGGCCATTCGGTGGGGGTGCGGGCGGGGTACTCGGCCAGCCACCCCAGCTGGTCTGGGTGGTGTTGGTGCAGTCGCAGCGCGACCGCGTACAGGGGGTGGTGGCCGATGGGGCGCCCGTGTTCCCAGTGGCGGTCCTGGTAGAGGCGGGCGTCGATCGACCACTCGCCCACGTGTACCTGGGGGGTGTAGCCGGTATCGAGCAGCACGCTTTCCAGGGCGGCCATCACGGCGTGGGTGCGGGGTGTGGGCCGGGGCATGGCCTGGGTTAGGGGCACCATCGAGAACAGCAGGCTGCTCACAGGCTCACCTCGGCGTAGACGCCAGTGCCGATCTTCAGCGGCCCCCATGCGCGGGTGAGGGCGTCCACGAGGGCGAGGCCGCGGCCGTGCTGCGCGGACAGGTTCGGGGTGCGCCGGGTGGGGCTGCGGCCCTGGCGGGGGCCGGCGTCGCGGACGGTGACGCGGATGTGGTCGGTGTGGAGCGCGAGACGGAGGGTGAACCGGCCGTTCTCGCCTGCGCTGTGGGTGTGGTCGATGGCGTTGGTGGCCAGCTCGGTGACCACGAGCGTGAAATGGTCGGGGACGGTGATGCCCCACCCGGTGAGGGTCTGGTGGGCCCAGCGGCGGGCCTCGCTGACCTGGTGGGGAAGTCCGGGGAAGCTGTGGCGGGCTTGGTTGCTTAGCCTGGTGTGTGTGGGTTTGGGGGCGATACACTGCATGCGTCTTCACCTCGGTTAGCTCGGGGTGGGGTGACAGCTCCGTTGACCGCTCTCTATCTCGGTCTCCGGAGCTTTGTTGTTTGGATTCGGCCCGCCTTGGCTCCCAACCGGGGCGGGCTGACGTCTGCTCGCACCCGATCGTGGGCGGGGTGTGTCTGCAACTGCTTGCCCCACAGCCAAGCCCGTGGTTGTCGGGCAGCGGCCCCCAGCCAGAAGCTCCCTTATCTAGCCAGATCAGAGTGCTCTGAGGTGCTTGAGACCGACTCTTCCACTGCTCTCGAGACTTGGTCTATATTCATCGCATAGAACGTTTGTGTTCGTATGCCAAGCGATACGAACTGATAGTCCGGCGATATTGGTGGTGAGACGTGGGATCAAGCGATTCTGCTCGGCAGCGTTTCGGTAAGCTGCTCCTGAAATACCGTGGCCTATCAGGCATGACGCAGAAAGAGCTCGCTCGGGCCGCTGCGATCGCGCAGAGCACGATCAGCGATCTGGAGTCAGGAAAGAAAGGGACGCGGAGGTCTCATATAGAACAAATCGATGCCGCCCTGAACGCCAACGGAGTGCTACTGAACTCCTGGGACGCGATGTTCTCCCCGACAGGCATGATCGGGTACTTCCGCGAAGTTGCCGAGGACGAACAGGTGGCCGTCGAGATTCGCGAGTACGCCCTCGGTCTCGTGCCGGGCCTGGTGCAGGTGGAACAGTACGCTCGCGCGATCAGCCAACTCGCGTCCCCCTACGATCAACCTGCGAAGATCGACCAAATAGTGCAAGCGCGACTGTTCCGGCAGCAGATCCTCGACCGAGAGCACCCGCCCATGATGGTCGTGTTGCTCGACGAGTCAGTTCTCCTGCGCCGGTTCTCCAACCCCCACGTCATGCCAGCCCAGATCGACCACTTGGTGAAGCTGAGCCATCGCCCTCGCATCACCGTCCAGGTCATCCCTGAAGCGACCGAGGATCACGTTGGTCTGAATGGGTCGTTTAGGCTGAGTACTGCCCCCGACAGCAACCCCGTTGCCTACGTCGAGAGCCAGAAGACGGGCATGACCCTCAGGGGACCCGAGATCGTGGCAAGCTACGAGCGGACGTTCGCGGACCTGCGAAGTTCAGCGTTGCCGGTGGCCGCATCACGGTCACGGATGGAAGAGATTCGAGGCAGTATCACATGATGACCGAAGGTTGGAAGAAGTCCAGCTACAGCAACGGTGAAGGCGGCAACTGCGTCGAGGCTCGTGCCACCGACCAGGGAGCCGCGGTCCGCGACACGCAGAACCGCGATCTGGGCCATCTGGACGCCCCCGCCCCTGAGTGGGCGGCCCTGGTGGCGGCAGTGCGCGGCGCATAGCGCGAAAGCAGACCGTCCCCGCCCAGGTGTGTTGGGCGGGGACGGTCTTATGTTCGGCTGGTACAGGTTACCCCGGGGCCACCGCTCCCCTCCAGGACCAAGAGCCACTTGTCGGTGAGTGGCACAGGATGCTCGGTGTTCGCAGAGTGGAACGTGTTCATCCTGAGCTGCTGTGACGGCAAGTTCGACACCCCATCGGTCAATTCACCGTGAAGAAGATTGCAAACAACCCCGGATCGAGAAGAGTCTCGGTGTATTCACAGCTGAGATGAGATGTGTCGGTTCCATGGGTCGTTTCGGGGGTGATTATGGTGCGCCAGAGAATCTTCCGTGGTGGTTTTCTGGGCGTGATCTTGTGCGTGTCGGAGAAGTCCAGGAAGAATTTTTCAGAGATCCCTAGATCGAACACTCGCGGTGACTCATGAGTCCACTGAGTCAGTCGCTGAGCCATCTCGTGAGTCCAGCATATGTGCAGGTAGTGGCTGTGAGTCCACTCCTGGTCGCGTGACTCACGCGCCCCTCCGTTGGTGCTCCAAGGCAAAATGCTTTACCTTCCATTGGTGTTAGTGAGTCACTTCTGAGTCTGGTCTGAGTCAGGTTTGAGCGTGCTGTGAGTCCATTCTGAGCAACCCCTGAGTCCACGGTGCTTTTAAGTGGTCCTTGTCGGATCCCGATGGCACTTCCAGGGGGAACACATGAACCTTTCTCTGCTTCGTGAGATCGAATCCAGCTTTGTGGAGATCGCGCCCACACACCTGACCTTGCACGGCGCCCACGTGCACCCGTGGTTGGAGGGGCGCACCTACTCGCTCCTCGAGCTGCGCGAGGTCCTCCTGGACCGCGCGACCCCGAACCTGGTGCGTGACGCACTCTGGCGGCACACCATGCGGGCGGCCCGCCGCTCGCAGGAGCGGATGGTCGGCGCTCTGGGGCTGGCGATGCCTCTGCTGCGCGGGTGTGTGGGCCGCGCCTGTCGGGGCCTGGACCCCGACAGCGCGCAGTGCGTCGAGGCCGAGCTGGTGGCGTTCACGATCCGCCAGATCCGGACCGCCACCTTGGACCACGGCGCGTTGGGCTACTACCTGCTGTGCCGGGTGCGCCGCGCCGCTCTGGGCGAGCGCAAGCGCGCCCTGGCCGCCGCCGCACAGCGGGGGTGGGGTTCGGCCGAAGCCACCGACCTCGAAGACGACCCCGAGACCACCCGCTCGGCTGAGTCGGTCCTGCAGGCCGCGGTGCGGGCCGGAACCGTTACTGCTGCGGAGGCGGAGCTGATCGCCCGCACCCGCCTGGAGAAGGTCTCGCTGGTGGCGCTGTCCACCGAAACCGGGGTGGCCTACAAAACCCTGGCCAAGCGCCGCCAGCGGGCCGAGAGCCGACTCGCCGCCGCGCTGAGCACGGCCCCCGGCCGGGCCCCGAGCGGTCCTTCCCTCGCGGTGAGTGCGCCGGTTTCGCCTGGAGACAGGCACCGCGCCAACGAAGTCGCCCGACCGGAGGCGTCGAAGACGCCGTGGCCATTGGCTTCCTAACTCAGTAAAAGGGCCGGCCGGGCCACGCGAGCTTCACGAGAAGGGCCCGACCGGCCCCCGACAGAGGGCCACGACGCCGAGCCACCTCGAAGAACTGAGGTCTCGGTGGTGCTGAGAAGGGGGTCGGGGTGCGCAGGTTGTTGGTGATCATGGTCGCCGTCTTGGTGGCCACGGTGTGGTGCATGGTGACGGCCGATGATGCCTCGTGGGTGTGGGCAACTACCACCGAGGGGGACGTCGAGGGACCGGTGGAGCCAGCGGAGGCTACGGCGGCGCCGCTGGTGGCCGTGGTCAACCGGGTTTACCTGGTGATCATGGTGCTCGCTACCGCGCTGGGGACCTTGTTTCTCACGATCGCGGGGGTGCGGTGGCTGGTCGCCGGGGGCGAACCGGGTGCGATCGACGGGGCCAAAAGGGCGCTGACGGGTGTGGCCATCGGTTACGGGATCGCGGTGCTGGCCACGGTACTGATGAGCATCTTGGAATGGATCCTCGCCGCGGGTGAGGCCGGTGGTGGCGCATGAGGCCATCGCTGACTTGGGGTCGGGTTCCGGCTGATCCGCCATCCGATGAGCCGTTGCCGCCGCCCTCGGACGACCCGCTCCCACCTCCGGAAGAACCCGCACCCGACCCCGAACCGGCAACAGGGCCCGGGCCCGATGAGTCGGAGCCTGCTCCGGAGCCGGAGATCACCGACGACCCGCTCCCGCCTCCCGAGGATGAGCGCGAGGACGAGCCTCGAGGCGGGCAACAGGACCCGACGGAGCTTTCCGAGGAGCCGGTGGAGTTGGAGACCGATGACAAGGTCTTCGACTGCGGGCTGACCGACGGCGGCTGTCACGTCAGCAACTGGTTCGCGGACTTCGTCATCAGCGGGCTGAATCCGGCCCTGGCATGGGTGGCCGAACGGGCGTTTTGGACCCCGATGCCGACCGAGGGCATGAAGGCCCTGCACACCGGCATCCTGACCACCGCCAACATCGTCTACCTGCTGCTGATCGTGGCGGGCGCTGTCATCGCCATGGGCTACCAGACCATCCAGATGCGCTACTCGGCCACGGACCTGCTGCCCCGGCTCGTAGCCGGGTTCGCCGCCTCGAACCTGTCGATGTGGATCTCCACCGAGATCATCCGCCTGTCCAACAACATGTCCACCGCCATCGGTGCGCGGGGCATTGACGCCCGCGAAGCAGCGGAGAATCTGCGCGAGCGAGTGGACATCATCCTCGTGGAAGCGGTCCTGTTCACCGTGCTGCTGCTGGTCGTCATCGTCGTGCTGTTAGTGGTGTGGATGATCAGCGAAGCGGTCCGCATCTGCGTGGTCATCGTCCTGGTCATCGGTGCCCCGCTGCTGCTGATGTTCCACGCCCTGCCGCACACCAACCGGCTCGCGGAGCTGTGGTGGAAGTCCCTGGTGGGGGCGTGCGCGATCCCGATCGCTCAAGCCGTGGCGTTCCTGGCGATGATGCAGCTCTTCTTCGAGGGCCAGATGTCGTTGATGGGCAACGACACCGCCGCCACCACGACCGGGCCCGGCGGGAACCAGGTGGTGCTCGATACCGGCTCCGAGCACACCATCACCCTGGCCAGCAGCGTCATCGCCGACCCCGAGACCGGGAGTGCCAGCGGTGACGGGTGGCTGATGAACATCATGCTGCTCCTGGTGCTGCTGTATGTGCAGATCCGGATCGGCTCGTGGGTGTCCCGTCTGGTGTGGCAACCCAACCCCGGCACGAGCCCGCTCGCCGCTTTGTTGAAGAACATCGCCTGGATGATGGCGTTCCGCAGCCTGGGCTCTTTGAGGCTGCCGGAGGCCTTCGACCTAGGGTTCCGCAAACCCCAGTTCGGCTGGCCCCAACGCCGCCCTGGCAAACCGCTGCCCCGATACCAGACCAAACCGGGCTCCGGGCTCCAACCGGTCCAGCCCCAGGCCTGGTGGTATCGCCACCGCCACGACCCGCCCGATCCGGTCGGAGACCTGACCAGGGGTAGTCGGCGCGCTCTTCCCGGACCCGGTTCCAGTGGCCCGTGGCCTCGCCCTGGACCGGGCCCCGACCCCGGCGGTCCCACACCTGCTCTGCCGGGTCAGAAAGCACTGCCTCCGGTGCCGCCGCCGCGCCCCGCGCCGTCTGCACCCGCACGTCGGGCGTTGGAGGAGGGGCGTATGCCCGGATCACCCACGACCGGACAGCAGACGCTCTTCGCACGCCCCTCACCGTCTGGCGCCACACCGCAGGGAGGTAGCGCTTCCGGGGTGCCGCAGCGCCGGTGGCGGCAAGGCGTGCTGCCGACCCCGCCCCCGGTCCGGGTCCCAGGCCGGCGCGCGACCCAACGCCTCGGCTCGCCCGAACCCGCGCCGCGCCCGGCGTCCGCGCCGAGTTTGCGTCACCTGCCGGAGGCGCTGCCCGTGCAGTGGAGCAAACCCGCCCACGTCAAGGGGCAGCGGCCGCTCTTCCCGAACCCGAAACGGCGGTGGAAGCAGTACGGGCTCTTCCCCAAACCCCGCCGCGACACCCAGTAACCACCACCCGCGTTCGAAGAACTCTGAGAAAGGGAGCCTGTGCCTGAAGAACCCTCGGCGTGGCGGGGCCGGATTCCCGCTGACATCGACCGCCCCGAACCTTTGCTGTTCAACCTCACCGCCCGCCAGTGCCTGATCATCGCCCCGGCCCTGGCCGCAGCATGGGTCGCCTATCTGCTCCTGCGTGAGGCCATCCCGCTGTGGGTCCTCGCGCTGGTGTTGGCCCCGCTCCTGGGCGCGGTCATCGCGATCGCTCTGGCCGAGCGCGACGGCCGTGGCCTGGAGAAGGTGTTGGCCAGCGCGTGGGCGTGGAAGCGCGCGCCCCAGCACCTGGTCCCCGCACCGTCCGGTGAACTTCCGGCGTTGCCGCGTTGGACACCCCGATTCAGGCAACCGAAGCTCGCGCCGCTGCGCCTGCCCGCCTCGGCCATCACCCCCGGCGGGGTGATCGACCTGGGCGGCCGGTGCGCGGCGGTGATCGCCTGCACCACCATCCCGTTCCAACTCGCCTCCGGACGCGAACAGGACCAGGTCGTCGCTGCCTTCGCCGGGGTGCTCGACTCGCTGACCGAACCTGTCCAGATCCTGGTGCAACGCCGCCGCGCTGACCTGTCGGGGCTGGTAGCGATGGTGCGCGCCAACGCCGACCACCTGCACCGCCCGGCCCTGGCCGATGCCGCGGCGGCGCACGCCGACTTTCTCGACGAGATCGCCGCCACCCACGAGCTCTCCCACCAGCAGGTGCTGGTCGTGGTCACCACCACCGGAACCGCCCGCCGCACAGGTGGGGCTCTGCGCCGCCGTGCGGAAGACGTCGCGGACCGGCTCGCCGCGCTCGGGGTGCGCACGCAGGTCCTGGACGGCCAAGCGGCCGAGCAGGCACTGCGGGCGTCGATGACCGCCCCCGGCACCCACCTGACCGACCCCGACGAGCAAGACCTGGACGTCGACGCCAACAACGAGCAGGAGGCATGAACACCATGGTTGCGCGCAGTTCGTGGAAAAACGCCGGTTCACCGGCTCTGGGCGGCCCGGCCCTCCATGTCGGGGCCCGACACCTGGAGGTCGAGGGCGGGGTATGCCAGACCCTCGCGGTCACCGGCTACCCGCGCGAGGTCGCGGTCGGCTGGGCCGAACCCTTGCTGGCCTACCCGGGCCAGCTCGACATCAGCTTCCACCTGGACCCGGTCCCCGCACTCCGCGCCGCCACCCAGCTGCGCAAACGGCGGGCCCGGTTGGAGTCGGCGCACCGCACCAGCACTGGCCAAGGCCGAGTAGAGGACCCGCACCAGCTGGCGGCCGCGGCTGATGCGGCCGAGATCGCGGACCGCATCGCCACCGGCCAAGGGCGACTTTTTCGGGTCGCGGTGTATATCACCGTGCACGCCACCTGCCTGGAGCATCTGGAGGCCGAGCTTCAACAGGTGAAAGCCCTGTGTGACTCGCTTCTGGTGGACGCGGTCCCCTCCACGTTCCGTGCGTTGGCGGGATGGATCTCCACACTCCCGCTGGGCACCGACGCACTCGGGATGGGCCGGTCGATGGACACCGATGCCGCCGCCACCCTGCTGCCCTTCACCTCACCGGAACTGGTCGCGGATCTGGGCGAGACCACGGTGGTCTACGGCACCAACACCCACTCGTCGGGGTTGGTGGCCTGGGACCGGTTCTGCGGCGATCTGGACAACCACAACGCGGTCATCCTCGCCCGGAGCGGGGCCGGAAAAAGCTATCTGGCCAAACTCGAAATCCTCCGATCTCTGTTGGTGGGTGTCGAAGTCGCGGTCATCGACCCGGAGGGGGAGTACCTGCGGCTGGCTGAGGCGGTGGGCGGCACCACTGTCAGCCTTGGCAGTACCGAAGGGCGGCTGAACCCGTTCGCCCTGCCCACGCCCGGCGAGGGTGAGGACGGCAGGTCGTTCACGTCCAGGGCGCTGTTCCTGCACACCCTGATCGGGGCGATGGTCGGTGAGCTGACCGCGATCGACAAGTCGGTGTTGGACCGTGCGATCGTGACCGCCTACGCCGGAGCCGGGATCACCCGAGATCCCGCCACTTGGGGCAGGGCCGCGCCGGTGCTGGCGGATCTGGTTGAGGCGTTGGAGGAGATCGCCACCGACCCTGGCACGGGAGAGAGCCCGGCTCGAGCAGCCCAGGGCCTGTCTGAGCGGCTGGAGCCTTTCGTTCACGGCTCCTACGCGGCACTGTTCGAAGGCGGTTCCACTGCTCGGGTGGGTGGGCACCTCACGGTGGTCTCCCTCAAGGAGTTGCCCGAGCAGGTCCGCCCGGTGGGGGTGCTGCTGGCACTGAACGCGATCTGGCGCAATGTCACCGGCCCCGGACTCGCACGGCCTCGGATGGTGGTGGTCGATGAGGCGTGGCTTCTGCTCCAGGATCCGGCCGCGGCCCGCTACCTGGCCCGCTGGTCCAAGGCCGGACGCAAACACTGGATGGGCCTGACCCTGGTCACCCAGGACGTGGGGGACGTGCTGGCCACGGAGCTGGGGCGGGTGGTGATCGCCAACGCCGCCACTCAGGTGCTGCTCAAGCAAGCCCCGCAGAACCTCGACGCGGTAGCCGAAGCCTTCCACCTCTCGGCGGGCGAAACCCACCTGGTGGGCACCGCACCCCGAGGCTCCGCCCTACTGGTGGCCGGACACCAACGGGTCGGGTTCCACCCCCTCGCTTCACCGCATGAGCACGCCCTGATCACCTCCGACCCGGGCGAGCTGGCCGCGATGCGCGCCGACGGACAAGCGGCGGCTGAGCTCGAACACCACGACCAGGACCACGACATCGACCTGGCCTGGGACGAGGACGAAGACAAAGGCAACGACGGAGAGGCGGCTTAATGCTGGATTTCCTGCTCGGCGGGGGGATCTTCCTCCTGATCGCGGCTATCCCACTCACCGGGGCTTTGGTGGGCGCGGTGGTGCTCGGGCTCAGGTGGGCCCGTCACATCCACCTGTCCAAGGAGGCCAGGGTGGTGGAGATCCTGCCCCCGTCCGAGGCCAGCCTGGAGAACGCGCGTGCGTTCTGGCAGCACACCATGGGGCTGCTGCGCCCGCGCTGGTCACGGTGGCTGCTCCAACCCCACCTGGCCCTGGAAATCATCGGCTCCGCGGCCGGGGTCCGCTACCAGGTGTGGGTACCCGGAACCGTACCTCCGGGCACGGTGGAGCGGGCGATCTCGGCGGCCTGGCCCGGTGCCACCACCTCCACCCGCCACCTGGCCCCGAACGAGTCACCGCTCCCAGCGGGTGCTTACACCACCGGCGGGCACCTGGGTCTGGGGCAGGCGGAGGTGTTTCCGTTGCAGACCCGGTTCGATGACGACCCCGCGCGCCCTCTACTGGGCGCGATGGAGGCCTTGGTCGAAGGCGAACACGCCCTGGTCCGGATCACCGCACGTCCGGTCACGGCTTGGCGGGCCGCACGCGCCCGCCAAGCGGCAGCCCGTATCGCCGGGCACACGGGGATGGGGGCGGCCCTGGTGGACGCCCTCACCCCGGTTGGGGCCGGAGGCGGGATGCGCAGGCCGGTGTCGTTGCCGGGGGTCGGGGACGACATCCGCGCGATCCTGAACAAAGCCTCGAGCCCCAGGCTGGCGTGCTCGCTCTCCTACGTTCTGACCACCACACACGAGGGCGATGAGTTCCGGGAGCGGTTGCGGGGCCGGGCCCACGGCATCGCCTCCAGCTTCGCCGTGTTCACCTCGGGCACCAACCACCTGCACCGGCACGTGATGTTCAAGCCCGCCTGGTGGGCGGTGCACCGCTTCCTGGCCCACGGCGCCTTGTTGTCCACCGCCGAACTCGCGGGGATCGCGCACCTGCCCACCGACACCAGCGTGCCCGGCCTGGCCCGCGCTGGGGCCCGCCCGGCCGCACCCGCACCGGCCGTCCCACGCGAGGGAGAGAACACCCGCGTGGTCGGCGACGCCGATGCCGGCACCCAACGCCCGGTCGCGTTGGGGGTGGTGGAGGCCCGCCAGCACACCCACATCCTCGGCAAAACCGGCTCCGGCAAGTCCACACTGCTGGCCAACCTGGTCTTGCAGGACGCCGAGGCGGGACGGGCGGGACTGGTAATCGACCCGCGCGGGGACCTGATCACCGACATCCTGGCCCGCCTACCCGAGCACGCGGTGAACAAGGTGGTGCTCTTCGACCCCGACGACAACGCGGCGCCACCCCGCTTGAACCTGCTCCAAGGCCCGGACCCCGATTTCACCTCCGACACCGTCGTGGGCATCTTCCGCCGCATCTACGCCGAGTACTGGGGGCCACGCACCGACGACATTCTCCGGGCGGCCACACTCACTTTGACCCGGGCCAATGACCCGTCACTGACCTTGGGAGACGTGCCACGGCTGCTCTCCTCCGATGACCTGCGCGCCGAAGTGATGGCCAAGGTCGTCGCCCGCACCGGCGAGGACGAAGCCCTGGCCGACTTCTGGGGCTGGTACTCCGGGCTCACCGTCTCAGCAAGGTCGTCGGTGACCGGCCCGGTCCTGAACAAACTCCGCACCGCACTGCTGCGCGCCTGGGTGCGACAGGTGGTGGCCTCAGGGCCCTCCACCATCGACATGCCCACCCTGTTCGACACCGGGCACCTGGTGCTGCTGCGCCTGCCCAAGGGCCGCCTGGGAGAGGACACTTCGAGTCTGATTGGTTCCTTCGCCCTGGCCGCGACCTGGCAGGCGGTCACCGCCCGCATCCACACACCCGAACACCAACGCAAAGACCTGGGCGCCTACGTGGACGAGTGCCAGAACTTCCTCAACCTGCCCGGAAGCTTGGAGGACATGCTCGCCGAAGCCCGCGGCTACCGCCTCGGCCTCACGTTGGCCCACCAAGAACTCGGACAACTCCCCGGGGACCTGCGCAAGGCGGTCTCGGCCAACGCCCGCTCCAAGATCTACTTCTCCGCCTCACCCGACGACGCGGCCAGCCTGCAGCAGCACACCCAACCGGTGCTGGGCGCCTACGACCTCACCCACCTGGGCGCCTTCCAAGCCGCGGTCCGCCCGCTGGTGGGCGCCAAGGAACTCGGGGCGGCCACGGTACGGACCCGGCCGTTGCCGGACGGCATCAAAGGCCGAGCCACCCAGGTGCGCAAGGCCGCTCGCGCTCACGGACCGAGCCAGAACCCCAACACCGAGGGCCGAGGCGAAAGCGAGAGGGACAAGTGGGCACAGTGAACACCCCCGCCGATACCGGCCCTGAGGGCGACCTTGCCGGATACGCGCGCAGGCTCATCTACCTGGCCCCGAGGATCACTCCACGCGACCGAGAGATCCTCGCAGGCCTGTATGCGCATCACGTCATGACCACCGGCCAACTCCACCGCCTGCACTTTCCCGCAGCGGGAGGGCGGCGTTGCCGCGAACGGCTCCTGCAACTGCACCGCTACGACCTCCTTGACCGCTTCCGTCCCTTCCCCGGCCGTCACGTGGCCGATCGGTGGGTCCTGGCTCCGCTCGGAGCCGCCCTGGTGGCCGAACAGCAAGGACTCCAACCCCAAGAGTTGGGGTTTCGTCATGACCGTGTCCTGGCCCGAGCCCACTCGGCCCAACTCCAGCACACACTCGGTCTGGTCGAGTGCCTGATCGCCACCACCCAAGCCGCCCGCGAGCGTGAGGACGCTCGCCTGGCGATCTGGGAATCCGAACGCGCCTGCGCCTTGAAATGGGGGCGCTACATCCGCCCCGACGCCTACATGCGCTGGTGCCAGGCCGAGGCCGAGTTGGACGCCTTCTGGGAGTACGACACCGGAACCGAGCCCCTAACAAAAGTGCAGCGGAAAATGGTCGGCTACGGGCGCCTGGCCCGAGAGAGCCGACTGCCCTCGATCGTGCTCTTCGCCGTCCACTCCCAGGTGCGGGAGGACCACTTGGCCGCGAAACTGGCCTCGTCGGTCTCCGGCATGGTCGGCGCCTACCTGACCACCCATGATCGACTCAGCGCTCCGGGACCGGCGGAGGAGGTCTGGCGGCCCGCCGGGCAAGGGGTCCGCCAGCGACTGAGCCTGCGCGATATCGCCCACCGCCACCATCACCCAAGGCAGAACCAGGAGTGATCCGGTACGCGATCGCCGGTGCAGGTGCGCTCTTCCTGGTGCCGGTGCTGTTCATCGGTGTGCCGGGCAGCCCAGAGCGGCACCCACCCGGTGTGCCGGGGGAAGTGGAGGGGATCCCCGCGTCTGTCCTGGAGGCCTACGTCCAGGCCGCCGCAGGGTTGGAGAGTGAGCACGAGCAGTGCCGCGGAATGACGTGGTCGGTCCTGGCCGGGATCGGCAAAGTCGAATCCGACCATGTCACAGACCGGAAGGTGTCGGCGTCGGGTGACGTGCGGCCCAAGATGATCGGCCCGCGGCTGGACGGAAGCGGAGCCGGAGGCAACACCACACCTCACATGGACAGCGACGACGGCGAGTGGGACGAAGACGTCGAGTACGACCGGGCGGTCGGGCCGATGCAATTCCTGCCCACCACCTGGGCCACCCACGGTCTGGACGGAAACGGTGACGGAGTCGCCGACCCGCACAACATCCGCGACGCCACCTGGAGCGCAGCGGTCTACCTGTGCGTGAGCCACCCCAACGCCGAAGTAGTCGACTTCACCGATCAGGATGACCTTGAGGCTGCTCTGCTGCGTTACAACCGGGCCAGTTGGTACGTCGACAAGGTCATGGGGCACATCAAGACCTACACCGAGATCGCAGCCCAAGCCGTCACGCAAACGCCTCGGGTGGGGTCGGGCGTGAGCAGTGAACAGGGGCGAGCGGCGGCGGAGTGGGCGCTGGCCCAGGTCGGCAAACCCTACGTGTGGGGCGGCACCGGCCCACACGGGTTCGACTGCTCAGGGCTAACCATGCAGGCCTGGAAAGCGGCCGGAGTCACCGTGCCCCGGGTGACCACCGACCAGGTCAACACCGGAACCCACGTAGACCTGCAAGACCTACAGATGGGGGACCTGCTCTTCTACGACACCGGGGCCCCAGGAGGCAGCCCCTCGCACGTAACCATGTACGTGGGCGAGGGACAGATGGTCAACGCACCGCGCACCGGCCAGAACATCCGGGTCGAACCCGTCGACGGCGACTACTACACCAGCGTGTTCGTGGCAGCCGTGCGGCCGAGCTGAACGGCCATCCTCCACCCCACATCGGGGCAGGTGATCATCAAGGCCGGGAGCGGGTCGCGCTGCGGGACCCGAAGCCGTAAAGGGGCTGCGTGCAAGCCACACCCACACAGCACGCACTTCTGTGTTTGTGCTGGTCCATGTCTTCTACGCAATGTGGGGTTGAAACTTCTCGCGAGTATAGGGAAACATCGCAACCGCAGCGTTCGCCCGGGCGAACAGCCATTCCCATTTGACCGACTTATGTTCCGTGCCCAAAATGAGGGGTTTATTCGCTATGCCCGCATGCGCCCACCACATGCTCCGAGGCATCTCTCGCACCAGTAGCGCGAGAGCCGGGTAGAAGCACCTGGCGACGGCGCAGGGTCGGGGTGAGGAAGCGCAGCTTCATGAGGGGCGCACGACCTCGCGGGGCCATTGACACCCACCCCGATCCGAGCAGCCGACCGTGCAACCGAACACAAAGCAGAACTAAAGAAAAAAGTGCCTCGGACGGTGCTGGAACACCACCCGAGGCGTGACCTCCCACCTGAATACACCAGGAGGAAGACCATGGACCATGGTAGGGGCCGACACCGCAAGCGTCGACGCGGCTGGGCCAGCCGCGTGCGTTGGACGGTAGGAGCCGCGCTCGAAGCCATCATCGGCGCGGGCAAGCCGCCACCCTCAATTCGCCGACAACCGGTGGCCCAAGAGCGATCCGCGCAAGGGGTGGCAACGGTGCAACAGCCGGTACCGCTTGCGGAGCCGGAGTGGGTCCGGCGCTACGACCAAGCCCGCCGACAGCACACCGACCGGGCTCGCGGCCCGAACGCACCGCGAGCGGTGGAGCGATTGCCGAGGTTCGGTTGGTGCGAGGACGAACAGGGCGGGCGCGGGGTCCGCCCATACCTGGTTGTCCACGAACAGCGTTACCGCGGGCGACAGCGAGAGCACCCCGCCCCACAACGGCACAGCTCTCCAACACCGGGTTCTTGCTCAAATGTGCGTCAGGTCCCAACTCCCGGGGAGTGGGACGAGCTGGCCGGACTCGTGCGGCAGTGGGAAGCGCTGCGGCAACCAGTCGCCTGACATAGAACGCAAAGCAGGGCCGCTCCAATGCCGGAGCGGCCCTGATTGTGTCTGCTCATTCCGGTGTTTGTGCAGGTAGACAGTTCGACACCCCAAGGTGGTGGTTCTCTTCACAGTTCTGGTTACAGAGAGTGCCCGAATTCCTCTTGTGAAGTGACTCTAAGTGTGGCTAGTGTCACCCTTCGAAAGCACGGGTGTGAGGTTGCGACGGTTGAGGAATCGGAGGTGCGCGGTGCGCATGCTGGGGTGGGCAGCAGCCGTGGTGGTGTTGGCAGGGTGCGCGTCACCGGAGGGTGCACTCGAGCAAGCAGAGACGAGCACTCCACCGACTCTGGCCGCACCCTCCGATCCGGTTACTTCCCCCGAGGAGCCTGCATTGGAGGCCTACACAGGAATGATGGGTGCCGTGGTCGAGGCCTCACTGGAAGGAGCCGAAGACCATCCGGACCTGGATCGGTACGCGCGAGGTCAGGCCCTTGAACTCACCACGGACATGCTCGATGGCGCTACGGCAATAGGTGAGCCGACCCTGTACCCCGAGGCCACGGACATCGATCTGGAGAGTGATCCAGCGACTGTCGTGGTCGAAGACTGCATGGACAACACCGCATGGGTGTTGGAAGGCTATTCCCCTCGTGATGTGTCTGATGACAGCTCGAGGCTTTACACAGCCACCGTGACTCAGGTTGGGGATGAGTGGCTGGTAGAGGAGCTGTGGGCTGGAGAACCCAACGGATGTTGACCGGATGGTTGAGTAACGGACCTCTGGTCGGTGTTGTGGCACTTGCGTGCTGCGCGTTCCCTGTTTCGACGGCTTGGGCTGATTCCCTCGGTTTTGATGATCATCTTTCCTGTTCAGGCGCGTCCTGCGAGGTGGTTGCCCGTACCCCTGGCTCGGGTCCAGTGGCGACAGGGAACGCGGCTGCTTCGTCCCTGACCCAGGGTGGACCTGGGGGAGGCCCCAACACGAGCTCTCCGTGTGTGACGCCGGATATGGAGTTCATCCAATCCGGTCAGGAAGGGCCGGTTCAGATCCCCTTGGGGCAGGCGAGGTGTTCCGCTACAGCCCTCTCGGCCTCTGAAGGCGAGGACACACCGGTAGTCATCGATCCGGCCGTGCTGGCTGAGCAGGCGCGTGCATCGATGAGCCTGCCTGCCCCGGAGATCGGTACTGCGCCACCGTTGGGCAAACCGCGGTTCGTGAACATGCCCTCGTGGATGTGGATCGACGCTGCCTCTTGGGAGCAGGTCTCAGCTACGGCATCCGTGAGCGCGGGATCGGTGACGGTGACCGCCACACCTGAGCGAGTGCTGTGGGACACCGGTGACGGCCATCAGGTGGTGTGCCAAAGCGCCGGGACGGTGTTCTCGCGTGCGGTCTTCCGTGAGAGCGGCTCACCCGATTGCGGTCACACCTACACCTCACTCCCACCCGGCGGCCCGGGTAGCGAAGTGGGCCTGGAGGCCGTGTGGGAGTGGTCGGTGTCCTGGTCCACCAGCACCGGAGACGGCGGCGACTTGGAGGGCTTGTCCACGTCCTCGACCGAGGCGGTTGTGGTGAGTGAGATTCACGCGGTGGTCACCCACACCCGCTGACCAGGCAGCAGACAAAGACACGGAAAGAGAGGACGGGATGGTCGCACTCGCAAATCCCCAGCAAACCAACCAGAAAACCAAGGATAGGGACCATGGGGCCAGCGGTGGTCGGGAGTGGGAGTCGGTGCGGTTGGCGGCGACCACGCGCCGCCGGTGGAAGTGGGCTCTGCTGGCCGCAGCGCTGATCGCGGGCGGTGGGGCGGCGGGGGCGTGGGCCGGAATGGCGGGAGAGGAGAGTGCATCGGTGGCCGTGCTCGCTGCTGATCTGCCTGCCGGACACGTGATCAGCGCCGAAGACCTCGTATCGGTGGAGACCACGCCTAGCGAAGGGTTGCGGTTGCTGGGCCCGGACACGGTGACCGGGATGGTGCTGACCCGCCCGGTGCCGGCGGGGTCACCGTTGGTGGCGAGCGCGGTGTCGGACTCCGCACTGTGGCCGGAGCGAGGGTCGGCGCTGGTCGCCGTCCGGGCTGCAGTCCTTCCCCAGGATGTGCAGGCGGGCACGACGGTGGACCTGATCCCCGGCGGGACCGCGCCAGAGGCCGCAGAGGAAGAGGACACAGAGCAGGCGAGCCCGGGGGTGGTGACCGCTTTGGTGCATCGCGTGGTCGCGGATGCCGGAGACGGGTTCGGTACCGAAAGTCAGGTGGTCGAGGTGGTGGTGCCCCGAGAGGCGGTGGGCCGCGTGTCGGATGCGGTTTCTGCCGGTGAGGTCCAGGTCGCGGTGGTCAACCCGCACGAACAGACCCAGAACCAGGATGGGGAGCGGAATCGATGACGGTGGTGGCGGTGTGCTCGTTGAGTGGAGCTCCGGGTGTGACGAGTCTGGCCACGGCCATGGCCGCCGCGTGGCCGAGCGGCCCGGTGACCGTGCCGGTGCTGGTGGAGGCCGATGCCTCCGGGGGCGATGTGGCGGCCTGGCACGGCATGGAAACAGCTTCATCGGGTTTGGTGTCGTTGGCCGCGGCCTCGCGCTCACCCCTTCCGGCGGGCTCGTCGGTGACTCTGCCCTCGCCGGAAAACACCGGCACGGGTGGCCACCATCCTGTGTTGCGTCACGCGGTCGAACTCTCGGGCGGGCTGCAGGTTGTGGCGGCACCGAGTGACCCTCTCAAGGCAGGACGCGCGGTGGAGGCCCTCGCCCGTCATCCCCGGCTGTTGAAGTCAGGGAGGGTGACGGTGGTGGATGTGGGGCGCGCGGTGCCGGGGTCCGCGGGGGCGGCCCTGCTTTGCCATGCCGACATCACCGTCGTAGTGGTCGAAGCGGGCCGGGTCGACCAGGCCGAACGCCTGCGGGTGTGCGCCCCTGTCCTGGCCTCGCTGCGTCAGGACGGGGTCCGGGTGGGTTTGGCCATCACCGGAGCGTGCCCGTATCCGGAGGCGGAGATCTCCCAGATCGCCGGTGGCCTGCCGGTGTGGGCGCGCATCCCTTGGGACCTGTCGGGAGCGGCCCTGGTCAGGGGCGAACACCACCCGCCTCAGCGGATACGCGACCGCTTGGCGGCCTGGCATGCCCACCGACGCGATCCCGACTCCCTGGAGTGGATGCCGCTCATCAGTGCCGCCAAGGCACTGGCGGAGCTGTGCGATGACTTCGATGGACTCGGCCTCGGCGTCGGACAGACGCGCACACTGGAGGTACGGGCGGCATGAGGACCATGCACCACACCCCTGACCTGGCACCCGTCGACCAACCGGGCCCCGGTGAGAACGCAGTGCGCGCGATCACGGTCGAGCTGGCCGCCCGTGTCACCGAACACTTGGCCACCCACCCGAACCACGCTGCGGACACCGAATCGGTGACCCACCTGGTGGACCAGCTCATGGAAGAGCGGGCACGCACGGCCCTGGTCCAAGGCACACGGGTGACAGTGGACGAACCGCGGTTGCGGCGCCTGGTCCTGGACCACGTTCTGGGGCTGGGACCGATCGAAGAACTCTTGGTCGAGCCCGGGGTGCAGAACATCCACATCACCGGCTCTGAGGAGGTCGTACTCGACTTCGGGGGAGGGCACAAGGAACACCGGCCTGCCGTGGCTGCCAGCGACGATGAACTCGTGGCTCTGGTGCAGTGGGCCGCCGCTCGCGCCCCGGGCGGGGAACGCAGGTTTGATGTGGCCGCGCCGATCCTGTCCATGGAGCTCCCCGGGGGCGAGCGGTTGTCGGCGGTGATGCCCGGGGTCGCGGCCCGCCCGACCCTGACCATCCGACGCCACCCCGCCCGGTACCTGCGTCTGCGGGATCTGGCTCGGTCCGGGATGATCGACCAGACCGCGCAGGAGCTGCTCCGTGCAGCCGTGGGGGCTCGGTTGAACGTGCTCATCTCCGGTGCGACCAACTCCGGAAAGACCACCCTGTTGCGGGCACTGCTGGGCGCCCTGGAAGGAGAACGCCTCGTCACGGTGGAGGACGCCTTCGAGCTGGGGTTGCACCGCCTGCCCGACACCGATCTGGACGTCCAGGCCCTCCAGGGGCGCCCCGCGAACGTGGAGGGCATCGGCGACATCAGCGTGGCGGAGTTGGTGCGGGCAGCCTTGCGCATGTGCCCGGACCGGGTGATCGTCGGCGAGACCAGGGGAGCGGAGACCATTGCGTTGTTGAACGCGATGAGCATGGGAACGGACGGATCGATGTCCACCATCCACGCCTCCTCCAGCCGGCAGGTCTTCGCGAAGCTGGCCGCCTACTGTGCCCAAAGCCCGGAACGCCTCACGGCTTCGGCAACGGCGTCACTGGTGGGGGCGGCCTTGCATCTGGTGGTGCACATCGACACCTCCCATGCGGGGGAGCGGTATGTGGCCAGCGTTCGCGAAGTCGTCGGCGCCGAAGGCGAACAGGTGATCTCCAACGAGCTCTACCTGCGCACGTCGCACACCTGCTCGGGCGAGCTGGTGTGCGCTCCCTCCGGGGTGGTCGCGGACCGATTGCACCGGGCCGGATACACGTTCCGGGGGTGGGTGTGATGGGCCCGTGGGCGGAGGGTGCCGTGGGCTTGTCGCTCGGCGGACTTCTGGTGGGAGCCGGACTCGCGTGCGCTGCTTACGCCGCGAGCCTGTGGCCCCAACGCACCACCACCGGCCCGAGCACACCGGCTTGGGCGAGAAGGTGGCGCCAGCGCGACACCTGGATGCGCCTGGCGGCTTCAACCGGCGCCGGGGCGCTGGTGGGTGTGGTGACGGGCTGGCCGGTGGGCGTGGTGCTCGCCGCGGCGGCCGGTTGGTGGATGCCCACGCTGCTCGGCCCCGACACCACCTCACAGAAACAGGCCGACCTGGCCGAGGGGCTGGCCTCGTGGGCTGAACAGCTAAGGGACATGATCACCGGAGCCTCCGGCTTGCATCAGGCCATCACCGCGACAGCGCCGGTCGCCCCCGAACCGATCCGCACCCAGGTACAGGGGCTGGAGGCACGGCTGAGGGCGGGACAGCCCATGGACCAGGCGGCCTCGGCCTTCGCAGGCGATGTCGATTCGGATTTGGGCGATCTGGTGGCCCTCACCTTGACCATGGGCGCTTCTCGTCAGAGCGGAGACGTGGCCGGAGCATTGTCGCGTCTGGCCGAGGCGGCCAGGGAGCGGGCGACCAGCATCGCCCGGGTCTCCTCCTCGCGAGCTCGGGTGCGTTCCTCGGTGCGCATCATCGCCGCCGCGACCACGATCATGCTGGTCGGGATGGTCGCACTCAACCCCGAATTCCTGGAACCCCTGGGCACGGTCACCGGCCAGCTGGTCCTCGGCCTGGTCGGTGGGGTGTGGGCCCTTTCCTTCCTCTGGCTGGCCCGCTTGGCCGCCCCGGCCGAGCAATCGCGCCCTTTCTCCCCATACCCGCCAGCTCGGATGACCGCGGCCGCAGTGGCCGGTGGTGGGCGATGAGCACCATGATGCTGGGACTGGCTGGGAGCATGCTCGGGGCCGGGGTGTGTGTCGGCGCCTATGCCTTGCGCCGCCCCACCCTCACGGAGCGACTGACTCCCAGGCCTGACCCCTCACCACGTATGGCCGTCCACGAAGGGTGGGCGCGACGGATTGGGCACCGGGCGGGCGGCATGCTCGCCCACACGCGAATCCCCGGGCCACGGATGGCCGACACGCTGTCGGCGGCCGGTACTTCGGTGCAGGACTACCGGGCGGAGAAAGCGGCAGCGACCGTGCTCGGACTACTCCTCGCCCTGGTGCTGATCGCTGCGGGCGGTGCTCTCCCTGACACCCTGCCGGTGGGGTTGCTCGCCCTGATGATTCTCATCGGGTGTGTGCTGGCCCCGGACCTGTCCGCCCACAGGGCGGCCACACGTCAGCGTGCCGCACTGCGGACCGCCACCTCGGTCTTGGCGGACCTGGTGGTGATGGGGTTGGCGGCCGGCGCGGGCAGCACCAGCGCCCTGACCACCGCACTCCAGCATGGGCGAGGAACGGCCCCCGAGCGCATCCGCAGCGCGGTGCGCACCGCCACGCTGCGCCACCGACCCCCCTGGGAAGGCCTGGAGGCCCTGGCAACCCAGAGCGGGGTGCGTGAACTCGCCGAGCTCGCCGCCTCGCTGCGGCTGGGCGGAGCGTCGGGCGCGCGCACCCGCACGTCCCTGACCGCGAAGGCAGCGTCGTTGCGGACCCGCCGGTCGGCCGAGGCCGAGGCCGCCGCGCTCGCGGCGACCGAGCGCATGGCGCTGCCCACCATGGGCCTGGTCTCGGGCTTTCTCCTGCTCATCGTCTATGTCGCCCTGGTCCACGTGATGGCCGGTTTCTGAGTCTGTAGAAGGAGTTCCCAGCGTGAAGAGCGTTCTTCGCTATGTCTGGAGTCGTGCACGCATACGACTTGTTCCCGCACGCAAGGCCACAACGGATGCGGGTTCCTCGACCACGGAGTGGGTGTTGACGATCATGGTGGCCATCACCATCGCCACCGTGGTCGGCGGCATTCTCATCGGCGAGTTCACCTCAGCGGCTGAGTCCATCGACCTGGGCGTGAACCGGTGACCCACCCCACCTGCCCGCGCACCCGTCGCCAGTGGGAAAGGCGCAGTGACCGAGGCAGCGCGGAAGCGTTGTTCGTGCTGCCGGTGGTGTTCATGATGGTGCTGGCCGTGGTGCAGATGGGGCTGTGGGCGCACGCCCAGCACCGCGCCCAAACGGTGGCCTCCCAGGCTCTGTCCGCCGCCCGTGCTTTCGACGGGACCACGACTGCTGCCTACGAGCGCGCCGAGCAGGCCCACGAACAGCTGGGCGGGAGCGTGCTGCGACAGGTTCGGGTCGAGGCCGAGCGGGGCCCGGAACAGGCACGCGTACGGGTCAGCGGCCAGGCCCCGAGTCTGCTGCCCGGGGCACGGGTGCCGGTCTCCTCCCAGGTGTCGGGCCCGGTAGAACGCCTGGCCCCATGACCAGCAGCAAACCCCGTGGCCAGGAGCGCAGACGCTGCAGGGGTGATGGGGGCAGCGCGTCAGTGGAACTGACCCTCCTTATTCCGGTGATCGTGCTGGCCCTGATGTTGATAGTCGTGGCCGGTCGCCAGGTCTCGGCCGCGCTCATCACCCAGGACGCCGCGGCGGCCGCGGCGCGGACCGCCTCATTACAGCGCGAGGCGGGCGCCGCGCGCACTCAGGCCAGGCAGGCGGCGGAACAGGAACTCACCGACCGGGGACTGGCGTGTACCCGATTCGCTGCGCGGGTGGACACCGGCCGGTTCGCTCCCGGCGGGGCGGTGGAGGTGGAGGTGGAGTGCACGGTGACGGTGGTGGACCTGGGCGTATGGGGTGGGAGGCACAGGGTGTCGGCGAGTGCATCCTCGCCGGTCGACCCCTACCGAGGGAGCACTCCATGACGGACTTCGTTCCCGGCCCGGTCCAGGGGCGCCGTTGCCGCTTCCGGGCGGATGACGGACAGGCGTCGGTGTTCCTGATCCTGTTGATGCCCCTGCTGGGGGTGGTGTTCGCCCTGGTGTGGGAGGGCGGTCAGATGCTGGTGGCCAAGGCGGAGCTGATGACTCTCGCGCACTCAGCGGCCCGGGCCGGCGCCCATCAGGTCGACCAAGAAGCGACCTTGGCCGGGGGCGCCCCGGTACTGGATCCACCAGCAGCCCACGATGCGGCGCTGGCACACCTGCACTCGGCCGGAACGAGAGGCCGAGCCGTGATCGCCGACGGCCGGGTCGCGGTCCGGGCCCAGACCTCCTACGCCCCGGTTCTGCTACCGATCGCCGAGCGAGATATCGAAGCCGAAGCGACCGCGGTCGCACACCAGCCGTGATCGCAACCAGGCCACACAGCCGCGAACAGCGCACGAAAGAGAAAGGCGGATGAGGAGTATGCCGAAGAGCTCGGGTCCTGTCGTGGCAGAAGCACTGATCACCGTGGTCGTGCTCATCGGGCTACCGGCGCTCGCCTCCAGACTTGGTTGGCCGCTGAGCGAAGACCTCTCCTGGGTGTGGCTGGGGCAGTACCTGCGCGGCGGAACCCTGCCCGCCGAAGCCGTGTCGGCGCTGTTCGTCACCCTGGTGTGGGCGGTGTGGGCCGCCCTGCTGGTCCTCATCGCCTTGGACATGATCGCTCTACTGCGAGGATTGGTGCCCCGCATCGGACTGGTGCGGCTGGTGTGGGTGCTACTCACTGGAAGCATGACCATGGGCGGCACGCACACCGCGGCCATCGCCTCCCACACCGACACAGCCGGTGAAGCCGCAGCCCGGACCGATCCCCACGAGCGAACCGAACCGGCGATCGAACACCTGGCCCCAGAGCAGGACACACAGGCACTCGAGAGGGACCGCACCCTGCCCGGATTCGGCTTCGACTCGGCCGACCTGACCCCCTCGATGCGCGACTCCCTGGAACCGACCATAGGCATGATCAACGACTTCGGTCATGCCGACGCACCGGTCGTGGTCACCGGGCACGCCGACCCCGTGGGCGATTCCGACTACAACCAAGGCCTGTCCGAGCGGCGCGCCCAAGCGGTCGCGGACTACCTTGCCGAACACCTGGAGCAGGACGTCGAGTTCCAGGTGAAGGGGTTCGGATCGGCCCGGCCCCCGACCGACTCGGGGGCCTCCTACGCCGAGCAACGGCGGGTGGAGATCTCCTACACCCTCCAGCCCCTGAACCGGGAAGAGCCGAACGCCGAGGAAGCGGACGAAGCGACAGAGGCGACACCTGAGCCTTCACCCGAGCCGGTACGGCTCGACGTGACCACCAACAGCGACCAGGGAAACCTCAGCCCGCTGCTGGTGGGTGCCGTCGCCGGCACGATCGGAGTGGGTGTGGGGTATGCGGCAGGGCGCCGCCACGTACCCCCGCGCAACGGCCACACCCAGAAAAGAGTTCGCGCTCACGGGCCGGTAGCAGCGGCGCAAGAGAGCTCGGACGTGGTCGACACACAAGCCACACCCGCGGGCCAGGCGTTGGTCTCGTCAGACCCGCGCGGGCCCGAGAACGGTGTCATCACCGACTCCCGTGTGCTGGTGAGCGACAACCTGCGCATCGACGGGAGCCGCGGACTCGCCTTCACCGGAACCCACGCCACGGATGTCCTGGCCGCCATCGTCACCGACCATCTGCCCTTGCCCGCGGTGGTCACACAGGCTGCAGCCGTGGCTCTCCAGGAAGGGCGCGCCTTTCCCGAGGGCCTGATGGTCGTGCCGGACCTGGAGCAAGCGCACATCGCTGTACAGGCCAAAGCCCTGGAAGAAGCGCGCACCCGTCTGGAAGATGATCAGGAGGAGCCCACCGAGTCCCAACGCACGCCGGATGTGCCCGTGCTGGTGGTATGCGCGCCGCACCAGTGGGAGGCCACCGACTCTGCACCATCACTAACCACGGGGATCGAGACTGTGGTGTGTGTGCTCGGTGAGTCAGCCCGAACCCCTGTGGTGCACTGCGATGACCCGCACCGCGCCCATCTCTTGGCACCCCACGGCCGCATCGACCTGCCCGAGCCCTTGCGACACCGAGGCCCCGACCCTGGCAGCGCCGAACACATTGACAAGAGCGCGGAAGATGCTCAGGACCGCTCCTGTACAGCCCTGACCGGGACCGAGCCATCGCCGCACCAGATCGATACCCCAGCTGCCCCCACACCGCCCGATCCGGAAGTCGCCAGGGCGCAGGTACAGGTGCGGTTGTTCGGAAGGGACGGGGAACCCGAGCTGACGATCACCGGGCGTCGCGTCTCCGGCCTGCGCTCGGCCGCTCGACCGTTGGTCGCCTACCTGGCCCTGCACCCACACGGGGTCGAGGCCGACCAGCTCGACGCCGAGTGCTTCGGTGATATCGAACCGGCCAAGGCCTATACCCAGCGCCGCAACGCACTGCAAAGCCTGCGCCACACACTACGCAAAACCACCGGCGCCCCAGAGGCGCCGGTCATCGCCAAAGACAAGTCAGGGCTCTACCGGTTGGACGAAGACCTCTTCGATGTGGACCTGTGGAAATTCTTGAGTCTGGCCAAGGTCGCACGAAAAGCCTCACAAGATTACTCCGAAGAAGTACTGCAGGGAATGATCGAAATCCACCAGGAGAAGCTCCTCGCGGGATGTGAAGAGGTCTGGGTGGAGCCCATCAGGCAATACTGCGTAAAAGAAACGGTCTCCGCCTGTGCTCGACTGGCTCACATGAACCAAAGCGCTTCACGGAAAATCTATTACCTAGAAAAAGCCCTGGATTTCGATCCCTGCAATGAGCCACTGTGTCAGCGTCTCATCGACGCCCATCGTGAGAACGGATCACATGAAAGGGCGCACCACGCCTACCGTGCCCTGAGGGAAAGCCTCCGGCAGATCGGCGAAAAACCGACCAAGGAAACCCAACACATCATCAACCAGATCACCTCACCCGCCAGCTGAGGGCCAGCCCCCGCGCTGCCCGCACCCGCGGGTGCAGCATCGGGAGCGAACCCCTACTCCAACGACCCCTCCAGCGACCCCTCCAACAGCCCCTCCAGCCCTGTGGACCCCCTTCGGAGGCACGTTGTTGCAGTTCAGGGCGCATGTGGTCGGTGTGAATCACGTCCAGACTTATACCCAGTGGGTAGTCAACTTCACGTAGGGGGCGGCGGCCCCTCCCTCCCTCGGCGGCGGGTCGGCCTACCGGCCGACCCGCCCCCTTTTCTTTTCTCTCTTCCTCTCTCCTCCCTTCTCTCCCCTCTCAAAAAACCGAAAAACAACCCCATAAATAAAACCCATACCATTACCTTGGTCTGTGGTGATCACCCAGAAGTGTGTCGCTCATGCGTTTCATGATCGCCCAAAAACGCGCCAGGCATGCGCGCGGCCGGCTTCCACGCGCGCGTAGGCGCGCACGCGCGATTCCCCTTCTAGAAAATCCGCGTCGAAAAGAGATCCGAGAAAATCGGCGACACGAGTTGACAACCCGCCCCGGGCCAAGTTGCTATGGGGTTGTTCCCGAAACGGCGTCGCCGTTCCGGGGCGGCGGGGAAACTTTCTCGCGACGCGAGTTGACAAACACGTGTCACCCAAGATCATCTTGGGTTCCACCCCGAAGTGCATGCCGGTTCGGGGGCGGGTGAAAAAAGGTTTCGCACCGGAGTTGACAAACGCTAGTCACTCAAGCGAACCTCGGACCGAAAAACGGAAATACCCGGCCATTTAAAGGGAGTTTGTTAATGCGCACGTTGCGCGCAATCGGAATGATCGGAATTCGGGTTTTCGCCCGGCCGAAGCCGCCTACCGAGGCGATGATCGCCAACCAGGCCCGCGCTCGACGGACGGCGCAGGCGCGGGCCGACTACGAGGCGACCATCATCCGGGAGTTGGCCGCGCGGGGCGAGGCACACCACCTGTTTCGTACACAGGGGGCGAGTGAGGACGCCCGATACGCGGCACTAGTACACCTGCGCGCCGAGGCGGCGCGCGCGGCCGCCGGAAACACGCTGTTCGAGCTGCGCGCTCACCACAGCGTTCCCGCATAAAGCGGGCCGGTGCGCAGGAGGCAACCTGCACACCGGCCCACAGAACCACCCGCGCCCACCGAACGGTGTGGAAGCCAAAGACGGCTGGGCGCGGGCCCAACACAACAACCCAGAAGGAGTGTGCTGTGAGCACGAGTATGCCGCACCAGCGGCGTCCGATCGAAGTCACCGCCGACCAGGTGGCCTACCTGCGACGCGCCGAGGCGGGGAGCCTGCTGGTGTGGATCGAGGCAAGCAACGAGGTCCAGGTCTACGCACCCACCGGACGGTTCGGTGAGCACCGGATGATCATCGCCGCCCAGGACGCGCTGGAGGGTCTCACGGAATTCCGGGACGAAGAGGGCTGGCCTGCCGGGGACACCGAACTGGCCGAGGACCTGACCGACATCGCCAACGACTGGCTGAGCGGCTGGCCCCAGGTGCGGGTTCTGACCGCCATGCTCACCCCGATCCGGCTGCGCCTGGACCCGGTGGGCATCTACCCGGCCGACAGCGTCCACCTGGAAGGGCGGGGCCCTGGTCCGGACCAGCCCCGGATCACGGAAACCTACGCCCGACCCGGAGGGAACGCGGCGGTCAGGGTCACGGTGCCCCTGGGCTATACCGAACCGGTGCGGATCCAAGCCCACGGGATGAACGGGCCAGTGAGCGAGCACATCATGCTCTTCGACTACCAGGTCATGAGGCCCGAACAGATCGAGGCCAAGGTCGCCGCCACGGTCGCCGCACACCTGGCCCTCTACCAGGACTGAGCAGGCCGCGCCTTCCCGGGGCCGCCCCGCATACGGGGCGGGGCGGCCCCCACCACCCCGAACCACCTTCTTGCGCGGAGCGCTCAGCTTCGGCATGCCATGAAAGGACCCGGTTGTGACACCGACCTGGCCGAACCTGCACACCATCACCGTGCCCATGCTCACCGACCTGCACGAGGGTGGGCCCGGCACCTTGATCACCGCCCAGGGCGGCATGGCCCCCTACCGGGTACAGCGCCCCGGCGAGGTGGACCTGAACACCCCCTGGCTGATCATCGCCTACGGACACGGCGACCTGCGCCTGGACCTGATCGAGCATGACGACTGGGACCGGGTGGCCGCTGCGGCCACCCGCACCGCCGCCAATGCGCATCATCGGTTGTTCTTCCAGCCACCGCCCCCCTTGGCTCGGGCAGTACGCCGTGACCTGGCCCGGCACGGCCTGATCCTGGACCACCGCCCCGATGCCAGCCGCACCGAAGACGACGGCTACCGGTGGGACGACCACCTCACCTGGGCTGACAACCCCCGGCTCACCTTCGCGATGACCTACGTACAGCGCCACCGCGACAGCCTCCTGATCAACCTGGCCATGTACGACCAGGATCGTTACGTGACCAGCTGGCCCGAGCGCATCACTACCACCAGCGGCGTCCCGTTCTGTGTACGCGAGGCCCCCGAACGGGCCCGCCGCCACCTGGACCTGCACGAATAACACACCGGCCCGGGGGCGCCCCGTCAACGAGGGCGGGGCAGCCCCCAACACCCACACCCATATTCGCGCGCCGAGCGCTGTGTTCAGCGCGCCCACTGAAAGGAACCCGTTGTGACCACACCCTCACGCCGCCTACACGACGCGATGGCCACCTACTTCGACCATTCCGAGGTCACCTCGAAGATGTTGCGCACCCTGGGAAACATCGGGCCGGGCGGCATGATCGTCGCCGACTTCCGCGAGAAGGCCTTCCGCGTCACCCACAGCCGCACCCTGGCCCACGGCGACGACCTGACCCTGCCGGTGTTCGGGCACGGCGACCTGACCCGGCACCTGGACTTCCTCGACCAGGAGTACGGCACCTGGGAGGACTTCGTCGCGGCGGTCGACTCCACCGCCTACGAGTGCATGGCCGAGCGCATCGACGACCACAACGCCACCAGGTTCGAGGTGATCAGGATGCGCGAGCGCCTGCAGGAGCTCGGCTTGGACATGAACACCGCGCCCTCCTACCACCGCCGCCCCCTGATCCCGGGCCACCACCGGGGCCCCTCGGTCCTGGAGGTACGGGAGAGCTACATCGACCGCGGCCACCCCCACGTGAGCGTGATGCTCAAGCACCCCCTGCCCGAGAAGGGCCAGCGGCTCGGCCTGTCACTGATCACGATCAGCGACCACGACCGCCACGTGAAGGGCTGGCCCAAGTACGTGCCGCACCAGTTCACCGCTAACGCCCAGGCGTACCTGATCCGGGAACGGGTCAACGCCCACCTGGCCCGCATCCGCCCCTAACCCCCGCACCACCCGGGGCCGCCTCGCGACGGGCGGAGCGGCCCCCACACCACCGCACGCCAACCGCTGTGTTTGGTCTGCCCAAAAGTAAGAGGAGCCACTATGGCTTTGGAAATCAACGCCGCCTACGTCCAGGCCCGGTTCGGGCCGCTGGCCGTGACCCCCGACCAGGTGCGCCAGGTGCGCCAGTGCGGCCCCGGGGCGGTGATCACCGCCGACCTGGTCTCAGGCCGCTACCGGGCGCACGCCCCCGGCGAGCTCGACCCGCGCCAGAACGCCCGCTTGGTGGTGTTCACCCACCAGGACCTGCAGCACCTGGTGAACAAACAGCACAACCTCGACTGGGAGCGCCTCGCCCAGGACACCACGGTCGCGCTGCGCCAAGACATGCACGACTGGCCCTCCGGCTGGTTCGCCTCGGCCACCGTTGTGGCGTTGCGGGCCGCCCTGGCCACCGAAGGGTTTTGGCCCCACACCCGGACCTACGTCACCGACTGGGAAGAAGCCAGGGCCATCCAGATCCTGGTGTTCACCCCCGACCCCCGGGTCCTGATGAGCATCAGCCTTCCGGCTCTGAGGCCGGGCCCGGTGATGTGCGAGGCCCGCCTGATGAGCGACCGCTACGCGGAACTGGCCCACGCCCAGGGGCCCGTGTGCACCGACACCGCCCCCGACATCGCCCAGGGACTGGCCGGTGAAGCCCGCACCGTGCTGAACCACATGTGACCCCAACTCTCACGGGGTGCGCCCGGCACCAGGCGCACCCCGACCAGGCCCCACACCTCAGGGCCCACCACCCACACTCGAAGGGACCACCCGAACATGACCACAAACACCGCACCCTCACGCGACCTTCTTCTGACCGCCCTGACCCGGGCCAGCGCGCCCTTGACCGTGACCGACCTGGCCGAGGAAGCCGGGGTGGGCAAGTCCACCGCCTCCAAGTACCTGCCCGCCCTGGAAAAGGAAGGGCTGGCGGTGCGCACCCCGGGCG
>NZ_QOCZ01000210.1 GCF_018207095.1 Nocardiopsis sp. MG754419 | reverse complement strand
GGTCGGCGAAGGCCGACCCCTACCCGAAACCAGGTGCCCGATGACCGAGTCCACCGTCCACGGCGCGCGCGTCTACCGTTCCGAGACCGCGGAGAGAACGGTCCGTGGTTGGTGCGAGGAGCGGTTGGCGGAGTTCGTCGATCTCCAGATCCTCCCCGAGATCCGCACGTCCCTCGGCCCCACCCGGGCCTTCCGCTTCGAGGGAGGCCCCGGTGCGCCGGTCGTGGTGTTCAGCGGTTCCCACTTCAACAGCGCCCTCAGCGCCTCACCCGCCTCCGACATGACCGCCGAACGCGACGTGATCCTGGTGGACCTGCCGGGGCAGCCGGGGCTCAGCTGCGACCGGCGCCCCCGGGGACACCGCGCCCAGGCCTACGGAGCCTGGTTCGACGAGGTGCTGCCCGAGCTCGTGGACCGGCCCGCGATCGTCATGGCGCATTCCCTCGGTGCGGCGGTGGCCCTGGCGGGCACTCCATCCTCACTGGTCAAGGGGATGGTGGTGGTCAACCCGGCGGGGCTGACCCCGGCCGCGAACTCCCCGGAGCTCATGCGCGTCACGCTGCCGTGGATGATCGGCCCTAGTGAGGGCAAGAGCACCCGTCTGCTGAACTTCATGAGCGGCCCCGACTTCCGCTACCCCGTCCATCCGCTGGCCCACTGGATGACGATGGTGGGCAAGTACTGCCGGACCAGCCTGGCGCAGGGGCCGCTGCCCACGGAGTCGTTGCTGGCCTGGCAGCGGAGGAACGTGACCGTGGTGACCGGTGCGGACGACGTGTTCTTCTCGCCCGCGCGCCTGCACGGTCCGGCCCGGCGGTTCCTGGACACCGACGTGGTCGTGCTGGAGGAGGCCGGGCACCTGGCCCCCTACGAGTACCCGGAGCGGATCCGCGAGCTGGTGGATCGGATCGACGACTGACCCGGCCGGCCGGACCCGGACGCGTGTTCTCCAGGCCGGCCCGGTGGAACCGGTAAGGCCGGCGGATCGAGGCTTCCGGTGACCGGGACCCCCGTGGTCGCGCTGTCCGTGTGGGTGGTGCCGGCCCTACCCGAGGCCGGGCCGATGCCGCGTGGATGCGCGGTGCCGGGTGGTGGGCCTCCGCTCGTGGGGGGTAGGTAACAGGTGATCCACACCCCTCGAACGGAGGAATGACCGCGGCGGCCTGCTCCATGTGCAAGGGCGAAGGAACCGTCGTCGTCAACAATGACGGAGATGGCGACGGTGGCGGTTGGGGTCACCAGGAGGTCGTCACCTGCTCTGGATGTGACGGAACGGGGGAGACGTGACCGTCGGCGATCTCGAAGCTCTCCACGCGGCCCTGGTCGAGCGATTGGAGACCGATGAGGCGATCCGCAGGGCGTTCGCCGTCCACCCCCGACATCACTTCGTGCCCGACATGATCTGGCCGGACGCTCTGGGGCTACCGCTCTTCCGCACCTCCGATCCCGACCGGTGGGCCTGTTCGGTCTACGGTGGGGACGCGGTCACCACCCAGGCCAACGACGGTGAATCGGGGCCGCGCAACGAACCCAGTTCCTCGTCGTCCGCGCCACAGGTCATGGCGGACATGATCGCCGCGGCGCGGATCGAGGAGGGCATGCGGGTGTTGGAGATCGGCACCGGTACGGGGTGGAACGCCGCAGTTCTGGCCTCCTTGGTGGGGCGGAAGGGTGCGGTCACCAGCGTGGAGGTCGACCCCCGGGTGGCGGCTCACGCGCGCGAGCGGCTCATCGCAACGGGAGTCGACGTTCGCACTGCGAACGGCCCTCCCGTGGGGGAGGTGTTCGACGCGATCATCGCGACGTGCGCGGTGACACGCGTCCCGGACACCTGGTCGGCGGCACTGGTGGAGAACGGCCCGCTCGTACTTCCCTGGAGCCCCCGCCCTGACGTGCGCAGCACACCGGTGGTCGCCCTGACGAAGAGGGCGGGCCGACTGCGTGGGGCCTTCCTGCGGGAGGCCACCTTCATGCGCGACCGGACCCAGCGCGTGGAGCATCCTCCTTTCCCCGGCCTCGGCCGAACCCCGGGGCCCGCAGGGGTCGTCTCGGTCGGTTCGGTCGAGATGATCGGTGCAGGGAATCTGCCACGACTCCAGCTCATGATGCCGGGTGTGCGCCTGGGTGCGGGCGTGCGGCCGTTCCAGGGCGGTCATGGGCGCATCGTGTGGATGGGCGACGGAGAGGCGTGGGCGTACGTGTGGCCGGACGGCTCGGTCACCGGTGAGGGGGAACGGGCCCTGGGCCGTGAGTCGGCGGAGGCGCACCGCCTCCTGGCGGACGCGGGTGTGGACGGGATGGGGGCCTTCACCCTGGAGGTCGCCCCGGAACGGGACGCGTACAGGGTCGCCTGCGCGGCTCTAGAGCGGTGGTGGGACCACCCCGTCGGGGTCTGATCGCGCCGCGTCCTGCCACGCCCCGCTCGTCCACAGGCTGTGGACGAGCGGGATGGCCGCCCACCGGAGGCGGCCGATGTCCTCCGGATCGGTCGCCCCGGTCAGTCGCCCCGGAGGACCTGGGCGGTGGTGTGGTCGCCGATCGCCGCCAACAGCGGGTGGTCGGCGGTGCTGGTGGTGAGCACCGACGCGTAGATCACCGCCCAGGCGCGGGCGCGGATCCAGGTGTGCTCGTCGACGCCGCCGAGGTCGTCCAGGTGGGCGCGGAAGCGGGCGCGGTCGGGGGCCTCGAAGGTCATCCAGGCGGTGCCGAGGTCGGTGGCGGGGTCGCCCGAGGTGAGATCGCCGAAGTCCAGGACGGCGGCCAGCGCCGCGTCGTCGTCGACCAGGATGTTGGCGGGGTGCGGGTCGCCGTGCAGCCACAGCGCGGGCCCCTCCCAGGCGGGGGTGTCGACCAGCGTGTGCCACAGGTCCAGGAGCGCGGGGGCGTGCGGGTCGGTGGACCCGGTGAGGCGTTCGACGATACGGCGGTGGCGTGCGCGCAGGGGCACACCGCGGACCGGGTTCTCCGGGGCCTCGGGCGGCGCGGGGGTGTGCAGCCGGGAGAAGAACCGGGCGAGGGGCGCGACGAGGGCGCCGCGGTCGGAGGGACCCACCTCGGCGGCGGTACGGCCGGGGAACCAGGGGTTGACCGACCAGCTCCAGGGGTAGCCGTGGCCCGGCCGGCCGACCCGCAGCGGCGCCGGGACGGGGACGCCCACGCGGGTGGCGACCTCGGGCAGCCACCGTTGTTCGTTGAGGACCAGGTGGGCGGCGGCGGTCCGGCGGGGCATACGCACGCACAGGTCCTCACCGAGGGACAGCAGCGCGTTGTCCCAGCCGTTGGTGACGGGCGTGATGGGGAGTGTGGCCAGGTCGGGGTGCTGGTCGCGCAGGAGCGCGCGGACGAGTGCGGGGGTGACGTCGACGTCGGCTTCTGGGGTGCGCATCCCTCCAGTATCGGGGCTGCTCGGCCCCCGGTCTCGGTGCGGATTCCGTCCCGGCCGGTGGGCCGAGGCCGTCACGCGGTCCTACGTCACCGAGACCACGTACCTTCCCCGCACACCGCCCGCCTCCAATGCCCGGTGCGCCGCCGCCGTCTCTTCCAACGGGAAGACGGTGTCCACCGCCGGGCGCAGCTCCCCCTGTTCCACGTGGCGGGCCAGGGCGTCCAGGCCGCTCTGTCGGGGATCGCCGCTGAAGAAGCGCACCCGGCCGCGCCCGTGGACCGCACTACCCGATGACGACGCGGCCTCCCGGCGGCTGGTGGCCTACCTGCTCCAGGCGTTTCGTGCCGACGGGGCGAACGGGCCGTTGCCTCCGCCGACCGCACTGACGCCGCAGGGTTTCCCGCGCATGGCCGATGATCCCCGGGCCCGAGGGACCGCCGGAGCCTCGTGAGACGGTGACCGTCCTCAAGTACGACCGGCCAGACGACTTTCCATCGGCGACGGGTCGTTCACCTGTGTGGTCGTGGTCTTCCTGTGGTGCCCCGTGCACGGCTACCGGCACGGGCGTGTACCGCTGGGTCGTGGAGGGAGCGATCGCGCTGCCGCAGCGGTTCCGCCGTCTGCGTACCCCCCGGAGGGAGAGATCCATGACGACGTCCACCACGCGTTCGTCACCCTCGGCCGCGCCGTCATCCGTGGGCGACGGTCGAGCACCGCGCCATGGTGCGAGTCAGGGCGGGCGATCTCCCCGGGGCGGCCTGTCCGATGCGTCGGAGCGCGGTCGTGGCGGTCGGGCCCGCGCCGTCTCACATCCGGGATCTCAGCACGTCGACCTCACAGCCCGGCGCGAACGGGTCGAAGCCGTGCTCGACCAGCCAGCGAACCGCGAGCAGGCTTCGCAACGACCACCACGCGTGGATCACGGCGAGGTCGATGTCGGTGCCATAGCCGGCGATGACGTCGTCGAGGTGTTCCTCGTGTCCGAGCGTGAAGGTGGCGAGGTCGTACAGGGCGTCGCCCTGGCCCGCCTCGGACCAGTCGATGATGCCCGTGACCTCGTCGCCGTCGACGAAGACGTGCGCGATCTGCAGGTCCCCGTGCGTGAAGGCCGGGGTCCACGGCCGGAACGCGGCCTCGGCGACCTGGCGGTTGCGGGCGACCAGGTCGGCGGGCAGGACGCCGTCCGTCACGAGCGACGCGCACTCGTCGTCGAGTGCCGCCGCCTGCGCGACGGTGCTCCGACCGGCCCGGCCCAGCCGGGGTGGCAGCGGCGCTTCGTGCAGCTTCCGGATGGCGGCGCCCGCCGCGGCCCACGCCGCCGGCGACCCGGTCGACGGTCCGCCGAGGCTCCCGAGCGTCGTCCCCGGGAGTGCGGCGATCGCGAGCACGTGCGGCTTGCACCACAGGACCTCCGGGGTCGGTACCGGCGCGAGGGACATCGCCTCGACCTCGTCGTCGATGCGCGCCTGATCGGAGTCCACCTTGAAGAACGCGTCGCCGACGCGCAGCGTCGCGCGCTCGGAATGGGCGACGACCACCTTGACCTCATTCATGGGCGATCAGTATCCCGGGGGTGATCGCTGACGTCACCGGGTTTTTCGCGTGCGATGACGCGGCCGACCGCGTCGCCCGCCGATGGCCGCGTGCGCGACACCGACCCCTGACCAGGTCACGCCCACCACCTTTGTGCGGACTCCTTAGGCCCCCGACCGTACGGCCGCCAGTGCCTCCGTCCAAGAACCGGTGGCGAAGAGCAGGTAGCCCGCGCTCCGGTTCTGGGTGTCGCGGACAGCGGACCGCTCCGGCATGTCGGCGACCTCGACGCAGTTGCTTCGGTCGCTGTAGCTGGACTTGCGCCAGTTCGATGGAGAGGCGGGGGAGAGTTTCATGAGTGCTGGTTCCCTATGTCGATTTGTCGACGTGATGCCTGATTCGCTTCAGGAAACCTGCCCACCAATTGGATGAGTTGATCGGGTCGACGGTCCTTGACTACCTGAGAGACCAAGCGGCGTGATCGGGACCCCAGGGTGGCAATGGTCCGCGTGCGGTGCACGACTACCCGTCGAAGAGGTTGGCCCCGAGCAGGGCTGAGCGCCGGGGATCTACCTCCTCCTGGCCAATGAAGGTACATTGAGGGGTGGATGAGTACCCAGGTACACGCAGAGGCCCCGGGGAGGGATACCCCGGGGCCTCTGCGTTGTCCAGGTCTTCTTTTAGCGGATGACACCCAGCAGCGCGTTCCACTCGTGGCCGTTCAAGAGCAAGTACCCCTGCTCAGGGTTCTGAGAGTCGCGCATCGCAGCTGCGCCATTGCCTGCGTCGGCGTATTCGACACAGTTCTGAGGATTGCTGTAGCTCGACTTGCGGAAGGCAAGCCGCTGTTCTTCGGTGGATGAGTACATCGGGTGTTCCTAGCTCTTCAGGGACCGTAGATACGTTGGCACGCTGTCCGGGTCCATCGACTTCGACACGAGTCTGTCGAAGACCTTGCGATACCGGTCGACCTCGGGCTTCTTGTCCAAATACAGACCATCGGTGTCTGTTTCGAGGAAGACCATGGCAGCGGCTGGATCATCCCCGTAGTCCATGATCGCGAACGGCCCGCCCATGCCCGGATGCAATCCCACGTCCGGACGGAGAATCTGAATCGTCACGGTGTTGGCTGCTTCAGCCAGTTCTGCCAAATGTTCCACTTGCCGCCGATGTAGGTCCCGGTCGGTCGCGGCCAGGAGGTCCAAGGCGCGATTGTCGATGATCGCCCACACATCGGGGGCTTCTTCTCCGGTGAGGAGTTGCTGTCGCTTCATCCGGGCCTCCACGACGCGTTCGATGGCGTCCGGGTCTCGGATGAGGGTGGCTTGGGCGATTGCAGTGGCGTACCCCGGAAGTTGGAGTAGCCCGGGGATGTACTGGGTCTCCCACAGCCGAAGGCTTGTTGCTCCCGCTTCCAAAGAGGTCTACGCGCCGGTGAGGACGTCGTCGTAGCGAGACCACCAGCCTCGCTTGCGCGACTGTCGTGTGAGGTCGAGTAGAGCATCCACTTCTCGCTGGTCCGTCACACGGTAGATGCCCAGGAGAAGGCGTACATCGGACACAGCCGGGTGTTTTGACCTGCCGGTTTCGATGTTCGAAACCTTCGTGCTGGACCACTCCAATTCGTCGGCCACCTGCTCGATGGTCATGCCTGCGCTCAGTCGCTTCGCGCGCATCTGCGCTGATAGCTGGCGCCTTGCGACGGGTGCGCTGCTCACGTCGACCTCCTCTTGACCTGTGGTCGATGCTATCGCCGCGCGGACTGAATCAGACATTTCGCAACTCCTCATCGTGGCTGTTCGAAAACCGAGTCTCGATTAGAGACTTGCGAATTAAAAGTTTCGAGTGGAGTATGGAAGTGTACTCATCCGAGCCGCCTTCATCCAGCGGCGCCCCCTTGAGGAGGTGTGCGCTCTTGCGTGCCCGTTACCTGAACCTGTCCGAGCTGGCGCATGTGCGTTGGCGTGCCCAAGAGTCGATCCGTTGGCGTCGTCCGCGTCGGGCGCGGCGTGTGCGAGCGTTCGCGGTGTTGTGGCCTGCTGCGAACCCTCCACTCATCCCCGCGCCGCGACGCCCGGTGGATGTGGCCGGACCGGTGGTGCTCCAGCGTGTGCTGGAGGGCCTCAAGGCTCTGCCGGGGGTGATGTGAGTGCGCTACCTCGACCCCCACATCCCCGACCACGACCAGCGACGACCGCGCGACAGCGTGGCACCCTTCACCGGCGCGCGGTGGCGACCCACGCCCCTGCCCCACCCGGCCGTGGGCCCGGTGGACGCGTCGACCCAGAGCGCCCCCGAGGGCCATCCCACCGCGCCTGCGCAAGGCGACTCCCCCACCCCTGAGGAGGCGCGGTGACCTTCTCGACCGGTGCGGGTGTGTGTCCGGAGGCTGGGGTGGACGCGTTGGGTCGTGCCCGCTGGTGCATTCTGACCGGCGGCCATGAGGGTGATCACCGTGATGATCACGGCCGCACCTGGCCGCCTGCGGGGGTGGTGTTGCAGGGGTTGATCGCCCGGTGGGGGCGCACCCACCGCATCGCGTGGACGGGCCGGTTGTGGATGGCCACCGACCG
>NZ_QOCZ01000209.1 GCF_018207095.1 Nocardiopsis sp. MG754419 | reverse complement strand
GCCTGCACCCCCCGGGCCCCCTCCCCGCACCGGTGGACGGCGACCTCATCACCGCCGCCATCGCCGCCGTGGACCGCCTCGACCACTCCTACCTGGCCGTCCAGGGACCGCCGGGCGCCGGAAAGACCTACCTGGCCGCCACGCTCATCACCCACCTGATCAAGGAGGGCCGCAGCGTGGGCGTGTGCTCCACCGGCCACAAGGCCGTGGAGAACGTCATGTCCGCCGCGATGCGCGCCGCCGAGCGTCAGGGCCTGGCCCTGCCCGCGGCCAAACGTCCCCGGGGCGGCAAGAAGGACCCCGACGCCCCCTGGTACCAACCCTCCAGCCAACAGGTCCTGGCCAACTGGCGCACCAAACACGCCGCCAAGGGCGAGGCGGTGCTCATCGGCGGCACCGCCTGGGGCATGTCCGGGGCCGACACCATCGCCGACCCCCTCGACGTGGTCATCATCGACGAGGCCGGACAGTTCGCCCTGGCCGACACCCTGGCCGTGTCCGCCTCCGCCCACAACCTCGTCCTGCTGGGGGACCCCCGCCAACTGCCCCAGGTCGTCCAGGGCGTGCACACCGACGGCGCCGACGCCTCGGCCCTGCAACACCTCATGGCCGGTGAGCCCATCATCGATCCCGCGCTGGGCTACTTCCTCGACCAGACCCGACGCATGCACCCGGACGTGTGCGCCCCCGTCTCCGCCCTGTCCTATCAAGGACGCCTCCAGGCCCACCCCTCCACCACCGGACGCACCCTGAGCACCCTGGAGCCGGGCGTGTACACCCACCCCGTCACCCATACCGGGCGCACCACCCACAGCCCCGAGGAGATCGATGCGGTGGTGGACGCCGCCCTGCGCCTGACCGCGGAGCGGGTCACCACCGACCCACAGAACGGGCCGCGTCCCCTGACCGGCGAGGACATCCTGGTGGTGGCCCCCTACAACCTGCAGGTGCGCGCGCTGCGTCGCGCGCTGACCCAGGCCGCCGAGGACCACCCCGCCCTGGAGGGGGTGCGCGTGGGCACCGTCGACAAGTTCCAGGGACAGGAGGCCGCCGCCGTCATCTGTTCCATGACCACCTCCAACGCGGCCGAGACCAGCCGCGGTCCCTCCTTCGTGCTGGACCGCAACCGGCTCAACGTGGCGCTGTCGCGCGCCCAGTTGGCCGCGGTGGTGGTGCACTCGCCCGACCTGCTCACCACCAGCCCCCGCACCGTGGACGAACTGCGCCTGTTGGCCTCCTTCACCGGTCTGGTCCACGGGGCGCGTCCCTGGCCGGGGCGGTGAAGGACACCCCCTCCCCGGTTTCGGACACACCCCTGGTGGAGTACGTTTTACGTGGCACACCACGCACACCGCCGCACGCACGTGCCGGGGCGCGGCGTGTCCGCGGGCCGCGGCGCCTGACGCCGCGTCCCTTCGTGACCCGGACCACCACCCGCATTTGTCGAAAGGCCAAACGGCCCCCGTGTCTGAACGTCCCTCCGCCCCCGGCGGTGGCCGCAACACCCGCCACCCCACCGGGATTCGCGTCGTCATCTGCATTCTGGCCCTGTTCGCGCTGGTCCTGGGCCCCTTCGGCTATCTGATGGGCCTGGACGCCGACTCGCACGCCGGGTCGGCCGCCGAATGGTTCACCCTGGCCTTCGGCGCCGCCGTGGGCATCCCCTTCCTGGCCGCGGCCGTGGCCACCGTGGCCGGCGATCGTCGCGCCGCCCTGTGGTCGTTGGTCCTGCTGGCCTGGCCGGTGGTGTTCGTGGTGGTCGTGCACCTGGTGCGGTCGGCCGGGTAGGCTCCGCTCCGTGTCACCCAAGAAGCGCAAACGCCGCAAGTCACACGGGTCCCAGGACCGGCCGGAGACCCCGTCCTCGACACCGGGGGACGCCGAGCAGGGGCGTGTCGCCCCGGGCACCACACCCGACAAACGTCCTCTGAAGCGCACTCCGGTGGCGGTGGCCTCCCCACCCGACCGGCGCGTCACCGCGTTGTGGGTCCTCCTGTGGGCACTGTGGGCGCTGGGCACACCCCTGGCCCTGGCCGGGCTGCTCTTCACCGGTCTGGACGGTGGTGTGGACCCCGCCGACCCGCGTCTGAGCGATCCCGAGACCGCGGCCGAGGTGATGGCCGAGCAGCAGCGCCAGGCCGTGCGCGCCATGGGCAACGCCCTGGTGTGGCTGTTGGTCATGGCCTGGGGTGTGCCGCTGGTGGGCACCGTCCTGGCCCTGGTGGTGCGTCGGCGGATGGCCGCCCTCTGCTTCGCCGTGGCGCTGGCCCTGTCGGTGGCGCTGCTGTTGCTGGTGGCACCGCCGGCCGAGCTCTGGGACGCCCTGAGCGCGCACCTGTTCGGCTGAGTCCGCACCACACCAGGCCCCGCCTGACCGACCCCGGCCCCATCACAGGCCACAATGGACCCCGTGGACACCACCGAACCGACCCTCACCGACACCGATCCGGACACCGACGGTTCCCTGCCCGTCACCGTGCGCAGCCGGCTGCGGCATGTGGACCACGGTGTCCTCGTCGACACCCGCGCACTGGAACGGGTCCGCGCACGCTTCGACGCCGACCAGGCCCACCTGCTGGGCACCTTCCTGGCCGGCGCCCAGTCCCCGGCCACCCTGCGGGCCTACCGTGCCGACTGGACCTCCTTCTGCGCCTGGTGTCTGACCGAGGGGCGCACCTCGCTGCCCGCCGACCCCACCGACGTCGCCGTCTACCTCGCCGTGTGCGCGCGCACCCGCAACGTCGACGACACCGACTGGGCGCTGGCCCCGGCCACCCTGGAGCGGCGCGCCGCGGCCATCGCCGCCGTCCACGGCGCCCACGGCCTGGACTCGCCCACCCGTGCCGAGGTGGTGCGCATGACCCTGCGCGGCATCCGTCGCACCCGCCGCAGGCGCCCGCGCCGCAAGGCCCCGGTGGTGCTCTCCACGTTGGAGGGCCTGCTGCGGGTACGCCCCGAGGAGGGCAACCCCGGGGGAGTGGCCCGGCGCCGTGACGCCCTGCTGTTGCTGACCGGGTTCGCCGGAGCGCTACGTCGCTCGGAGCTGGCCGCGCTGTCCTTCGACGACCTCACCCTGACCCTGGACCCGGTCACCGGCGCCCCGACCCTGGTGGTGGCGCTGCACACCACCAAGACCGACCAGGAGGGCCGCAAGAACCAGCAGGTGGCGCTGCCCCAGGGGCGTCACCGCGCCACCTGTTGCGTGTGCGCCCTGGCCGACTGGTCGCGGCTGCTCGAACTGCGCCGAGATCGAGGTGATCACGCCCTGCGCGCACACCTGAGCGCCCTGGAGGGCGCGCCCGACCCCACCGCCCACTCCTGTACCGAGCTGACCCGGCTGTCCCTGGCCGATGGTTCCGGGCGCCCACTGCTGCCGTCGGTGGACCGCCACGGACGTGTGGGTGAGCGGCCCATGTCCCCGCGGGCCGTGGGCGACCTGGTCAAGCGCTACGCGGAACGGGCGGGGCTGGACCCGGCGGACTTCGGTGGCCACTCCCTGCGGGCGGGGTTCGCCACGCAGGCGGCGCTGAGCGGGGCCGGTGACCGCGAGATCATGCGTCAGGGGCGGTGGACCAACCCCGCCACGGTGCACGACTACATCCGCACCGCCAACCCCCTGGACGACAACGCCGTCACACGCCTGGGGTTGTGAGCACGCGGATCTCGAATCACCAACAAACCCACCAGTAACACCATATAAAGCCAGTTAAAGTGCGATCCTTCCCTGATGAGACATTAGGTTGGTTGCGTGAGAAAGGGGACGGACCCATGGTCGACGAGTTTCGTGCGGCATTCCAAGAACTGATCGACGCCTCCGTCGCCACGGACCCCCACCGCTTCCCCCCGGCCGTCCACAAGGTCTACCTGCTGGCCTCCCGGATCCCCACCTCCGAACGCGAGCTCGCGCTGGAGGCCCTGACCCCCCTGCTGGCCGGTGACCACGCCGCCCCCGGTGTCCTCGCCGACCTGGCCGTGGTGGCCGGGGCACTGGTGGAGATGGGCACCGAGCCCGGCCCCGCCGGCATCGAGATCCTCCACCTGCTGCGCACCATGGGCAACGGCGCCATCGCCTTCCTGCGCGCCTGGGAGAGCACCGGCGTCGGCGCGCCGCCCGACCCGGACGCCGTGACCGCCGACGCCGAGGCCCGCGTCTCCGCCCACCTGGGCAACGACGCCCCGGCAGCCACCATGTGCTGGTGGACCATCCGCCGCCACGGTCTGGCCGGGCGGACCATGCTCGCCCATCCCGAGGTGCGCGCCCACATCCGCCGCGACCCCTCCCTGCACGCCCAGTTGGTGGCGATCACCAACCAGCTCAGCGACCTGCTGGTGGAGTTCGACGAGGTGCGCACCCTGCTGCGCATGGCCGAGGCGACCTCCGCCCTGGTCATGGACCGTCGATCGGGACGTGCCTTCCGGGTCCTCTTCGACGGCATCGGCGACAACTTCCAACTGCACACCCTGCTGGCCGACGCGCTCATCGGCCCCGCCGGGCAGGGGCTGCACGGTACGCCGCCCGACCCACGATGGGCGGCCTCCTACCGCTCCGCGGACGTGGACCCCGCCGCCCAGACGGTCCGTGGCAGGTGGAACCTGGTGGCCCACGACGGCTCCTGGGTGTGGAACGAGGGCCTGCCGGCCGAGATCCCCAGTGTCGACGGCGAGCACGTGCTCATCCTGGACGAGCAGCCCTACCCGCGTTCGTGGAACGCCGGGCGCCGCCACCCCCAGGTGAGCGGATGGCTGGAGGTCGACTCCGAGCTGGACGCCCAGGAGGCACAGCTGTGGTGGAAGCGGGTGGCCCCCGCCGAGTCGCTGCCCTCCCGGGTGGAGGAGGGGGACGAACCTCCCCTGCCCCGCCCGGTGGTGCTGGAGGTGGAGACCGAGACCGCGCAGCGCGTGCGCGGGTTCGTCCCCGCCCCCGAGCCGGAGGAGGAGCCGCTCCCGACGCCCCCGCTCCCACAGACGCCCGCCGATCCATCGCGGTCCCGGTCCTCCGAGAGCACCGCACCCACCGCCCCGGAGCACCGGGCCCCGGCGGGCGACCGCTCCGACACCGGCTCGGGCCCGACCCTGCCACGCCTGCCGCGCGGGGTCTCCCAGTCCAAGGGGTGGGGACCCACCTGGCGTTGAGACGGCCGTGGCCCCCGCCCCCGTGATCAGGGTGCGGGGGCCACGGCCGCCGGGGAGAGGGCAGGCTCCTCTCAGTCCTCCTCCAGTCGATGCCGGGGCGCGTGCCGCGCGGGCACCGGTTCCGAACGCAGGGCACCGGTCCGTGCCGTTGCCTCATCGTCTCCGTCCTCATAGAGCCCGTCGAAGTACGCCTCCTTGGTGGGCTCGTCGTCATCGTCGCGACGGACCCAACGCCCGCCCACGAACACGGGTGCGGCCAGCACCAGTGCCAAGGCGACGAACACGCCCAGGGGCAGCAGCTCCAGGGCGCCCTCGCTACCGGGTACCACGGGCAGGCGGTCGACCAGGTGCGGGCGGAACAGGGCCACGGCGGTCAGGCCGGCCAGGACCAGGGCGGCGCCGAAGGGCAGCATCGGGGTCATCCGTGGGGGGACGGCGACCAGGGCCACCAGGATCCCCACGCCGGCCACACCGGCCAGGGCCACCGGGCCGGTGCCCGACAGCACGCTCATGTCCGCGGCGTGCAGGCCCCGCAGGTGCGCGAAGGCCCAGCCGCACATGAGCAGCAGGACCGGACCCAGGATCAGGCCCGAAAGTAAGCCGACGAAATGTCGCACGAGGTGCTCCTCTCAGGGGTTGCGCAGCACCATAGCGACAAATAACGAGTTCGGCACCCTTCTTCGGAATCTGGACAAACAACTCATACAGGTGTATGCGGTGGCCGGTGCGGCGCCATCGCCTCCACCGTCGGGCTCGCCGACCCCACACACACCGGTGGCGCCCCACCCCGCAGGGAAGGGACGCCACCGCACGTCAGGGACTGTTCACCTCACCGTCGCCCGCTCACCGCACACCGGGGGAGCGATCCGGGTCGGGTCCGGGCACCGCGGCGCCCGCCGCGGTACCGGCGACCGCGTCCAACTCCTCGGGGGTGGCCCGGCCCTCCACACCCAGGACCCGACGGCTGGGTTCGGCGCCCACGCGACGGCGCACCTCGTAGACGATCAACGCGACCACGACCGCGCCCACCGACGCCCACAGGGCCTGGCGGTGTTCGGGCAGCGTCGCCATGGCCACGAAGATCCCCGTCAGCCCGAGCAGGGTCGCCCAGGTCAGGTAGGGGAAGGCCCACATCCGCAGCGTCAGCCGCTCGGGGGCGTTGCGCCGCACCCGAGCGCCCACCACCAGCTGCGAGGCGCAGATGGTCAGGAACAGCACCAGCAGGATCGCGCCGATGGAGGCCACCAGGAACCCGAACACCTGTCCGGGAAAGAGGTAGTCGGCCACCACCGCGGCGTAGCCCACCACGGTGCCCAGCAGGATGGCGCGCACCGGCACCCCCCGACGGTTGGTGCCGCGCAGCACCCGCGGGGCGTCGCCCTGACGCGTGAGCATGAACAGCATGCGCGAAGAGGTGTACATGGCGGCGTTGAGCACGCTCAGCACCGCGATGAGCACCACGATCTCCATGATCAGGGCCGCGCCGGGGATACCGACCGTCTCCATGACCACCACGAACGGACTGCGGTCCAGCTGCGTGGAGTTCCACGGCACCACCATGACCACCACCAGGATGGAGGCCACGTAGAACAGGCCGATCCGCCAGAGCACGTTGGTGATGGCCGTGGCCACGCCGCGTTCGGGTTCGGCGCTCTCACCGGCGGCGATGGTGATGATCTCCACCCCACCGAAGGCGAAGAGCACCACCACGGTGGCCCCCAGCACCGCGACCCATCCGTTGGGCGCGAACCCGCCCAACTCCCAGAGGTTGCCCACGCTGGAGCCGTCGGTGCCGCTCCACAGCCCGAGCGCGTAGAGGCCGCCCACCAACAGGAAGGCCACGATGGTGGCGACCTTGATCAGGGAGAACAGCGACTCGGTCTCGGCGAAGACCTTCACCGAGATCAGGTTGGCCACCGTCATGGTCAACAGCACGATCAGGGCCAGCGCCCAGCCGGGTACGTCCACCCACTGGCTCAGGATGGTGGCACCGGCCACGGACTCGGCGGCGACCAGGACCGCGTACATCCACCAGTAGACCCAGCCGATGGTGAAACCGGCCCGGGGCCCGAAGGCCAGGCGTGCGTAGTCGGAGAAGGACCCGCCGGCGGGGACCGACACCACCATCTCGCCCAGGGCGCGCAGGGTCAGGAAGACCAGGGCCCCGGCCAACGTGTAGGAGAGAACCGCCGCGGGTCCCGCGGTCTGGATCACGGCGCCGGAGCCGATGAAGAGCCCGGCGCCCACCGAACCGCCGATCGCGATCAGTGCCATGTGTCGGCGGCGTAGCGAGTGCGCCAGCCCCGACCCGTTGTCGTCTTGTGTCGTCTCTGCGGACGACGTCTCACTGCCTGTCACGGGCCCCACCATAGGACGAAAGGTTGCTCACATTTATCACTGAACCCGTCAAACAACCCATGAACCAATGAATGTGGCGCACGTCATGTTCTTCGCAAAAGACCGCAAACGACCCTGCACATCCCGCGAGCGCGCCACGGCTCGCACAACGCACCACCACCCCCAGGCCATCCCCACAG
>NZ_QOCZ01000208.1 GCF_018207095.1 Nocardiopsis sp. MG754419 | reverse complement strand
AGACACCCCCGCCCGAGCCGCCCGCCCCCGCGCCGTTCACGGGAGAGTTGCCCCGGCACTACGACCACGTGGTGCGTATCGGGCTGGAGGTCCGGCCCTCGGAGGAGGCGGCTTTCCTCGGCACGGTGGGCGGTCGTCCCTGGCAGACGCGGAGCCTGGGGCAGGGCCGGTACGACGTGCGCGTCGCGGTCTCCGGTGCGGCGCTGGGCGCCACGGGGGCGGCCCTGGCGGAGCTTCACCACGCACTGGCCAGAGCGGGGCTGGACGTCCGGGTCACGTACGCGGCCCGGCCGCTGCCCCGCCCGTCCACCTCCCGCCGATACCTGGTCCTGCTCCGAGGTCGGATGCCCCGGCGGGAGTGGCTGGCGGCGCCCGCCCGGGTGCTGTGGTCCTGGCGGTCCCGGGGAAGCATCCAGGCGACCTCGCTCGCCGAGGCGCGTGCGATGCTCGCCGACTTCGCGGACCGCAACCCCGAGGCCGGCCCGGCGGAGGGGCTCATGGTGGTCGGCCCGCCGGACCCTGCCGGCACTCCGAGCCCCGGCGAGGGCGAGCCGACGAAGGATCTGCTGGACGACTGGCGGTTCCTCCTCTACGTGGCCCTGGTGATCGTGATCGTGGGCGGGGCGGGGATCTCCGGTCTTCTCTTCGCCGCCTGGCGCCCCGGGGGTGGCGTGCTCCCGGAGGTGGTCGCCGGCCTGCTCGCCCTCCCCTGCGGTTTCGGTGTGTGGCAGATGGTCCGTCACATCCCGGCCGGGCGGATCGACACCTGGGTGCCCCTGGCGCTGACCGCCCTGGGTGTGCCCCTGGCGTTCGCGCTGAGCACCTCCCATCAGGACGCCTACCTGAACGCGTTCGACATCGCGCCCGGGGACGTGGTGACCGAAGGCCCGGGCCGGCTCTTCGCTCTCACCGGATTCGTCCCGGTGCTGCTCGTCCTCCTCGTCTTCCTGGGCGTGTTCGGGCTCCTGCGCCACTTCCACCTGGGTACGCCCGGAACATCGTTCGTCGCACGGCTGATGACGGTTCTGGCCGTGTGTGTCTACGGTGTCCTCACCTTGTCGCTGGTCCTCACGACCCTGGCGGATCCCCTGAAGCAGGGGGCCCGGGTCGGTGCCGACCACGTCGCCCACTACCGCGCCGAGGGCGGCCCGGCCCAGGGCCATGTCGGGATCACGCCCTCCGTCGTGTGCGTGGATCCCGGCGGGGCGCGGGTCTTTCGCATCGGCCCGCCCCTGACCACCGACCGGCCGGTGCTGTACTTCGACGGAGCGAACGACGTCGACCTGCTGTGGGATCGCGAGAAGGGCCTGACCAAGGTCACCCGCTTCTCCGTGACCCTCACCCCGGTGCCCGATCTGGACGCCGACTGTCCCGCTCCGGAACCGGCCGACGCGGAGCCCACCAGGCCCACCGGGTGAGTCGTCGCCGCCCACCCGGGTTCCCTGGTGCGTCGAGCGGCCGGGAGGGCCGTGACGGGCGGACGTCTCGTACCGCGTGCACGCCCTCCCCTGGTCGAGCCGCCCCGCGCCCGGAGTCCCCCACCGGCCCTGCGCCGCGCACGGCGGCGGCGGAGTCGCCTCTCCCCGCCGGTGCGGTCACCGGAGGCCGGGACGCGCGGGTCGGGGCGGGTGCCCCGACCCGCGTGCCGGTCAGTCGTCGAGGTGCTTGTCGACCCAGGCGTCGAGGGGCTGGTTCTGGATGGCGGCGGCCATCAGTTCGGGGAACACGTCGGGGGTGCAGGCGAACGCCGGCACGCCCATCTCCGCGAGGGCGGCGGCGTTGCGGCGGTCGTAGAACGGCGCACCCTCGTCGGAGAGCGCGAGCAGCACCACGACCTGGACGCCGGCCGCCTTCATGGCCGCGACCCTCTTGAGCATCTCCGCGCGGACCCCGCCCTCGTAGAGGTCGCTGATGAGCACGAAGATCGAGTCGGTGGGCCGGTCGATCAGCCCCTGGCTGTAGGCGATCGCCTTGTTGATGTTGGTGCCGCCGCCGAGCTGGGTGCCGAACAGGACCTCGACCGGGTCGGTGAGCTGGTCGGTCAGGTCCACCACGGCGGTGTCGAAGACGACGAGGGAGGTCTTCAGGGTGCCCATGGAGGCCAGCACCGCCCCGAACACACTCGCGTAGACCACCGAGGAGGCCATGGAACCGCTCTGGTCGATGGCCAGGACGACGTCCTTCTGCACGCCCTGGCTGCGGCGACCGTGGCCGATGAGGGTCTGCGGGATCACCGTGTTGTGCTCGGGCAGGTAGTGCGCGAGGTTGCGGCGGATGGTGGCGTTCCAGTCGATGTCGGCCACACGACGGGGGCGGTGGGTCTTGGTCGACCGGTCGATCGCGCCCTTGATCTCCGCGCGGGTCTTCTGCGCGACCCGTTTCTCCAGGTCGTCGACGACCTTGCGGACGATCTCGCGGGCGGTCTCGCGTGCCTCGGCGGGCATCACCCGGTTCAGGGAGATGAGCGTGCCCACCAGGTGCACGTCGGGTTCGACCGCCTCCATCATCTCCGGCTCCAGCAGCATCTGCTGGAGGCCGAGCCGTTCCATGGCGTCGGACTGCATGACGCGCACGACGGAGGAGGGGAAGTACTCGCGGATGTCGCCCAGCCAGCGGGCCACCCGGGGCGCCGAACCGCCGAGACCCCCGCTCCGGTCACCGCCGCCGCCCCCGGTTCCGGAGGTCCCACCGCTGCGGTTGTACAGGGCGGCCAGGGCGGCGTCCATGGACTGGTCGCCCCCGCTCAGGGTCGCGCAGCCGGACTCCTCGCCCAGGACGAGCCGCCACCGACGGGCCCTTTCGGTCGTCTCGCTCACGCACCGCTCCTTTCGAGTAGTCCCAGCACCGCCGCGACGGCGGGCGCGGCGCGGTCGGCGTCGACCGGCCGCCGTACACGGATCTCGGTGGTCCGCCCGCCGTCGATCCGGGTCACCGCGGATCCGATCTCCTGGCGTTCGCCCCCGTCGAAGGCCCCGAAGGTCCGGCGCAGCAACGGCAGGATCGCGGTGAAGCGCTCCTCCGGCAGGCCGAGCAGCCAGGTGTCGATCATGCCGAGCAGGTGCTCGTCGTGGACCAGGATGAGCCCGCTGCCTTGGAGGAACCCCTCCAGCCAGGAGACCGCGTGGGTGGGGTCGGTGCCCGGCGACATCACCAGGCCGAGCCGGCGGCGCAGCTCCGACGCCTCGACCCGCCCGTGGTCGGACAGGATCCGGTTGACCCGCCCGGCGATCCGGCCGGGCACGCTGTCCCGAACGGCCAGGTCGGCGAGGCTGTCGAGCCAGGCCGCGAGGTCGTCGTCGAGCAGGGTGGCGGCGTTGTGGGTCCGGTCGAGCGCGGTGACGAACTCGGCCGCGGCCGCGTCGTCGAGTCCACGCACGGCCGGTACCAGCCCCGCGCGGACCCGGGCGAGGATCTGCTGGGCGACACTGCGCAGGTGCCGGCTGTCGGTGCCGCGCACGTCGCCGTAGCGGGAGGACCGGGCCAGGGGCGGCAGCGCCGACATCAGGTGGGTGATGTCGCTGTCGGTGGCGGCCCGGTCGGTGAGCAGGGCGAGCACGTCGGGCAGGGCCTCGCCCAGCTCCGCCAGCAGGCACTGTTCGGTGAGCGCGGTGAGCGTGGGCAGTTCGGCCTCGGTGGCGATCTCCACCACCCGGGCCGTGGCCGCCGAGCCCACGGTGGTGCCCCAGGGGGCGGCCTCGATGAGCGCCACGTCCATCTCGGGTTCCCAGCGCAGCCGCCAGCTCTCCCGGAAGGTGCCGCGACCACCACTGTCGGGTGTGCGCGGCACGCCCCACTCGACGCCGATGAGCCGCAGCCGGTGCAGCAGGACGCTGCGTTCGCGCTGGCCCTCCTTGCGCAGGTCGAGGTCGAGGTCGCGGTCGAAGGCCTCGGGCTTGAGCCGGAGTCGCTTCTGCGCGGCCTTGAGGTCGTGCTGCAACGGCACCATGGGGGTGTCCGCCGGGACGGAACCGAGCCGTTCCCCGATCACCATCCGCCCGTGCACCAGTGCGGCGCGCGCCTGTTCGCCCTCGCACAGGACGGCGGTGGTCGCCTCGGCCACCTCGTTGAGGCCGGCGAGCGGACGCCCGCGCAGCACGGCGAGGCTCTCGGCCAGGCGGACGCCCTCGATGACGTGCGAGGAGGACACCTGCTGGCCCTCCTCCCGCAGCAGGCGGGCGGCATCGGTCAGCCACCGGTGGACCGGGCGGTCCGGGGCGGTGAACAGGTGGTGGTACCAGCCCGGGGAGGTCACACCGGCGCCGTAGCCGCTGGCGGTGGCGAGCCGACCGTGCGTCCACGGCACCCACGTGGCGGTGGTCTTGACCTTGGGCAGCCCCTTGAGCAGGGCGGTGTCGCCCTTGATGGGGTAGTCGGACAGGTCGCGCAGCGCGGGGGCGTGCCAGGCCCCGCACACCACGGCGATCCGCTCGTACCCCTGTTTGAGGGCGGCGCGCAGCGTCTGGCGCATGTACGCCTCCCGCCGCGCGTCCCGCTCGGACTCGGGGCCGGACTCGGCCCGCACCGCGGCCATGGCGTCGGCGATCGCCGGGAACGGCGACGGTTCACCGTCCGCGCGCTGTTCCACCACGTCGTCCCACCAGCGTTCGGCGTCGTCGTAGCCGGCGGCCTCGGCGAGCACCCCGAGCGGGTCCAACCGCACGCGGGGTTCCTCCGTGGGCTCCCCCGGCGACGACTCGGGGTCGGCGCCCTCGGAACCCTCGGCGTCCGCCGGGAGCGCGTCGTCCCGCGCGGCCTCCTCCGACGCGTCCTGCGGTGCGTCCGCGGACGCCGCCTCCTGCTCCGCCGCCCTCGCCGCCTCCTTCTCCCGTTCCGCCTCCTCGGCGCGGGCCAGACGGTCGGCCAGCGTGTGGGCGGCGGGCAGGTCGCAGAAGCGGACCGGCACGTCGTGGTCGTGGGCGTGGCGCAGGGCCGCCCACTCCGGGGAGAAGCTCGCGAACGGCCAGAACGCCCACCCCTGCCGGGACTCGACCGAGCCGGGTCTGGGCGTGTCCGCCAGGTGCACCAACAGCGCCACCGGCGGTTCGAGCCCGCCCACGAGCGAGGTGATGGCGTCGGCCTCGGGCGGCCCCTCGATCAGCACCAGGTCGGGCTCGATCTCGTCCAGGGCGGCCCGCACGGCCCGGGCCGAGCCCGGGCCGTGGTGGCGGACGCCCAGGACACTCACCTTGGAGGTGTCCAGTCGGGGTCGTCCCATCAGGCCCCCACCTCGCGGCAGGCCTTGTAGAAGTCGCTCCAGCCCTCGCGCTCGCGGGCGACGGTCTCCAGGTACTCGCGCCACACGACGCCGTCGGCGACCCGGTCCTGCACGACGGCGCCCTGGATGCCGGCGGCCACGTCGGCCGAGCGCAGCTCGCCGTCACCGAAGTGCGCGGCCAGGGCGATGCCGTTGGTGATCACCGAGATCGCCTCGGCGGTGCTGAGGGTGCCGCTGGGCGACTTGACCTTGGTGGTCCGGTCCTCGGTGACGCCGGAGCGCAGCTCCCGGAACACCGTGACCACACGCTGGATCTCGGTGAGGCTGGTGGGCACCTCGGGCAGGTCCAGCGCCCGGCCGAGCTGTTCCACCCGCTGGGTGACGATGCGGACCTCGTCCTCGGCGCTGTCCGGGACGGGCAGGACCACCGTGTTGAACCGGCGGCGCAGGGCGCTGGACAGGTCGTTGACGCCGCGGTCGCGGTCGTTGGCGGTGGCGATGATGTTGAAGCCGCGCTGGGCCTGCACCTCGATGCCGAGCTCGGCCACCGGCAGCGCCTTCTCCGACAGGACGGTGATGAGACCGTCCTGCACGTCGGAGGGCATGCGGGTGAGCTCCTCGATGCGGCCGATCGACCCGCGGGCCATCGCGGTCATGACGGGGCTGGGCACCATGGCCGCCTCGGAGGGGCCCTCGGAGAGCAGGCGGGCGTAGTTCCACCCGTACCGGACGGCTTCCTCGGAGGTGCCCGCGGTGCCCTGGACGAGCAGGGTGGAGTCACCGGCGATGGCGGCGGCCAGGTGCTCGGACAGCCAGGTCTTGGCCGTGCCCGGAACACCGATGAGCAGCAGGGCGCGGTCGGTGGCCAGGGTGGCCACGGCGACCTCGACCACGCGACGCGAACCGATGTACTTGGGGGTGATCTCGGTACCGTCGGCCAGGGTGGTCCCCAGCAGGTACTCGGTGACGGCCCACGGGGACAGACTCCAGCCCGGGGGGCGCTGACGGTCGTCGGCCTCGGCCAGCGCCTGGAGCTCGGCGGCGTAGGTCTGCTCGGCGTGGGGGCGCAGAGCGGTCGCTGCCTCGGTAGTGGTGGCGGTGGTGGTCAACTAGAGCTCCCTGTGCATGTCAAGGCGGAATCGGAGGGTGTCGCGAAGGGTGAGGTAGGGGTGGGCCTGTTCCTCGTTGGGCGGTTGTTCGGGGAGGAGGTCGAGGTCCTGGGGCCGCATGAACTCGGCGGCGGTCGCACAGAGCCGGTCGTGTCCGTAGAGGTCCCTGCGCCGGGACTCCGTGGCCTCGGCGGACACGGTGGACCCGGTCGACCCGGTCGACCCGGCGGCCACGGCGGGCTCGGCGAGGTCGGTGGGTTCCGGGGGCTCGGTGAGCCGACGGGCGACCGCCTCGGACAGCTCCCGGGTCCAGGGGGCGTCGATCCCGGAGAGCGCCTGGTCGAGCGCGTAGTGGCTCTTGGCCCGGTCGACGACGGCCAGGACACGAGCGCACCGCTCCTCCACCGGCAGCGGGGCGAGCAACGGACCGATCCGACGATGCCGCGGTTGGTGCCGGCCCACGCGCGTCATCCGGGCGAGTCCGAGGGAGGGGTGGTCGAGCACGACCCGCGCCCATACGGCGTTCCCCTGGAGGGCGACCGCGTCGAGGAGCGCTCCGCGCAGGTCGGGGTGGTCGGCGACCAGCGCCAGGACCCCGGCCGGATCGGTGTCGAGGAGGTCGGTCCACACGTCCAAGGGGGTGTGGGTGACGAGGGTGCGGGTGCGTTCCCACCGCTCGCGCTCGGGCTCGGGCGTCTTGCGCGATCCGGTGAGGGACAGGTCCCGCAGCAGTGCGGTGTCGTCGAGGCTCGGGTCGGAGACGTCGACCGGCCGGGGCGCCTCGCGGTCCACGCGCAGGTGGCGGCGCAGGTGGTCACGGAGCCGGTGGGCGTGGGCGCTGTCGGGCAGGCCGGTGAGCAACGCCAGGGCACGGCCGCGCACGCTCGCGTTGCGGTCGTCCAGGGCGGTGTCGAGCAGGGTGGCGTCCTCGGTGCCCGGTCGGATCTCCAGCACGCCGAGGAGGTCGCGTCGCACCTCGCCGCGGGTCTCGGTGGACCAGGCCCGGGTCAGCAGGTCGAGGGCGGTGGCGGGGTCCTGGGCGCGCAGCGCGGTCAGGGCGCGCAGGCGTTGCGCCCGGGTGCCCTGGTCCCAGTCCTCCTGGGCGAAGACGTCCTCGGCCAGGGGCTGTGCCATCACGAAGGACCACGCCTTGTTGAACCCGGCGAGCCAGGTGCCCCGGGGGCCGATGGCGGCGGCCACGGCGGGACGGAGGTCGCTGTCGCGGGCGGCGCGTTCCAGCAGTTCGGCGAGGTGGACGTGCGGAACCCGTCGGTCGGCGGCCAGGGCGAGCGCCAACCACTCGTGCAGGAGCGCGGGACGGTCGGCGAGGACGACCTCCAGGCGTCGGGCGGCGGCCTCGCCGACCTCGGGGCGGGGGTCGGG
>NZ_QOCZ01000207.1 GCF_018207095.1 Nocardiopsis sp. MG754419 | reverse complement strand
GGTGGGGGATACATCCCCTGAACTGCTTGAATGTGGCCTTTTTCGGTGGGGGTCGCGGGGATGGATGTCCTTGCGCGACTGGTCTGGCACACCCGCTCCCACTATGATCGGACTCCCTGTCGTCGCCTGGGGCACACGCTAACCTCTGTGTGTTCGGGGCACGTGGGGAACGCTGGAAAACACCAGCGTGCGAGATGGTCCTCAGTGTGCCGATAGTGCACAATGGGACAAAAGGCACGCAGGCGGGTATGCAACCTTCTCGGGATACGAGGGCGTCGGGGAAGCGCACTCGTTCGTATCAGGAGGTTCGGTGTCCGCTCGTGGCGTCTTGTACGTCCACTCCGCGCCCGCGGCGCTGTGCCCACACATCGAGTGGGCGGTCGCGGGTGTCGTAGGAGTACCCGTCAAGCTCGACTGGGTCGCCCAACCGGCAGCCCCCGGCCATCACCGTGCCGAGCTCAACTGGCAGGGCAAACCGGGGACCGCGGGGGCGGTGGCTTCGGCGTTGAACGCGTGGCAGCGGCTGCGCTTCGAGGTGACCGAGGAGGCCTCGCCCGGATGCGACGGCGTCCGCTACAGCTACACGCCCGCCCTCGGCGTGTTCACGGCCATCACCAGCGCCGTCGGTGAGGTGCTCGTCTCCGAGGGGCGGCTGCGCGCCGCCATGGAGAACGCCGCCGCCGATGGCGCGGACCTGGCGACCGAACTCGACCGGCTCACCGGTCGGGCCTGGGACGAGGAACTCGAACCCTTCCGTTACGCGGGCGACGGCGCGCCCGTGCGCTGGCTGCACGCCGTGGGCTGACCCCCGCGCACGAGGCGGCCCGTCCACCCTCGCGGGGTGGACGGGCCGCCGTTCACGTCGTCATGGAAGGCACGCCGCCCCGGCCACCGGCCGCTCGGGCCGGCGTCGGAGCGGGGCGCGCACCCCGTCGGTCAACAGGGGGGCTCGGCCTCGCCCGGCCAGATCGCCGAGGCGAGGAGCACCGCGGCCCAGATGCCCAGCGGCACCAGCGGCCAGTACAGGATCAGCTCCCCGCCGAGCAGGCTGGTGGCACCCCACAGTCCGGTCAGCAGTCCGCCGGCCGTCAGCCACCAGCGCCACTCCTCACCCCACTCCGCCCACGGCAGTCGCGGGGGTCGGGGCGCGGGTTCGGGACGGGGGTCGCGTACGCGTTCGGCGCGGAACCGGGGCGCGGGGATCGCGCCCACGGGTACGGGCAGGTCGCCGGTGAGGGCGCGCAGTTCGCCGACCCGGATCGCGATCAGTGCCGCGCCCACCCGGCGTTCGTACTCGTCGGAGTCCAGGCGGCCCTCGGAATAGGCCACCGCAAGGTGGTCGATGGTCAGATCGCGTTCGGTGTCCGAGGCGCGCATCCGGTTCAGCGGCAGACGTTGGGTCTCCACTTGCCACCCCCAAAACGCGAGTTGGTGACCACACTTTACGTGCCGTGCCCGGGCCACGAAAGAGCACGGCGGGGTGGATTCTGCGTGGTTTTCACGGACCACCCCCGAGTCGGAATCCGCGCAGGTCAGTGCCGCAACCAATGCGCCACCGCGCGGCAGGTCGCGGGGTCGGACGCGCCCACCAGACCGCGGTGTTCGTACGGCCCCTGATAGGCGAAGGGGGAGCCGTCCCCACGGGTCACTCGACCGCCCACCTCCGACAGGATCAACGCCGGCGCGGCCACGTCCCAGTCGCGCACCGGGACGTCCTTGACGAACAGGTGGGCGGTCCCCTCAGCGATCCGGCACAGCTTCAGCGCGATGCTGCCGCTCTCCAGGTACTCGCCGTAGCCGAAGCGGTCGTAGGCCCGCCGGGCGATCCCCGTCGGTGCGGGGGTGTTGTCGGTGAGCACCCCGTGTCCCGGCGGACACGGGGCCAGCCAGGGCAGGGCGATCCCGTCCCTGCGGGCGCCACGGCCGTGCACGGCGGTGTACAGGACCTGATGGTGCGGGGCGAACACCGCCGCCACCTCGGGGCGCTCGCCGATCACCAGCGCCGCCTGGGTGACGTAGCCGTCGAACCCGTGCACGTAGCTGGCGGTCCCGTCGATCGGGTCGATCAGCCAGTATCGGGGCGGTCGTGGTGCGGTGAGCGATCCGGGGTCCTCCTCGCTCACCACCGGGATCCGGGCGTCGATCGCGGCCAGTCGTCGCGACAGCGCCCGGTGTGCCATGGCGTCGGCCTCGGCCTTGAACTGGCCGCCCTCCCACACACCGCTGCGCACCGACGGGTCCTCCCGCCAGTCGCGCAGCAGGGAGCCGACCTCCGTGACCGCCGCGGCCACGGCCTCCGAGAGCGGATGCCTCTCGGTCACCACGCGCGCGCCGGGACCACCGGTGACGCCCCGGCCATGGAGACGGCCCCGGGCAGGGCGAAACCCTCGCCGTGCGTGAGGTTCTGCGGGGCGGGGGAGATGCCGTGCGCGGTGAAGTCGCCCTCGCTGATGAACTCGTCGCTCCAGCGCCGCACCATGGCCACCCCCTCCCGCCAGTCGTCGCGCAGACGGGGACCCGCGCCCAACGCCTGGCGCAGGAGGCCGGTGATCTCGTCCACGCCCGCCGCCGCGGTCAGCGCCGCGGTCGAGGAGAAGCGCGGATTGATCTCGAACACCCGGGGCCGACCGGCGCCGTCCAGGCACAGCTGCACGTTGAACGGACCGTCCGCGCGCAGCGCCGCCTGGATCGCCCGACAGGTGCGCACCACCGCCGCGTTGCGCCGGCTCACCGCGTACTTGGTGACGCCCTGCTTGAGCACGACCTCCTTGGGCACCACCGCCTGGACCCCGCCGTCGCGCCAGGCCACCACCGAGACCGTGTACTCCGGGCCGGTGATGCGTTCCTGGACGATCAGTTCGTCGGCCGGGTACCCGCTCTCGGAGACCACCCGGGCCAGGTCACGGGCCGAGTCGACGATCATGACGCCCCGGCTGCCGCGTCCGCTGCGCGGCTTCACGATGAGGCCGCCCCGCGACCGGTCGGCGGCGTCGGTGGGCCATTCCGACATCAGCCAGGTCCGGGGGACACCGATCCCGGCGTCCTCGAGTCGCTGCATCAGGACGTACTTGTCCAGACAGGTGGTGACGAAGTCGAGACGGGGCAACAGCACCTCCACGCCGTCCTTGGCCAGCTCGCCCACGCGGACCAGTTCCTCGTCCACGAGGGGGACGACCGCGACGGCCCGCTCCCGCTCGCACAGTTCCCGCATCCGGGGGACGAAGGCCTCGCTGTCGCCCGGCGGCACCAGGTAGCCCCGGTCGGCGAGGTACAGCCCCGGCGCGACGGGGTCCACATCGGTGGCGACCACGCGGAAGCCTTGTTCGCGCAGGTGAAGGATGGTTCCGGGGGTCGGTGCCGAACCCGCCGTCGTCACCACGACCGTCGGTTTCCTCGTACTGCTCGAAGTCTGCTGTGCCACCGCTGCGACAACCCTTCCAGAGATCCCTCGGATCGGAGTGGTGCGGGAGGGGGATGGCCCGAGACTAGACCGGCGCGGCCTCGCGGGACCCGTGTTTGGCCGAATCCGGTTGCGACGTGAACCGTTCGGCCCCCTCTCGCGTGTACCGGTCGTCCCCGGGAGGAAAGGCCGGAGGGCGGGGACGCGCGTCCCCGCCCTCCTCGTGAGCCTCGGCTCAGGTCACTTCTGCTCGTAGACCGGGGCGATGATCGCGCGGCCCAGGGCGTGCGAGAACAGGTTGAAGCCCAGGAAGGCCGGGCTCCCGGAGGGGTCGATGCCCAGGCTCGGGACGTCCACGGCGTGCACCACGAAGAAGTAGCGGTGCGGTCCGTGTCCGGCGGGCGGGGCGGCGCCGATGTAGCGGTGGCCCCCGGCGTCGTTGCGCAGGGTCACGGCGCCGTCCGGAAGGCCCGAGCCGTTGCCCGCGTCGGTCGCCAACGTGGTCACGTCGACGGGGATGTCGCAGACCGCCCAGTGCCAGAACCCGCTCGCGGTGGGGGCGTCGGGGTCGAAGCAGGTGACGGCGAAGCTCTGCGTCCCCTCGGGGAAGCCGCTCCAGGACAGGTGCGGTGAGGCGTCCTCGCCTCCGGCGCCCATGATCCCGCTGACCTGGGCCTTCGACAGGGTCTTTCCGTCCGCCACGTCATCGCTGGTGACGATGAACGAGTCGACCCGGGGCAGGAAGTCGTAGGGGGAGGGTGGCATGGCCACGGCGATGGCCTCCTTGTCGTCGAGGGTGTGCGTACCGGCCCGAGGTCGGGCCCGCCCCCGAACATACGCGCCACGACCGGCGCGCGTCCCGTGGAACGCGCGGCCCGGACGCGGCCTCCTCGGGCCGGGAGTCGCGTTGTACGGTCGTGCCCACATCCGAACGAACACCGTTCGGTTCCGTCCGCCGGACCGGCACACCGACAGGAGCCGTCATGACCGACCGCTGGGGCATCACCGTCCCCTTCGAGGGCGTCCCCCTGCACGACCAACGATCCCTCTTCGAGGCACTGCCCGACCTCGGCTACACCGACGCCTGGTCGGCCGAGGCCAACGGCACCGACGCCTTCACCCCGCTCGCCCTGGCCGCCGTGTGGGCCCCGAGTCTGCGTCTGGGGACCGCGATCGTGCCCGCCTTCACCCGTGGGCCGGCCACCCTGGCCATGAGCGCCGCCGCCCTCGCCGCCGCCGCGCCGGGCCGTTTCGCCCTGGGCGTGGGCACCTCCTCCAACGTCATCGTGGAGCGCTGGAACTCCCTCCCCTTCGAGGAGCCCTACAAGAAGGTCCGGGACACCGTCCGCTTCCTGCGCGAGGCGCTGACCGGACGCAGGGTCGACGCCGAGTACGACACCTTCGCGGTCCGAGGCTTCACCCTCGGGGCGGTGCCCCCGGAGCAACCGCCGATCCTCGTCGCCGCGTTGCGCCAGGGCATGCTGCGTCTGGCCGGCCGTGAGGGCGACGGGGCCATCGTCAACTGGCTCTCCTCCGAGGACGTGCGCACCGTCGCCCCCATCGTCCGCGAGTTCGGTGCGGACAAGGAGGTCGTCGCCCGGATCTTCGCCGTCCCCGACACCGACCCCGACACCGCTCGTGGCATCGGCCGTCGGGCCGTCGCCGCCTACCTGAACGTGCCCGTCTACCGTGCGTTCCACGAGTGGCTGGGACGCGAGGAGCTCGGTCCCATGTGGAAGGCCTGGGAGGAGGGCGACCGCAAGGGCGCGCTCGCCGCGATCCCCGATCCGGTGGTGGACGACCTCATCGTGCACGGCCCGGCGGAGTACTGCCGTGAACGGATCGAGGCCTACGTCGAGGCCGGGGTCGACACCCCGGTGATCGCACCGATCGTTCCGCCCGACCGGGCCCCCGGCGACGTCGTCCGCGCGCTCGCTCCCCGAGGCTGACCCGGCCCCGGTCGGGCTGTTCGCGCACGCGTGGCGGTGCGACCACGACATCCCGACCGTTCGGTATGTGTCGGGTCGGAATCCGGCCCGCCCGCGGGCGCGGTGGTTCCTCGGGCTCCCTCGGGTCCAGGGGCCACCGCGCTCGCGGTACCGGTTGCCCCGCGCACCGTCTCCGCGACCGCCGTGGGCCCGGCATGGACCGGGCCTCGATCCGGAGCGGCCGGTGCCGCACGGTCCACGGATGCGGGTGGTCACGGAACGGGTGAATACGGTAACAATGGTGCGCTGAGGCCGACCTCCTCGACCGACCGAACCCCTGACCGGAAGGCACCCCCATGCGACGCGTCCTGCTGTGCTCCCTGCCCCTGGCCCTGGTGTTGGCCGCCTGTAGCGGCGGCGAGGACGAGACCCCCGCCGACGACACCGCGGCCGAGGAGGCCGACGCCGGTGGCGGCGCGGACCCCGAGGCGGCGGCACTGACCGTCGCCGAGGGCTTCGTCGCCGCACTGAACTCGGACGACGCCGAGGCCGCCTGCGCCCTCATCGACGAGTCCGCCGAGGCGGCCGTCATCGCCCAGAGCGAGGGCGCCGAGGACTGCGTCTCCGCCTTCCCCGACTACGCGGAGAACCTCCCCGACAGCGAGGCCATCGAGATCGGTGAGGTCGGCGTCGGCACCGACCTGGACGGCGAGACCGAGATCGTCACCGTCACCCTCGTCCACCCCGACCAGGACCCCGGGGCCCTGGAGGTGCGCGAGTCCGACGACGGCACGTGGCACGCCACCCGGATCCCCGGCGCCACCCTCGGCGGTGCCTGACCGGCCCCGCACGAAGGTGACATGAGGAACACCCTCCCCAGGTGGGCGGACGGGGGTCGGCCCCGCGCGATTCTGACAGAGTGGTGCGCCGGGGCCGGCGGTACCGCGTGCCCCGTGGCACACAGAGAAGGAGATGCGGGATGATCCTCATCGTCGTCAAGTTCCGGGTCCGACCCGAGGCCCGGGACGGCTTCATCGACGCGGTCGCCGACTTCACCCGGAACACCCGGGCGGAGCCCGGCAACCTGTGGTTCGAGTGGTCCCGGAGTGTCGAGCGCGACGACGAGTTCGTTCTCGTCGAGGCGTTCGAGGACGGCGCCGCCGAGGCCCACGTGAACAGCGACCACTTCAAGGCCGGACTGGTCACGATGAAGCCGCTGCTCTCGGAGACCCCGCTGATCGTCAGCCGTGTGGTCGAGGGCGAGGGGTGGGACCGGATGGGCGAACTCACCATCGACGAGTAACGACACGGCTGAATCCGGAGGGAACGGACGTTGGACACCTACGTGGCGGACGAGGGCCGGTACGACACCCTGGAGTACCGGTCCTGTGGCGACAGCGGGCTGAAACTGCCCCGGCTGTCGCTGGGCCTGTGGCAGAACTTCGGCAACGATCGGGACTTCGAGAACCAGCGCCGCATCCTGCGCCGCGCCTTCGACCTGGGTGTCTTCCACCTGGACCTGGCCAACAACTACGGTCCTCCGCCCGGTAGCGCCGAGGAGAACCTGGGCCGGATCCTGGCCCGGGACCTGGGCCCCCACCGGGACGAGCTGGTCATCACCACCAAGGCCGGTTGGGTGATGGGCCCCGGCCCGCACCAGCGGGGCGGTTCGCGCAAGTACCTGCTGTCCTCGCTGGACCGCTCCCTGTCCCGCATGGGTCTGGACTACGTCGACATCTTCTACAGTCACCGCCCCGACCCGGACACCCCGCTGGAGGAGACCATGGCGGCCCTCCACCACGCGGTGGTGTCCGGGCGGGCCATGTACGCGGGCATCTCCTCGTACGGTCCGTCGCTCACGCGTCGGGCGGCGGCCATCATGCGCGACCTCGGCACACCCCTGGTCGTGCACCAGCCCTCCTACTCCATGCTCAACCGGTGGGTGGAGGACGGGCTGTTGGCGGCCACCGCCGACGAGGGCATGGGCGTGGTCGGTTTCTCGCCGCTGGCGCAGGGACTCCTGACCGACCGCTACCTGGACGGGACGGTGCCCGCCGACTCCCGGGCCGGGGTGGGCCGTCCCAGCTGGCGCGACAACATGCTCACCGACGATGTGCTGCGCAGGGTGCGGGCACTCGACCAGATCGCCCGCGAACGCGGCCAGACGCTGGCCCAGATGGCGATCTCCTGGGTCCTGCGCGACCAGGGGCCGCGCACCGTGACCACCGCGCTCATCGGTGCGTCCAGCGTGGAGCAACTGGAGCAGAACCTGCGGGCCGTGGAGTCCACCGACTTCACCGAGGAGGAGCTGCGCGACATCGACCGGTGGGCGGTCGACTCCGACATCAACATCTGGTGGGGCGCCACCGCATCCAAGGCGTAGGGCCGCGCGGGGCGGGGC
>NZ_QOCZ01000206.1 GCF_018207095.1 Nocardiopsis sp. MG754419 | reverse complement strand
GGCCGGGGGGCGGAAGGGCGGGGGTCTACGCGCCGGTGCGCCGCCCGGTGACGAGCAGGACGACGGCGATGCCGATGAAGCCGACACCGGTGATCAGCGCGGCGAGGGGAAGCGTGGTGTGCAGCAGTGGCAGGACCGTCCGGGCCTGCTCGGTGTTCTCGATGGAGGCGGCGCGGGTCGCGTCGTCGAACTCGAGTTCGCCGCTGAGCAGGGTCAGCACCTCCTCGCCGTCCACGACGACGACCAGGTGGTGGTCCTCGCTGATGTTGATCGGCGTACCGCTGGTCGGCTCGACCCAGTAGCTGCGGACGATGGAGAAGGTCTCGTCGCCGACGACGTCGCCCTCCCCTTCCAGACCGGCGACCTCACGCGGGATCTCCCGCTGGTCGACGACGGTCGGTTCCACGGTCTGGACGAACTTGTAGGCCTCGACCCCGTCGACCTCCTCGACGCCCTGGAACTCCATCGGCACGACCTCGCCGACGGTCGTCTCGAAGAAGTCGTAGTCGCGCTGCTCGGTCATGAACGGGAACTTCCAGAGCTGACCGCTCTGGGTGAGACGCTCCTCGTTGACCATGGCGTCGCAACAGTCGACGGCCTCTCCCGTGACACGGTCGTGCCCGGCGCGTCGGCTGTTGGAGCTGATGCCGAAGTCGGTGTCGGCGTCCTTGATCCAGGTGAACTGGTCCCACACCACCACGTCGTCGGTACTGGAGGCGACGTCGGCCCGGAGGGTGGAGTGCGCTTCGACGCTGGCGTCCTCGACCTGCTCCACGTCCTCGATGTTGAAGTAGGTGATCTCTCCCGTGTTGACGGTGGCGTTGTAGTAGTCCAGCGGAGTCTTCATCAGGGAACTGGCCATCCACAAGCGCATCATGGGTGCCAAGACGAGACAGAAGACCCCCAGCGCGATGAGAACGACCGCAACGGTACGGCGCATGTGCCCTCCTGGGCGGATGAGAGTCCAGATCTGGAACTAGGTTCAGTTCCGGGTAGAGTACTGCCCAGTAGTGAAGGACGTCACCTGGGCGTGTCTGAATTTTTATAACACGTTCTAGTGCAACGCGTTTCGACTTCCTCCCGTTCTGGAAGGCCCCATGGCGCCCACTTCCTCCGCGCCCGAGGACCCCGCCTCCGGCGCCCCCCGGCCCACCTCCGCCGACCCCACACGCCTGCTGCCGCAGGTGAGCGGACGCCACCACTCCCTGGACGGGATCCGCGGCTTCGCCTGCCTCATGGTCCTCGTCGTCCACGTGTCCACCGAGACCGGCGACGCGCTCGCTCCCGGGGTACTCGGCGGGGTGCTCAGCGCCACGGCGCTCGCGGTGCCCCTGTTCTTCGCGCTGTCGGGAGTGCTGCTGTACCGGCCCTGGGCCCGGGCCGCCCTGGACGGCACTCGTGGTCCGAACGTGCCCGCCTACCTGTGGCGCCGCGTCATGCGCGTCTTCCCCGCCTACTGGGTGGTGGCGGCCACCGCGCTGATCCTGTGGGCCGGTGAGCACCGCGGTTCGGTGGTGCACTGGATCGAGGTCATGACGCTGACCTTCCCCTTCAACACCGCCCCCCACTGGGCCGGCCCCGGACCCGAGGGGCTCGGACAGATGTGGAGCCTGTCGGTCGAGGTGACCTTCTACCTGACCCTGCCCCTGTTCGCCGCGGTGCTGCACCTGTGGGCGCGCGGCGGCGCCACGGTGCACGCGCGCGGTCGTCGACTGCTCCTCGGCCTCGCCGGGCTGGCGGCGCTGTCCTTCCTCGCCCTGATCCCGCAGTACCTCCCCGAACCCGCCGAGCACATGCACTCCTGGCTGCCCCGCTGCATGGGCATGTTCGCGGTGGGCATGGGACTGGCCGTGCTGTCCGAGTGGGCCTGGCGCGAACGCGGTCCGGACGGCCCGGTACGCCGGTTCTGCCGGACCATCGCCGGCGCCCCCGGACTGTGCTGGCTGGTCGCCGGGGCGTTCTTCCTGCTGGAGGCCACCCCCGCGGCGGGCGGCCGGTTCTTCGAGCCGGGCAACCTGTGGATCTCGTTGGTGGAGAACGCCACGAGCATCGGCTTCGCGCTGTTCCTGGTCGCCCCCGCGGCACTGGCGCCCCCGCCCGCACCCGGACCGCCGCCGGCGCTGCGCACCGTGCGGGCCTGGCGCGACGGAGCCTGGCTGGACGCCCTGATGCGCCACCGGGTCATGGTGTTCTTCGCCCGGATCAGCTACGGGGTCTTCCTGTGGCAGTTCGTGGTGCTCTACCTGTGGCGCGACTTCACCGGGCAGGAGGTCTTCACCGGGTCCTTCTGGCTGGACATCATCCCGGTCCTGGCGTTCAGCACGTTGCTCGGCACCCTCACCTTCCACGGGGTGGAGGAACCCTCCCGGCTGTGGTCACGGCGCTTCTTCGTGTCCGGGAAGGGGGGACGGCGCCCGCAACCGGCGGGTCCGCCCCCACGCTGAAGGCTCAGCCCTCGTCCTCGGCGGAGGTGTCCGCGTCGTCCCCGGCGCCGTCGCCCTCGGCCCCCTCCTCGGGGGTCTCGGCCTCCACGGCGAGGTCGGCCGCGGGCGCCAGCGGCCCCAGCGAGGCCCAGGTCACACAGGTGCGGTCGGGGTCGGTGTACAGGGTGAACGTGTCGTCGCGCTCGCTCACCGGCACGTACCAGTACCCGCCGTCGGGCGCGGGCGGCAGGTCGACCCGAGTCTCCTCCCCGCCCACCACGACGACCAGGTTGGCGACCTCGTCGGAGGTGTAGCCGATGGTGGCCACCTGCTCGATCCCCCCGAACTCCCACACCGACCAGGACATGAGACCGTCCCAGCTGTCCATGCAGTCCGTGTCCTCGGCCGGGACGAACGCGTTCACCTGCGCGGGCGGTCCCGCCTCCACCAGGTTCCCCCCGTCGTCGAACACGTGCGCGGTGGCCGCCGGTTCGGGCGCGTACATGCGCTCGGCGAGGTCACCGTCGGCCAACGGCGCCAGCACGTACGAGCTGAGCCGGCGCGGCCCGTTCCACTCCAGCACGATGTCGTCGGGCACCGGCCTGCTGTAGATCCCGGCGTCGTCGGGCACCTGCGCCAGCGAGGATCGGACGTTGGCCAGGTAGGAGTGCAGGCGATCCCCACTGAGCGTCTGCGCGTAGGTGTAGGTGGAGTAGCCCGCCGAACCCGCGTAGATCAGGGTGAGGACCAGCGCGAGCGCCCAGGTGCCGCGCCCCGGCCGCACGAGCAGGAGCCGGTGGCGCGGGTCGCGTTCCTCCCCCGCGTTGCCGGTGTGCTCCCGCGCCCGCTCCTCCTTCGTGGTGAGGAAGGCGAGCGCCAGGACCAGGGCGAACACCAGGGCGGCGTCGGCCACGTACCGGGGGTCGGACCCCACCTCCCCGTAGACGTCGCCGCGCGCGATCACGGTCGGGACGACGTCGACGAACACCAGGTACCCCAGCAGGAGCGCCCACGCCCGCCAGGCGCGATGTCGGGTCCGCAGACTCGCCAGGACGATGGCGGCGAGCACCGCCCACGCGCCGATGAGCACCACGCCCGCCGGGTCGACCAGCCCGCCCGTGGGGGTGATCGGGCTCCACGTGAACGGCCCGCCGAGGGCACCGACCGGGAACACCTCGGTGAGCATGCGGCGGAGCAGTTCGACCGCCGTGTCCCACACCGGCACCGAGGCGCCCTCCTCCCCCGTGCCGGCGTTCTGACGGACCAGGTAGAGCGCCAGGTAGCCGACGGCGAGGAACACCATCCCCGACCAGAACCTCCGGTCCAGCCAGAACGCGTACCGGACCGCCCCGACCAGGCCGCCCGGGTACAGGAAGGCCACCGCGAAGGCCAGCAGCAGCGGGGGCAGCAGCATGGCCTTCACCGAGAACAGCATGCCGAACACGACCGCGGCGACGGCCCACCAGGCGTACCGGGTGATCCCCGTGCGCAGGTAGCGGACGGTGCACAACAGCGCCAGGGCGACGGACAGCTGGAACGGCACGGCGTTGAGCGCCGCCGCCCACCAACCGAGCACCGGGATGGTGAGCGGGGCCAACGTGTACACGGTGAGCGGCACGAGCAGGGCCCACCGGCGACCGAACAGCTCCCACAGCAACCGGAAGAAGACCAGGATGGCGGCGACCTGGAGGAACAGCATGGTGCCCGCGGCCGACGCCCAGTGGTAGGGGCCGAAGGCGTTCTGGAGGTAGACCAGGAACAGGGCCCCCGGCATGAAGTGGCCCTTGTGCAGCTCCAGCAGGAACTCGGGGGTGAGGTCGCCCGCGTTGGCCGCCGCGAAGAAGAGGAAGTCGTCCTCCACGAAGTACGACTCGCTGAGCACGTAGACCTTCAGCATCGTCGCCAGGGCCACGATGAGCAGGCCCGCCTGGAAGAGGCGGTCATGCCGCACACCGTGCAGCGCGGCGAGCGAGGCGCGCGCCATCTCCCCCACGGTGGGGCCCTGCTCCTCCGCCTCCTCGACCGGTCTGCGTACTCTGGTGGTCCCCTCCTCCTCGGAAGCGGACGCCCCGGCGCGCGCCCCGTCCTCGGGTTCGCGCTCGGTGGGGGACACAGGCGGCATAGGTACTCTCCCCGCCGTAGGTTGGCCAACCCGGAAAACGGGTGCCAGAATACAACACGTTCCACTTTTATTCCTGACCGTCGACGCAGGTCTCCATGGCCAGCTCGCCCAGAACAGGAACAGGCTTCACCCAGCCCTGTTCCGGGACGGTCACCAGTACCGTGGGGGTGATGTCGGTGGGGCTCGAACAGGTCCGCCGTGACTGGACCCGGCTGGGGTCCACCGAACCGCTGTGGGCGGTCTGCGTGGACCCCGACAAGCGTGACGGCGGCTGGGACGACGAGGAGTTCCTCGCCTCCGGTCGCGCCGAGGTGGGTCCGACCCTCGCCCGCCTGGACGAGCTGGTGCCGACCGCACGACGCGACCGCGTGCTGGACTTCGGCTGCGGCGCCGGACGCCTGTCCAACGCGCTGGCCGACCACTTCGACCGGGTGGTGGGCGTGGACATCTCCGCGCCCATGCTGGCCGAGGCTCGTCGGCTGGACCGCTCCGGGGGCCGGATCGAGTTCGTGCTCAACGAGCGCCCCGACCTGTCCCTGTTCGAGGACGACTCCTTCGACGTCGTCTACACCGACCTGGTCCTGCAGCATCTGCCCACCGATCTCGCCGAGGGGTACGTGCGCGAGTTCGCCCGCGTGGTCCGCCCCGGCGGCGCCCTGGTGCTGGGTGTGCCGGAGACCGAACGGCGCACCTTCAAGGGCCTGGTGTTCAGGTACGTGCCGTGGCCGTTGGTGGCCCTGGCCCAGCGGGTGGTCCTGAGCTATCCGGCGCCGATGCGGATGCACACCCTGCGCACCGCGCGTCTGGCCGCACTCCTGCCCGAAGCGACCATCGTGGCCTCCGACGCGTACTGGGGCGGCGACCACTGGCGCCATCTGCGCCACTACGTGCGGATCGGAGGAGGGGCGTGACCTCCACCGACGCGCGCTCCGACGCCACCGTGCCGTTCCGCGCCACCCTGGGCCGCTCCGTGGGACTGTTCGCGGCCTTTCGCAAGGAACAGAGCGACCCGGCGTTCTTCTACGGCGGGCTGGCCCGCGACACCGTCGCCCAACTGCGCTCCTACACGGCGCTGGACGGGCGGCTGGTGGTGGACGTGGGGGGCGGTCCCGGCTACTTCGCCGACGCCCTGCGCGCCGAGGGCGCGCGCTGTCTGTGCGTGGACTCCGACGCCCACGAGATGACCCTCCACGGTCGGGAGGCGGACACGAACGCGGTGCAGGGCAGCGCTCTGGACCTTCCGCTGCGCAGCGCGAGCGTGGACGTGTGCTTCTCCTCCAACGTGTTGGAGCACGTGCCCGACCGGACCCGAATGGCCGACGAGATGGTGCGGGTCACCCGCCCCGGCGGGCTGGTGTACCTGTCGTACACGTTGTGGCTGTCCCCCTGGGGCGGGCACGAGACCTCCCCGTGGCACTACCTGGGCGGCTCCTACGCCGCCGAACGGTTCGCCCGCAGGAACGGCCGACGGCCCAAGAACGACTTCGGTCGCAGCATGTACGCCGCCCACGCCGGGGAGATGCTGCGGTGGGTGCGCGGCCGGGGCGACGTGGACGTGGTGGACATCCGTCCCCGGTACCTGCCGACGTGGATGAAGCCGATCGTGCGGGTCCCGCTGCTGCGCGAGATCATCACCTGGAACCTGCTGATCGTGCTCCGCAAACGCCCGGCCGAGGACCCCCTCACTCCGTGACCGGCTCCGGGTTCAACCGGATCTCGTCGATCCTGCGGCCGTCCGCGGCGAGGACCGTGGCGCTCCACCCGCCCAGGTCCACCCGGTCCCCCGGGCCGTCGGGGATCCGGCCGAGCAGCACCAGCACCATGCCCGCCACGGTGACGTAGGCGCCGTTCGGCCGGTCGGTGAGCTCCACTCCGAGGTCCAGCAGATCGTGCACGGGGAAGGCGCCGGGCAGCCGTAACGCCCCGCCGGCCAGCCGCACGACCTCCGGCCGGTCCCGGTCGGTCTCGTCGGTGATGTCGCCGACCAGTTCCTCCAGCAGATCCTCCAGGGAGACGATGCCGCCGACCTCCCCGCTCTCCCCGATCACCATGGCCAACTGCTGGCGGCCCTCCGTCATCCGGCGCAGCGCCACCGACAACGACAGCGTGTCCGGCAACCGGGGCACCTCCCGGGCCAGGTCGGCGACGTCCTCGTCGCGCCCGATCAGATCCGACCAGTGCACCACGCCCACCACCTCGTCGAGATCGCCGAAGCGGACCACCGGGGCCCGCGAGTGCCCGCGTTCCGCGAGCCGGGCCAGGGCCCGGGCCGCCCCGGTGCCCGACGACACGGCGTCCACGTCCCGGCGCGGCACGAGCACCTCGCGCAGCCGCCGTTCCCGGATCTCGAAGGCGCCGTCGAGGATCTGACGCTGTTCGGGGGTCATGTCGCCGCGGGAGGTGATCATCTCGCGCAGTTCCTCCTCGGTGACCTCCTCGCGTTCGGCCCGCGGGTCCGCGCCGAGGAGGCGCACCACCACGTCGGTGGAGGCGCCCAGCAGCCACACCACCGGACGGGTCAGAGCGGCCAGCAGGTCGAGGGGGCGCGCGACCAGCAGCGCCCAGCCCTCCGCCCGCTGCATGGCGATGCGCTTGGGCGCGAGTTCGCCCAGGACCAGGGTGACGAAGGTCAGCACGATGGTCACGAGCACGATCGAGACCGGGGCGGCGTAGCGTCCGAGGAAACCCAGGGGTTCGACCAACGGTCGCGCCAGGGCGACGGCGGCGGTCGCCGAGGCGAGGAACCCCGCGAGGGTGATGCCGATCTGAATGGTGGCCAGGAACCGGTTCGGGTCCCGGGCCAACCGGGCGACGGCACGCCCACCGGGGCCGCGCTCCTCCAGACGCCGGATCTGGCCCTCGCGCAGGGTGACCAGCGCGATCTCACTGCCCGCGAACACGGCGTTCACCACGACCAAGACCAGCACGAGGCCGATCTGGGCCCCGTAGCCCTCCATGGGTACTCCTGTGGTCGGAGTGTTGTCGGATGCGGAGTTCTTCCCCCGGATTCCCCCAGGTCACACGTGTGGCCCGCACGCGCCACGCAGGACGGGGTGAGGCCCTGCCGTGAACGAACACCTCCGCCATCGCCGGGGTCGACCGGGACGCGGCCCGCCCACCACGTCCGTGCGCGGTGGCCATCGACGGAGGTCGGTGGCCCACCCCCACGGCTCCTACCCACCGGTAGCGTGGACGCGCCC
>NZ_QOCZ01000205.1 GCF_018207095.1 Nocardiopsis sp. MG754419 | reverse complement strand
GTTCCGCGCCGAGGCCGGGCTCAGTCCCGCGCCGCCGGGGAGGGCTCCTCCTCGGGCACGGCCGCGTCCCTCACACCGGGGCCGCGAGTCATCCGGCGCAGGAACGTCTCAGCGGGGCCGCGGACCCCGTACCGGTCCATGACGGCGGCGATCACCACGGTGGCCGCCCAGACCGCGGCGCCGACCAGGACCGCCCCGGCGTCATCGAACCGTCCGGCGAGATCGAGGGTGTAGGGCAGGAACAGGACGACCCAGGCCACGGACTGCAACAGGTAGCAGGTCATGGACCGCTGACCGGTGGCGGCGAGCGCCCGCACGACGGGTCCTCGACGGCCCCCGATCGCCACCGCGACCAGCGCGATGGCGGCGGCGTACCCGAAACCGCCGGCGTATCCGGACACCACGTGGGCCCACTTGGCGGCGGCCAGCGCAACGGTGCCGGGCTGCCAGACCTGGACCATGACGAGTGTCTGCGGGATCGCGCCGATCACCGCGGAGGTGATGCCCACCAGCGCGACCAGGCGCAGGAACCCCAGGTGTCGTTCGGGTTCCTCCATGATGCGCCGTCGGGCCGCCCAGACCCCCACGGTGAAGGGCAGAACCGAGATACCGAGCATGAGCACGGTCATCACCGGCCAGACCGCGAGCCGCATGGCGAGGTCCACCAGAGGGGTGACCTCCAGGGACTGCGCTGGGAGACCGGCGGAGGCCGCGCCGGCCTCCGCCATGGCGTACACCAGCACCCCCACGGAGGCCCAGAGTAGACCCGTGGCGAGGAGGCGCCGGTCGCCGCGGCGCAGGAGTCCGGCCAGCAGCAGGGCGACGAGCCCGTACACGGTGATGATGTCGCCGTAGAAGAGGAGCGCGGTGTGCAGGAAACCGATGACGATCATCCAGCGGCCGCGCCGCCGCACGAGGGAACGCACCCAGGGCCAGGGGCGTCCCTCGGCGGTGCGGCGCAGGTGGATCCGGGCGAGGCCGTAGCCGAAGAGGGCGGCGAACATCGGGTAGCCGCGGGACTCGGCGAACAGGGTCATGAAGCCGGTGACCGCGACGTCCAGGGTTCCGGCCAGGCTGAGGCCGTCGGCACCGCCGACGATCTGGCGGAACATGTGCGCGTGCACGGTGGCGATGACCAGCAGCATGAATCCGCGGGCCAGGTCGGGTGCGAGGGAGCGCCGGGCGAGAGTGCCGCCCGGCGCCCCGGCCGGTGAGGATGCTCGGCTCATGGGGGCTCCGTTCCTCGGTGGTTCAACTTGGATACGATGGCGTATCTGAACACAGAATAAACTACGGCATCGTTTCTTATGATCGGGCGCACATGACCGACGACGAACGGCCGGCGGCCAAGACCACGCGCCGGCGCGGGCAGGCACTCCTCGACGCGATCCATGAGGCGGTCCTTCTGGAAGTGGCCGAGACCGGACCGTCCGGGCTCACCATGGAGGGGATCGCCCGGCGCGCAGGGACCGCCAAAACCTCGCTGTACCGGCGGTGGTCCACGCCGGAGGACATCCTCATCGAGGCCATCCGTCACCACTATCCGCAGGAGACCCCCACGGCCGGCGCCGACGACCTGCGCGGGGATCTCATCGCCGCGATCGGGCTCACCCGCGACCTCATGGGCGACCGAACCCTGGGAAGGGCCCTCCTGACCGTGAACGCCGAGGCCACGATGCGCCCGGAACTCCACCGTCGGATGTGGGCGGAGGTGTACGAACCCCTCGGCGGGCGCTTCACCCAACGCGTGATGGAGCACTACGCCGCGCTGGGGCACATCGACCCCGCCAGGGTCAACGAGCTCACCGCCGACATCGGTGAGTCCCTGATGCTCAAATACGCCGTGGACCACCCGGGCGAACTGCCACCGGAGGGATACGAGCGGCGCATCGTCGACGAGGTCCTTCTGCCCGTCCTGGGTCACCCGCCGGGGTGGTCGGGGGCGGTCGGACCCACCGTGTGAAGCGGGTCGGCCCCGAAGCGCTCTCGCAGCGCCTCGGGGCCGACCCGTGTCGTTTCGACGACCGACTCACCGGACCGATCGGACCGGTGGGCCGGTGCGTGGGGTCAGAACTCCCCGTTCTCGACCCGCCGGCCGTTGCCGTTCGCGCCTCCGCCGACCGGCCCGCCGCCGCGCCGGTTCCTGCGGCGCAGCCTGCGCGCCCGCGCCGCCAGGGAGACCGTGCGTTCACGCTGGGCACCGGACCCCTCGGCCGCTTCCTGTTGGAGCGACCTGACCAGCGCGATCATCATGAAGAAACCGATGATGAAGAACGGCAGCCCGAACACGATGATCGTCTGTTGGAGGGCGTCCAACCCTCCCACCCCCGTGGCGGTGAGCACGGTGGCGGCCACCACCCCCTCGGTGATGCCCCAGAACACGCGCTGCCGGACCGGGGAGTTCTCCGTGCCGGAACAGAGCATGTCCACCACCAGCGACGCCGAGTCCGACGAGGTGGTGAAGAAGATGATGACGATGACGATGCACATCGCCGAGACGAACGTGGTCCACGGATAGTGGGTGAGGAAGGAGAACAGCGCCCCGGGGATGTCGCCCTGGTCCACGACCTCCTCGACCAGGCCACCGCCCTGGTTCATCTCGATGTCGAAGGACGACAGACCGAAGACGCCGAACCACACGATACTGAACGCGGTGGGCAGACCCAGGACACCGAGCACGAACTCACGGATGGTGCGTCCCCGGGAGATGCGGGCGATGAAGATGCCGACGAACGGCGACCAGGTGATGGTCCACGCCCAGTAGAAGACCGTCCAGGAGCCCTGCCAGCCGGTGTTGCCGAAGGTGTCGTTCCAGAACGACAGAGGGATGAGCCACTGCAGGTACACACCGGTGGTCTCGATGATGCCCTTGGCCAGGTAGAGCGAGGACCCGGCGAGGAAGACGAAGACGAGCAGCGCCACCGCGATGACGATGTTGACCTGGGAGAGCCACTTGATGCCCACGTCGAGGCCGGAGGCCACGGAGATCACGGCGATGCAGGTGACGACGGCGATGAGGATGACCTGGTTGAGGCGGCTCTCCTCGATACCGAAGAGCGTGTTGAGGCCACTGTTGATCTGCATGGTGCCCAGACCGATGGTGACCGCGACGCCGAAGAGGGTGCCCAAGACCGCGAAGACGTCGATGGACCGTCCGAACGGGCCGTTGATCCGCTCACCGAGGAACGGGTAGAAGATCGAGCTGACCCGGAACGGCAGCCCCTTGCGGTAGACGAAGTAGGCGAAGGCGAGGGCCGGGAGGCAGAAGATCGTCCAGGTGTGCAGACCGAAGTGGTAGAGGGTGAAGCCCATGGCCTGCTGGGCGGCCTGCACGGATTCCGGATCGACGTTCTGCTGCGGCGGATTGGCGTAGTGGCTGATGGGCTCGGCCACGCCCCAGAACATGAGGATGCTGCCGATGCCGGCGGCGAACAGCATGCAGAACCAGGTGATGTTGCTGTAGTCGGGCCGGCTGTCCGGCGGCCCCAGGCGTATGTGTCCGTAGCGACCGAACGCGATCCAGATCAGGAAGATGAGGAATGTCGTCACGCCGAGGATGTAGAGCCATCCCATACGGGACAGGATCCACTCCGATGTGGCACCGAAAACGAGGTCCACCGTATCGGTGAAGGCGATGGCGCACACCACGAAGACGATGGTCAACGCGGCCGAGACGAAAAAGATCGCTGGGTTGGTGACCAGACCCAGCTTGCGTGCCAGCTTTGCGAGCATGCCGACTGCTTTCTGGTGGTTCGGGGTTGTACGGCGGAGTGCTGGAAGCTTTTCACCACCCGCCGCGCTCGGGACAGGATACGCACTGGCGCAGGCTTTATCCCCATTTCCTTTCCCGCACGCGGTGCGTGAACCCATACTCCCCAGGATCAGCGGAATAAACGCTTATCGTCATTTATGACCAAGCGGATACGGGGTGATGAGGCGTGAGAAATCACCCACCCGCCGGCTCGTGCCGCCGCGTGGCCCGCGGGACCGCGCGCCGACACCGCCTCGGAACCGGCACCGGGGACGGGTCGCCTCCCGGTGCGCCGCCACGGCCGCCGGCCCTGGGGGCGCACGAGATGTGTCCGTCCGCGCTGGTGGGCGCCGCGCGCGGGGCCCGGGCACCGACCCGCGGAGGCGTCCTTCCCGTGCCTACCATGGAGCCCGTTCGGGCCGCACGTTCGAGGCCCGCCCGCACGGGGAAGGAGCCCCGGCGTACCGACCTTCGGACCCCCGGGAGAAGTCTGTGAACACCGTGCTGTTCGACATGTTCGGCGTGGTCGCCGAGAACCAGTCGCCGACGGTCCGCGACGCCATGGTGGAGTACTCCGGACACGACCACGACGCCTTCTGGACGGCCTATTGGGCGGAGCGACACGGCTACGACCGTGGGGACGTCGACGGCCCCGAGTACTGGAAGGCCGTGGGCGCACGGCTGGAGGCGTCGTTCACCGACGCACAGGTGGCCCGACTCCTCGCACTCGATCTGGACAGCTGGTCGGCGATCAACGAGGACACGGTCGACGTGATCCGGGGGCTGATCGACGACGGTACGCCGTTGGGGTTGTTGTCGAACATCCCCACGGAGCTGGCGGACCGCTTCGAGGAGCGGTTCCCGCACGTGTTCGGACTGTTCCCGGTGTTGGGGCTGTCCTGCCGCATCGGCCACGCCAAACCGGAGGCCGCGGCGTTCGACTGGTGCCTGGAACGGCTCGCGGTCCCGGCCGAGGAGATCCTGTTCGTGGACGACAACACCGCCAACGTGACCGCCGCCCGCGAACTGGGGCTGCGCGGTCACGTGTTCACGTCGGTGCCGCAACTGCGGCGTGCGTTGAAGCAAGGGTGACCGGCGGCGGTCCCGCCGCGCCCGACCGGGTCGGACGCGCGGGTCGTCGGTGTGGTCAGGCGTCGAACTCGCGCAGGAGCTCGGCGACCTTCTCGGGCTGCTCGTAGAGGGACAGGTGCCCGGCGCCCTCGATGGTGCGCACCTCGGTGTCGAGGAACCGTCGGGCCGGCCCATGCAGTCGTGCGGGCGAGAAGAACGGGTCGTGCGACCCGGTGGCCACGGAGACCGGCGTATCGGCCCAGGCCCGGAAGGACTCCCCGTACAGCGGAGTCGGCGTGTAGTTCGTACGACAGTGGCGGGAGACCAGCGTCAGCCATTCCGCCTCGGACCGGTGCTCCGCGCACCCGGTGTCCGTCGACGGCCCACTGAGGAACTCGATCAGGCGGGTGCTGGTCTGCTCGTTGGGGTGGATCATCCACGGCAGGGTGGCGCGCATCGACTCCGAGCTGACCCCGGCGGCGGTCAACCCCGCGGGGTTGAGCAGCAGGAGCCCCGCGACCAACGGGTTCGGAGTGGACGACAGCGCGATCGCGGCGCCCCGGGAGTGCCCCAGGACGATGACCGGGCGGTCGGTGATGCGCGGTAGCAGCTCGTCGAGCCACGCACCGTAGGTCTCGATCCGGGCGCCGGCGTTGCGCCGACCACAGCTCAGACCGGGCTGCCCCGGAGGGTCGACCAGCAGTACCGGCCGGTCCGCGGCGAGAGCGCGGGCGGCGGGGACCGTGGTGGCGGCGTTGAAGTTGGTGCCCGACAGGACCAACACGGGAGTTCCGGGTCCACCCAGGCCGCGGAAGGCCTGTGTGGGGCCCAGACGGGTCTCCACGGGCGGAAGGGGTCCGAGTTCGGGCCACTGGCTCAGGGCTTTGTGACACCAGGCGTGCACGGACCGCTCGGCGTTCTCGGAGCGGTAGACACGCGCAGTGCGAAGGGGGACGACGGTCATGGATCTGGTTTCGCGTAGAGAGATGGGGTGTTCGCCGTCCTGACTACCCGGCGCACCAGAGAGGACTGTACGCCTCTGTCGGGCCCCTCGCCACTCGAACGGCACGAGCCGCGAGGAGGTGTGGTCCGACAGCCGCGTCGCCCTCATTCCTACCCCCGGCGAAGTGTCCCTTGTTGGGCATGTTCGCCCTGGTGCCAGGGCTGCGCATTCGGCCGGAAACGGTCAACGAACCCCGTCGACGTTTACTTTCGCCCCGTGTCCCGCCGAGCCCCGGGTACCCGATCACCGGCTCCGCCGATCATGGGATGCATGACCTCGCCGGGGGCGGCGCGTGCGCGGTGACTTCGCGCACGTGCCGACCGTCGACGGGGTCACCTTCCGCGGGATCCGCGCCGGATCACGTCACTCCGGTACTCCGTCGGTGAGGCCCCGAACTCCTTACGGAAGGTACGGCTGAAGACCTCCGGGTGGGCGAAGCCACAGTCGAACGCGATCCGGTGGACGGGGACCGCGTGCTGCGCGGGGTCCTCCAGACGTCGCCGGGCCCGTTCCAAACGCCGGTCGCGGATCCACCGCCCGACCGTGCGACCCTCCTGACGGAACACGCGGTGCAGGTAGCCGGTGGAGATGTGGTGCGCGGCCGCGATGCGGTCGGGGTCGAGCCTCGGGTCGTCCAGGTGCTGTCGGATGTAGGCCTGGGTCCTGAGCAGGAGCTCGTCGCGTCCCCCGCCCGCGGCCGCCCGGGGTTCGGTCTCCCCCGCCGGTGTGAACAGGGCGGACACCAGGTCCGCGACGACCACGCTCAGGCGGGGTCCATCCGAGGGGTGGTAGGGGTCGGGGTCGGCGAGCAACGAGGTGAGCATGCCGCCCAGCAGCGCCCCCGGACCCTGACGCCCCGACAGCCGCCCCACCGGGAGCGGTTCGTTCCAGCCGCCGGGGACGCGCAGTAACTCCTTGGGGACCTCGACCCCGAGGAAGGCGACCGGTTCCCCCTCGTTGCGCGCCCGCATCTCGAAGGGCAGGGACGAGTCGATCGGATAGAGGTCGTCCGGTGCGCAGGAGGTCAGGCGGTCGTTCTGGAACGTCTCCATCGCGCCGTGTCGGAGCAGACAGAGGTTGAGGCTCTGCGGATCCGACTCCTCGACGAGCCGCGCCGAACGCGACAGGACCGCGGTGTCGAAGCCCATGGCCCACACCCGGACGGGGCCGAGGAACACGTCACGCTGGTACATCCGGAATCCGGCGGTGTGCTCACTGGTCAGGTTCATCGGGGAGGGGGCGGCGGACACCAGTTCCCGGCACAGGTCGTAGCGGTGCTCGGCCGGGGTGCTCTCGCTGGTGAACTCGTTCGTGGTCAGCACAGGGGGCTCCGTTCCCACCCGGCCGAGGACGGGTGCACGGTGTGGTCTCGACACACGATCATCGCAAGAGCCACCGGAGGGCGCACGCCGGTTCTCCGCCGCGCACCCGGTTCTCGGCAGGAAAGGCCAGGTCGCCGAAGGTGCACTGAGGATCACGTCGTCCGTGCACCAACGATCATGGATCCGGGCCGCGACCTTTGCCAGTGTGGATCCCGGTCTCCTCGCGACAGGGCGGGATCCGGACGGGCCACAGGAGCGCCACCCCATCGCGCCCGTCCCCGTCACCGGGAGGAGACCCGCCGGGGGCCCGGTGGACGGCCGGTGGAGTGCGGAGGGTCGGTGCCCTCCCCCTTCCGGAGGGGCGCCCCGGCGGTGCCCATCGGCCCCGTGGGGCGGGACCACCGCCGCACCGCTTCCGGGCGCCGTGGAACGCACAGGGGGATCGGGCACACGCACGGGGGCGTGCGCCCGCGGCAAGTCCGCGGCCCAGGTGGTGCTGCGCTGGCACCTGCAGCTCGGCAACGTCGTGATCCCCAAGTCCGTGACCCCGTCCCGGTCCAGGCCGTTGACGCGCTCCAGCTCCTCGGCGGAGAGCTCGAAGTCGAACACGTCGACGTTCTCCCGGATCCGCGACGGGGTCACGGACTTGGGGATCACGACGTTGCCGAGCTGCAGGTGCCAGCGCAGCACCACCTGGGCCGCGGACTTGCCGTGCGCGGCGCCGATCTCCACCAGGGCCGGGTCCTCCAGCAGACCCTTGCCCTGCCCCAACGGGCTCCATGCCTCGGTGAGGATGCCGTGCTCCGCGTTGAGCGCGCGCATCGCGCCCTGCGAGAAGTAGGGGTGCAGCTCGATCTGGTTCAGGGCCGGGACGACCTCGGCCTCACCGAGCAGACGCCCCAGGGTGGACGGCGTGAAGTTGGAGACACCGATGGACTTGGCGCGGCCCTCGGCGTGGACGCGCTCCAGCGCCTTCCAGGTCTCGACGTACAGGTCCTGCTTCGGGCAGGGCCAGTGGATCAGGTACAGGTCGACGTAGTCGGTGCCCAGGCGCTCCAGGCTCGCGTCGAAGGCCTTCAGGGCCGCGTCGAAGCCCTGGTCGTCGTTGCCCAGCTTGGTGGTGAGGAAGATGTCCTCACGGGCCACCCCGGACTCGGCGATCGCGCGACCGGTGCCCTTCTCGTTGTCGTAGACACGGGCGGTGTCGATGCTGCGGTATCCGGCCTCGATCGCGGCCGACACGGAGGTGTGGGCCTCGTCGTCGGGGATCTGCCAGACACCGAAGCCGAGCTGCGGCATGGTGCGACCGTTGTTCAGCGTGACGTGCTGCAAGGGGTGGTGCCTTTCGACGGTGTGGTTCTTCGCCGCGACGGGTCGCGCCGCGGCTCTGGTGTGGGTCGGGTGGGTCAGGAGGGCAGACGCACCAGCATCTTGCCGGTGTTGGCGCCGCGCATCATCCCGAGGAAGGCGTCGACGGCGTGATCGATCCCCTCGACCACGGTCTCCTCCGAGCGCAGAGCGCCCTCGGCGAGCCACCGTGCGGCGCGCTCGTGGTACTCGGGGGCCAGGTCGGCGTGGTCACCGGCGAGAAAGCCCTGGAGCTTGATGCGCTTGCCGATGAGCAGGCCGAGGTTGTCGGGGCCCGGCACCGGTGCGGTGGCGTTGTAGATCGAGATCGCCCCGCACAGGGCGGCGCGGCCGTGCGGACGCATCCCCTGGATGGCGGCGCGCAGGTGGTCACCGCCGACGTTGTCGAAGTAGACGTCGATCCCGTCCGGAGCGGCGGCGGCCAACTGCCCTTCCAGGTCGCCCTCGCGGTAGTCGATGGCGGCGTCGAAGCCGAACTCCTCCAGCAGACGACGCTTCTTCTCGGGTCCGCCCGCGGATCCGATGACCCGGGACGCCCCCAGCCGCCGGGCGATCTGGCCGGCGAGGCTGCCGACCGCGCCCGCCGCACCGGAGACGAAGACCACGTCGCCCTCCTTGAGCCCGGCGACGGCGGTCAGTCCGGCGTAGGCGGTGAGTCCGACCAGACCGAGCGCGCCGAGGTAGGCCTGGGCGGGCGCGGCGTCGGTGTCGACGACCCTGGCACGGTCGGCGTCCAGGAGCGCGTACTGGCGCCAGCCCTTGGCGTGCAGGACGCTCGCTCCGACGGGCACGTCGGGGCTCTGGGAGGCCACGACGGTGCCGATCGCGCCACCGTCCATGACCTCGCCGAGTCGGAACGGCGGGACGTAGGACTCGGCGTCGTTCATGCGGCCGCGCATGTAGGGGTCGACCGACATCCAGTCGTTGCGGACCAGGATCTGTCCCGGTCCGGGATCGACGACGGTGGTCTCGACCACCGCGAAGTCCTCGGGTTTCGGCTCCCCCTGGGGCCGGGCGACGAGGTGGACTTCCTTGGCAACGGTCATGCTGTTCCCCCTGGGTGAGACGTGGTGGTTCCGTGCGCCGGGGCGCGCGCCCTAGAGCGTAGACCTCCACGAGATTCGATGACCAATAGAATCATCGAGGTGACCTATAGGATTTCCCATGACTCGGTCCCCGGAGGCGCTCCGCCGGCTCTGGAGGGCCCCCTCGATCTCCAGCTGCTGCGCACGTTCCTGGCCGTGTACCGATCCGGTTCGCTCACGGCGGCGGCCCGGCTGCTGCGTATCTCACAACCGACCGCCACCACCCAGATCCGTTCCCTGGAGCGACGGATGGGACACACGCTGTTCGAGCGGCTGCCCCGAGGGGTGGCTCCCACCGGCGAGGCCAACGAGCTCGCCGCGCGTGTGGCGGGACCCCTGGACGCGCTGGAGACGGCGGCCGAGGCGAGCACGGCGGGCACGGCCTCGTCACCGCCCTCGCCGCTGCGTCTGGCGGGCCCCGCGGAGCTGCTCGGGGAACGTGTGCTGCCCGCGCTGGCCCCGTCGGTCGACGACGAGGAGCTGCGCCTGCGCGTACGGACCGGCCTGGCGGACGACCTGTTGGAGGGGCTGCGTGCGGGCCGGCACGACCTGGTGGTGTCCACGGTGCGCCCCCGTGGTCGGATGCTGCTCGCCGAACCCCTGATGGACGAGGAGTTCGTGCTGGTCGCCGCGCCTTCCTGGGCGGAGCGGATCGGCGTGGACCGCGTCCGGCGGCAGGGGTGCACGGCCCTGTGCGGCACACCCCTGGTGACCTACGCGGAGGACCTGCCCATCGCGCGCAGGTACTGGCGGCACGTGTTCGGGGTCCGGCTGACCCACACGGCCGCGATCACCGTGCCCGACCTTCGGGCGGTGATGACGTCGGTGATCCACGGGGCCGGGGTGACGGTGCTCCCCCGGTACCTGTGTCAGGGCGCCCTGGAGGACGGCCGGCTGGTGGCGCTGCTGGAGCCCGAGGATCCTCCGTTCAACACGGTGTACCTGGCCCGACGCCCGGGGGCCTCAGACCACCCGCACCTGGAGCGGGTGCGGGCGATGCTGGTGCGCGCCGCCCGCTCCTGGTGAGGACGCGAAGGCGCACTCTCCCCGTCGTGGACGCGTCCGGAAAGGGGACGCCCGTGCCGGGAACGCCTCCGTGCCCGGGTTCGCTTCCGCTCGGGCCCGCCCGGGACCGGAACCCGAGAGGTCGGGCGCCCATGAGGGGTCTCGGGCCCCGCGAGGCCGCGCGACGCCGTGTCCGGCCGGGAGCGACGGGGAGGGACCGAGGGCCCCACGAGGGGCCGCGCGCGGCAGGGGCGCGGGCCGCACAGGGCCGCGTGGGATCGCGAGGACCCTCCGGC
>NZ_QOCZ01000204.1 GCF_018207095.1 Nocardiopsis sp. MG754419 | reverse complement strand
CCCCCGCACCGGCCCACCACCCCCGGCCGCCGTCCGGGGTTGTTCTGGGGTCTGGTGGCGGTCGCCATCGCGACGGTCCTGGCCATCATGATGGTCGTCGCCCTGGCCCTGAACGGCTACTTCGACCGGGAGGCCGACCCCGTCCCCGGGGCCGGCGACCAGGGTTCCGTGGGGGAGAGCCCGGAGCCGGGTGAGGACGCGCCCCCCGATTCCACCCCGATCGAACCGGCGCCCACCGACGAGGACGGTGCGGCGTTCTCGGCCGACGAGGCGGTCCGTTACGAGGTCGACCGGGTCCACTGCGACAAGGAACTACCGGGCCGTTCGACCTCCACCGGTGGCCGGTATTGCGTGGTCGACCTGGCCGTGGAGAACCGGGGCGAGGCACCGATCGACTTCGGTTCCGAGGCGCAGAAGCTGGTCACGGACGACAAGCGCTGGCTCAAGGCCGAGACTCCGACCGCCACGGAGGTCCGGGCGAGCCTGTGGTCGACGATCGACCCCGGGGAGCTCGGTACGGGATCGGTGGTCTTCCTGCTGACCGTCGACGAACTCCCCGAGTCGCTGGAGCTCGTCCACCACCCGGACGTGGACCCGACCAGCATCAGGCTCCCCGCACCGGAGTAGGGGCGCTCACGGGCCGTCGGAGGCCACGCGGCACACGAACGAGGGCGGGGCCCGGCGCACGCGCCGGGCCCCGCCCTCGTTCACGGGGAGTCCTACTCCCACTCGATGGTGCCCGGAGGCTTGCTGGTCACGTCCAGCGTCACGCGGTTGATCTCGCGGACCTCGTTGGTGATCCGGTTGGAGATCCGGGCCAGCACGTCGTAGGGCACCCGCGACCAGTCGGCCGTCATGGCGTCCTCGCTGCTGACCGGACGCAGCACGACGGGGTGACCGTAGGTGCGGCCGTCGCCCTGCACGCCCACCGAGCGGACGTCGGCGAGCAGCACGACCGGGCACTGCCAGATGTCGCGGTCCAGGCCGGCCCGGGTGAGCTCCTCGCGGGCGATGGCGTCGGCCTCGCGCAGGATCTCCAGACGCTCGTGGGTGACCTCGCCGATGATGCGGATGCCCAGGCCGGGGCCGGGGAAGGGCTGGCGCCACACCATCTCGGCGGGCAGACCCAGCTCCTCGCCGACCCGGCGGACCTCGTCCTTGAAGAGCTCGCGCAGCGGCTCCACCAGGGTGAACTGCAGGTCCTCGGGCAGACCGCCCACGTTGTGGTGCGACTTGATGTTGGCGGTGCCGGTGCCGCCACCGGACTCCACCACGTCCGGGTACAGGGTGCCCTGCACCAGGTACTCGACCTCGGCGCCGGCCTCGCCGCTCTCGTCGACGACCTCGCGGGCCGCCTGCTCGAACACGCGGATGAACTCACGACCGATGATCTTGCGCTTCTCCTCGGGGTCGGTGACCCCGGACAGGGCTTCGAGGAAGCGCTCCTCGGCGTCGACCACCTTGAGCCTGGCCCCGGTGATCGCCACGAAGTCCTTCTCGACCTGCTCGGCCTCGCCCTTGCGGAGCAGACCGTGGTCGACGAACACACAGGTGAGCTGCTCGCCGACGGCGCGCTGCACGAGCGCCCCCGCCACGGCCGAGTCCACGCCGCCGCTGAGGGCGCAGATGACGCGCTTGTCGCCGATCTGCTCGCGGATCCGCTCCAGCTGCTCCTCGACGATGTTGACCATCGTCCAGGTGGGGCGACAGCCGGCCCCCTCGTACAGGAAGCGGCGCAGCACGTCCTGGCCGTGCTCGGTGTGCATGACCTCCGGGTGGAACTGAACGCCGAAGAGACGGCGGTCGGTGTCCTCGAAGGCGGCGACCGGGGCGCCCGCGGTACCGGCGATGCTCCGGAAACCCTCGGGGGCCTGGACGACGGAGTCACCGTGCGACATCCACACGTTGAGGTCCGCGGGAAGCCCCTCGAACAGCAGGGAGTCGACGGAGGCCGACAGCTGCGTGCGGCCGAACTCGCTCAGATCGGTCTTGTCGACGACACCGCCCAGGGCGCGCGTCATCGCCTGGAAGCCGTAGCAGATGCCGAGGGTGGGAACCCCGGTCTCGAACAGTTCGGCCCCCACGTTCGGGGCACCCTCGGCGTACACCGACGAGGGGCCGCCGGAGAGGATGATGGCCTTGGGTTTTCTCGCGAGCATCTCTTCGACGGGCATGGTCGAGGGGACGATCTCGCTGTGCACGTGACACTCACGGACCCGTCGCGCGATCAGCTGCGCGTACTGCGCACCGAAGTCGACGACGAGAACGGTGTCGAACGTGCTGTCAGCACCAACGGACACGACGGAGGACCTTCCGCAGAACAATCAGGATGTCCCCTCAGTCTAGGCCGTTCACCGTGTTCGGAGCGCCCCGGTCGATGTGCCGCCCCGCACTCGGCGGGCGCGGGCACGGACGGAGGGTCAGTCCGCGAAACCGCGGGGGTTGGTCGACTGCCAGCGCCAGGCGTCCCGGCAGGCGTCGTCGACGGTCAACTCCGCCTTCCAACCGAGGTCCCGGGCGGCGGCGGAGGGGTCGGCGTAGCAGACGGCGATGTCGCCCGGCCGACGTCCGACCACCTCGTACGGGAGGGTGGCGCCGCAGGCCCGCTCGAAGGCGTGCAGGCTCTCCAGGACCGAGGTGCCGCGTCCGGTGCCGAGGTTGTAGCGGCGGTGCCCGGGGGCGTCGGCCAGGTGGTCGACGGCGGCCAGGTGCCCGGCGGCCAGGTCGACCACGTGCAGGTAGTCCCGGACCCCCGTGCCGTCGATGGTGTCGTAGTCGTCGCCGTAGACGCTCAGGCGCTCACGGCGCCCGGCGGCGACCTGGGCGAGGTAGGGGAAGAGGTTGTTCGGCACGCCCTGCGGGTCCTCGCCGATCAGGCCGCCGGCGTGCGCGCCGATCGGGTTGAAGTAGCGCAGGGAGACGATCCGCCAGTCCGGATCGGCGGCGGCCAGGTCGTCCAGGATGCGCTCGGCGAACAGCTTGGTGCTGCCGTAGGGGTTGGTGGTGGACAGCGGTGCTTCCTCGGTGATGGGCACACGCTCCGGGTCGCCGTAGACGGTCGCCGAGGAGCTCAGGACCAGGTCGCGGACCCCGGCGGCGTCCATGGCCTCGCAGAGGGTGAGCAGCGCGTCGAGGTTGTTGCGGTAGTAGCGCAGGGGCTGCTGCGTGGACTCCCCCACCGCCTTGAGTCCGGCCAGGTGGATGACCGCGTCGATGTCGTGCCGGTCGAGGATCTCCCGCATGGCCACGGGGTCGGTGCAGTCGGCCCGGTGGAAGGTCAGGGTACGACCGGTGATCCGTTCCACCCGGCGCAGGGCCTCCTCGTGGCTGTTGACCAACGAGTCGACGACCACGACCTCGTGGCCGGCGTCGAGGAGCGCCACGGCGGTGTGGGAGCCGATGTACCCGGCGCCGCCGGTGAGCAGTACGTTCATCAGTCGCTTCCCTGGGAGTGAGGGTGCTGCGGACCCCTTCAGGATAGGCAACACCACGGCCCGGACCGGGTGATCCACACCGCACGCACGACCACCGGATTCGTACCGTGGCATGAGGCCCCGGGGCGCCGCGCTCTGTAGCGTGTGGGGGCATGTCCGTCCTGTCCCCGCGCTCGGTCCACACCCGTGCGTCGTCCTGGGCGCGTGAGCACGTGTTCGTCATGGACGCGACGTGGGCCGCGCTCTGGTTCGCCCTGGCGGCGGCGACCTGGCCGCTGTCGTCCTCCTCGACCCTCGCCTCCATCGCCTACCTGATCCTGGCCCTGGGGTGCTGTGCGGCGCTGAGCGTCCGCCGGGTCCGGCCGGTGACCTCCCTCGTGGTCCTGGCTCTGTTGTTGCTGCTCCAGGTCGGCTGGATGGGGCAGTTCACCACCCTGTCGGTGATCTGCGCGCTCGTCGCCGCCTACACCTCGCACGCGGAGCTGTCGGTGTGGTGGCGTCGGACGGCCCTGGCGGCACTGCTCTTGGGCTCGACCGGGGCCGTGCTGCTGGTCCCGGACGTGGTCTACGGCACCGACCTCCTCACCCGCGTCGCCTCGCTGGTGTCGTCCTGGACGACGCTGTCCCTGTTCGCCCTGCTCGGCACCGTGCGCAGGCGCGACCGGGAGGAGGTCGACCGGCTGCGGGAGCACGCGCGCCTGTCCGAGGCCCGTCGTGAACAGGAACTGCGGTTGGCCGCCCTGGACGAGCGCACCCACATCGCCCGGGAGATGCACGACGTCCTCGCGCACTCCCTCAACGTCATCGTCGCCCAGGCCGACGGGGGCCGCTACGCCGCGTCGACCTCGCCCGAGCGCGCGGTGGAGGCGCTGGAGACGATCGGGCGGGTGGGCCGCGCGTCCGCCGGGGAACTGCACCGGCTGTTGGGGGTGTTGCGCGAGGACGGACCGCGCGAGGTCGCGCCCGCCCCCGGTCTCGACGGGCTTCCCTCACTGGTGGAGGGGTATCGGGAGGCCGGTCTGCGCGCCCGTCTGGTCTGGAGCGGTGGGCCTTCGGGGAACGGGACGGCCGCCCCGCCCGCCAGTGTCGCGGCGACCGTCTACCGACTCGTGCAGGAGGCGCTGGCCAACGCCCTCAAACACGCGGGGCCGGTGGACGCTCGGGTGGAGCTGGCGCACACCACCGGACGCATCGTCGTCACGGTGACCAACCCCCTCCCTGCCGCGCCGGGCACCACCCGGGAGGGCGGCCATGGCCTGGTCGGTATGCGGGAGCGGGTCGCTCTGCACGGAGGCTCGCTCCGCGTCGGACCCGACGAGGAGACGGGTCTGTGGCGGGTCGGGGCCACGGTGCCCTGGGAGGAGGACGCGTGATCCGGATGGGACTGGTCGACGACCAGCGTCTGTTCACCGCCGGGATGGCCATGGTGATCGACTCGCAGCACGACATGGCCGTGGCCTGGCAGGCCGGCGACGGGGCCGAGGCCGTGGACCGCCAGCGCGACGACCCGGTCGACCTGGTGCTCATGGACGTCCAGATGCCGGGGACGGACGGCCTGACCGCCACGCGCGCGCTGGTCTCCTCGGGCGAGCGGTGCCGGATCGTCGTGCTCACCACCTTCGACACCGACGAGTACGTCGTCGAGGCCATCGAGGCCGGCGCGGCCGGGTTCCTGCTCAAGAACACACCCCCGGAGGAGCTCCTGTCCGCGCTGCGCACCGTGCACGGTGGCGACGCGGTGGTCTCGGCCAGCTCCACGGGGCGGTTGCTGCGCCACGTGCGCCCTCTGCTCGGAGGGCGCGCGGGACCGACGGCGCCGCCGGACCGGAGCACCCGTCGGGCGTTGGAGTCGCTGACCCCGCGGGAGCGGGAGATCCTCGCCGCGGTGGCGCGTGGACGCACGAACACCGAGATCTGCGCGTCACTGGTGCTGTCCATGCCGACGGTGAAGACGCACGTGGGCCACATCCTGGCCAAGACCGGCTCCCGGGACCGGGTGCAGGCGGTGCTGTTCGCCTTCCGGTCGGGGTTGGTGGACCGGGCGGACCTGCTGCGCGACGCCCGACCGGGCCGCTGACCGCGCCGACGGGGTCCCGGAGGCACCCGCACGGGGCTCCCCTGCCCCGGTACGAGCCGCGATCCGGTACCGCGGTCCGATGTGTCCCGCGGCCTCGTCGGTGGAGTCTTCTCGGCGGAAGGAGGCTCCATGAGTCACGTCATCACCACCGAGGGTCTGACGAAGACCTACGGGTCCCGAACGGTCGTGGACTCCCTGGACCTGCGGGTGCCCGAAGGGTGCGTGTACGGGTTCCTCGGGCCGAACGGGTCGGGCAAGTCCACCACCATGAAGATGCTGTTGTCACTGGTCCGGCCCAGCCGGGGCGCGATCAGCGTCTTCGGCCGTCCCATGGACCGACGGACCCGGCACGAACTGTCGCCGATGATCGGTTCCCTGATCGAGTCGCCGCCCGGGTACGGGCACCTGACCGGGTGGGAGAACATGGCGATCGTCCGGCGCATGCTCGGCCTGTCCGAGCGGCAGGTGCGACGCGCCATCGCCACCGTGCGGCTCGGCGACCACATGGACCAGCGGGTCCGCGCCTACTCGCTCGGCATGAAACAGCGCCTGGGCATCGCCATGGCGCTCGCCCGCGAGCCGCGACTGCTCGTTCTGGACGAGCCCACCAACGGGCTGGATCCGTCCGGTATCGAGGAGATCCGCGAACTCCTGCTGTCCCTGGCCGACGAGGGCGTCACCGTGATGGTCTCCAGCCACCTGCTCGACGAGGTCGACCGGATGGCGTCCGTGCTGGGGATCCTCGGGCGGGGAAGGTTGGTGTTCCAGGGGACCCGGGAGGCGTTGTTCGATCGCAGTGTCCCGGACCTGGTCGTGGACACCCCCGAACCGCGCCGCGCGCTGGAACTGGGCATCCCCGCGGTGCGGGTGCGCGGGGGCGTGCGGGTGTCGGGGACGACCGACGACGGGACCGCCGAGCTCGTGCGGCGTCTGGTCCACCACGACGTTCCCGTGCACGGGGTGCGCCGGGTCCGCCGTTCGCTGGAGGAGGTCTTCATGGACCTGACCGGGCGCGAGGGCCTGTCATGATCCGGACGGCCGTGACGCTGGAGGTCCACAAGTCCCGGCGTCTGCGGGTGGGGGTGCTGTGCCTGGTGATGGTGGCTTCCGTCGTCGCCCTGGCCGGGATGAACCTCTTCTCGGACGCGACCCGCGCGGGCTTCTCCGACCCGGCGGCGCAACCCTGGGAGGCCCTGCTCCTGAACCAGGTGCTCATGACGGCCATGACCGCGCCGATCCTGGTGGCGGTGCTCGCCGGCCGGCAGGTGGACATCGAACACCAGGGGCGGGGATGGACCCTGGCGCGGGTGGCCGGGTTCGGTCCGGGCACCCTGTGCCGGGCCAAGGCGGTGGTCCTGGGCGTGGTGCTGACCCTCACCACCGGAGCGCAGTCGGTGCTGCTGCTCGGCGCCGGTCTGGCCGCGGGGATCACGGTCGCACCGCCGCTCGCCCTGTGGGGGCGGTACACGTTCTGCCTGGTCCTGGTGAACCTGGCGCTGCTGTGCCTGCACCTGTGGCTCGCCGCCCGGGTGGAACACCAGCTCGTGGGCCTGGGGGTCGGCCTGCTCGGCGCCTTCTACGCGGTGTTCTCGCTGCTCATGCCCGTGTGGGCGGCGTACCTCCTGCCCTGGGGGTACTACGCGGCGATCTCGCCGCTGGCCATGAGCGGCGACCACCTGGTCCGGTCCGGCCCCGTCCCCTGGCTCCTCGCCCTGTTCCTGGGCGCCGCCGCGACCCTGTTCCTGCTGGCCTGTCGGCGGCTCGACCGGTCCGAGGGAGGTCCTGCGTGATCGTCGCCGAACTCACCAAACTGCGCCGATCGGCCCTGTGGGTCGTCGCGGTGGTCCTGCCGGTGCTCGCCGTCTCGGCGGGCACCCTCAACTACGCGGGCAACCAGGACGTGCTGTCGACGGGGTGGGGAGCCTACTGGTCCCAGGCGGTGCTGTTCTACGGCCTGTTCTTCATGTCGATGGCGATCTCCGTGCTGGCCTCCGCCGCCTGGCGCATGGAGCACCGAGGGCACAACCGGAACCTCCTGCTGTCCACCCCCGCGCGGCCCGCGGCGATCGTGGGCGCCAAACTCGTCTCGCTCACCCTGGTCGTGGCGGCCATGCAGGCCGTCCTGCTTCTGGCGGTGGCCCTGACCGGACGGTTCCTCCTGGGGTTGGAGGGCGCCACACCGTGGCGGTACGCGGCCGTGGCGCTGACCGCGGTGGTCGCCGCGTTGCCGGTGGTGGCCCTGCAGTCCCTGCTGTCGATGGTGATCCGGTCCTTCACACCACCCGTCGCGCTGGGGCTGTTGGGGAGCGCGGTGGGGGTGGGGG
>NZ_QOCZ01000203.1 GCF_018207095.1 Nocardiopsis sp. MG754419 | reverse complement strand
CCCCCGGCCCCTCCGTCCAGAAGAGGACCCCCGCGTACCTTCTGCGCAGCCAGAGCAGCACGTGGGTGAGCACGGTCAGGAAGCAGATCAGCAACGCCGCCTCCGGTCCCAGGAAGCCCAGCGCCATCACGCCGGCGGCGGTCACCACGGCGGCCCGCATCAGCACACGCGCCCACAGACCCTGCGCCTCGGGGGTCAAGGCTGCCCTCGGGGAACGGACGACTGCACGGCCACTCCTGTCGCTACGGCTGTTCTGGGAGGTGGAACCCGGAACGGCGAGAACGCCGTCGTCTCGGGCTCCACATGTCACCACCACGGGACGCCACCCGCAACACGCCCGGGACGTCTCCGTGGTGAGCGGTTCGACACGCGTGATTCCCGGTGTTCGCTTGACTCGCCACCGGCTTTGCTGGTCTCCTTACTTCCATGTATCCGCGCACCCGCACCGTCGCCTCGGCTCGTACGGCCCCCAACGGGGCCTCCTGCCTGCAGGCCTGTGCGGCGTGTCCGTGTTGTCGTCGCTGAGTCGTAGCCGAGGGGACGGAATCCACCGACCCCGCACGACCCACCTGTGAGCGGCCCCCGTCCTGTGACGTGAGACGGCCGCCGCAGGTCTCCGCTTGGGCGATCCTCCTCTCCGAACGGGCGTTCGGAGACACCGGCCCCAACACTCCGGGACCACCCGGACCCCATGACGACGTCCTCGTGACCCCCACGCATTGCAGGGGTCGCGCACACGTGAAGGATCCTCTCACGATGCCGCAGCAGTCCTCCGCGCCGACCGCCGCCTCCCACGACCTGGCCGAGCACGCACCTCGTCCGCGCGCCGCCACCCTGTCCCTGGACGGGATCGGCGACGTCGTGGACGCCGGGCGGACCTCCGGTTACGCCCACCTGGACGCCCGACGCCTTCCCACCCTGGGGCAGGTGGTCGCCGCCGCCCGGGAGGCCGCGACCGCGCTGCGTCGACCGACTCTGTGGCCGACCCGCCGCGGGCACTGGCAGCCGGCGCCGCGCAGCGCCCGCCGGCAGGTCCGCGGACGTTTCCGGGTGACCACGGTGGCGCTCGAACCCAACGGTTTCATCGCCGGCCCCGGCACGCGTGCGGAACGGACGCACACCCTGGAGGCGCTGTACCTGGTCAGCGGGCGCGCGCACCTGATCACCTCGGCCGCCGACGGGCAGATGCTGTCCACCACGGAACTGGCCTCGGACCGGGCCCGTGTGGTGGGCGGCGGCGACCGGGGGCACCGGCACCTGGTGAACACCGGTGACGGGGTCGCCGTGCTGGTACGGGTCACCGCCTGATCCCGTGATCGGGCGGCCGGGGGTCGGATCACTCATGGGCGACCCGCCCCGTCTCACGCAGGGCTCCGTCCACGGCCTCGACCGACCGGAGGAGCCCGGCGGTGCGCCGCCCCTCGGCGAGGTAGGCGCTCATGACCTGGTCCAGGGCGTGCGGGGGCATGTGGTCGCGCAGGTCCACCCGGGCCGTGCGGTACCCCTCCCGGGCCGCCTCCAGCGTCGCCGAGACGTACTGGCGGGCGAGCCGGGAGAGAGCGACGGGGTGGCGGCGTAGGACCCCGTGCAGCCGGTAGTCGGCCGGCACGTGGTCGAACAGCCACTCCACGGCCGTCTGCTCGAAGGAGTCCGACCCGGGTGGGTGCACACTCGCGGGCCAGTCCGGCGTCAAGGACTGATCGGGCATGCTCGCCAGCATACCCGCTATTCGAATGTATGTTCGAGACCCGCCCGGTGATTCAGTCGGATTCCGCTTCCGCGGCCCCCGATCCCGCCTTCTCCGACCCCTCCTTGTCGGCCTGGCGGCGTTCGAGCTCGACCCGAACGGCCTGCTCCGCCGCGTCCACGGCGGCCCTCGCGGTGATGGCGTTCGTGTGCGCCCGATCCAACTCCTCCAGCAGAATGCAGTCGAACGACACGCGCGCGTCGTGAATCGCGGCTTCCAGCTGACGTGATGCCTCTTCCAAACTCATAACCCCTCCCTTCCCCAAAAGTCGGCATCCGCACACACCGACCCCAGGGGCGACGCACCGTCTCCCGCCTCGCGGAACAGCGTGACGACCGACACGACGGGGCTTCGACCCCCGAACGGAGGGGTAGACCACCCACTCGACCCCATGACCCTTCCTGGAGCGCCCATGGTCTATCTCATCCTCGCCCTGCTCGCGATCTGGCTGATCCTCGCCATCATCGGCGCCGTGATCAGGGGCCTGTTCTGGCTCACGCTGCTCGCGGGCGTGCTCTTCATCGTGACCGCCCTCTGGGCCCGCTGGCGGAGCAGGCCCAGAACCTGAGCGCCGCCGGCGACCTCAGGGTTCCAGGGCGGGGCGTCCGCCGGCCCGCAGGCGCCCCACCGCCCGGCGCGCACGCGCCTCGTCACCGCCCAGGTGGGGTGTGACCAGGTGGACCGCCTCGTCGGTGCGCCCCAGCGCGACCAGGTTGCCCGCCCGCGCGCGCAGGTCGGCCGGGAGTTCGTCGGGGTCGCGTTGCGCGGGCACGTAGCCCCCGACGTCCTCCCTGGGACCGGCGCGTGGCGGCGGTTCCGGCTCGGCCCACGCGTGACGCGACTCCATCCGGGCGAGTACCCCCCGCAGCACGTAGGACCCGCCACCCAGAAAGACCACAGCGCTCAACAGGGCGACCATCATCAACATCAGACTCATATCGCCCACTTACCCACACTTCGGACACGGCAGGCTCAACACCGACATACAGGCAGTAATCATTCCGCCAAGGGGGAGAACCCCTCAGACGCCGTCGCCCCACCCCCGCGGAAGGTCCTCGGGCCACAGGGTCCGGAGCTCGGCCCCCTCCGGGATCTCTCCCGTGCGGGTCGCCGTCTCGATCCGACGCGCCTGACGGGCCGCGCACGCCTCGAACAAGGCACGGACCACCGCCCCACCGCCCCCGGCGAACCGTTCCGACGACGCCCGGACCAGCGCCGACAACGCCTCGCGGGTCGCCTCCGTCAGCAGCAGGTCGGCCTCCTCCGCCATGGACGCGAAGATCCCCACCAGCTCGTCGGCGGTGTAGGGCGCGAACTCCACGACCCGGGCGAACCGCTCCGTCAGACGGGGATGGGCCGTCAGGAACGGTCGCACCCGCGCGGGCCCACCGATCAGGACCACCGCCACCTCGTCACGGTGCGCCTCCATCAGCGCGCCCAGGGCGTCGGCCGTCGCGAGACCGGCCCCGGCCTCCGTCCCGCTCTCCAGGAGGACCACGAGCACGCCGCCGCGCGCACGGTCGAAGGCCTCCTCGGCGGCACGGGAGGCCCGCCCCCGCTCCACCAGGGCGCCCGAACGCAGACGCACCGACTGCCCGCGCTCCACCAGCCCCAGAGCGGCCAGGAGACCCGCGTACAGACCGGCCACGGTGGAGCGTCCGGTTCCGGTGCCTCCCACGAACACCAGGTGGCGGGAGCCTCCCTCGCCCGGGGTCGTCCCGCCTCGGCGCGGTGACGACAGCAGGTCCGCCAGGTGTCGGGACAGGGCCTCCTCGACCTCGCCGCGCCCCACCAGGGAGCCCAGCCGGGCCATCAACGACGTGACCTGGCCGCCCGACCGCCGGTCCGGATCGGCGGCGGTGGGGTCGGCGACCGAGGCCAGGTCCTCGGGCAGGATCCGCGAGAGGTCGTCGACGGTGGTGTAGCCGCCCTCCGCGATCCGTACGGACTGGGCGTCGACCGCCCCTTCCAGCACCCTGCGCACCTCGCGCCCGTTGTCGAAGGCCACGCCGCGCACCCGGCGCCGGAAGTGCTCCACCACCAGGCCGTGCACCCCCTCGCCCAGGAAGTAGCCGCGTTCCGAGGCCGCCACGGCGAAGATGCCGGTGAGCTGGTCGGGTGTGAAGTCCTCGAACTCGACGGTCCGAGCCACCCGCGAACGCAGGTCCGGGCTGGCGTCGAGCAGGGCGCGGATCCGGTCGGCGTGCCCGGCCAGAACCAGCACGAACTCCTCCCCCGGCTCCTCCATCAGCGCGACCAGGGTGTCGAGGACCTCCCGACCGTGCACGTCCGGGTCCCCGGGTTCCTCGCACAGCGCGTGGGCGCCGTCGACGAACAGCACGCCGCCGCGCGCCCGCTCCACCGCCTCGGCCACCCGGGCCCGGGTCCCTCCCTGGTACTCGGCCACCAGGTCGGGCCTGGCCACCTCCACGAACGGTCCGCGTTCGGACCCGCCCAGGGCCCGCAGTATCGCCCCGTACAGACGGGCCACGGTCGTCTTACCGGTCCCGGGAGGACCCGCCAGCACCAGGTGACGGCCCACGTTCAGGGCGGGCAGGCCCGCCTCGACCCGCGTGGCGCTCGCCCGGTGCAGGTCCACCAGCGCCCGGACCTCGCGCTTGACCCGGTCCTGCCCGACCAAGGCGTCCAGCTCGGTGAGCAGGGAGTCCAGGGAACGTTCCCGGTCCCGCACGGACCCGTCCCCACCGGTCGCACTCCGGCCACCGGTACCCGTGCCCGCCACCCGGTCGCCCTCACCGCCGCGGTTACCGCTGAAGGTGGTGTCCTCCAGGTAGACGGAGGCGCCCTCGGCGGCCCACAGTCCCTCGTCGTCGTTGCCGGACACCGTGCACCGCACCAACCGCACCCGGCCGCCGTCCTCCACCACCAGGCCCTCGCCCCGGCCGTCCCGGATGGCGGTGTCCTCCAGGGCCACCACACCGCCCTCGCCCACACGCACCCCGCGCTCACCGCTGCCGGAGAAGGTGGAGGACCGGACCGTGACGTAGCCGCCCTGGACGTAGACGCCGTCCTCCCCGCACTCGGACAGGTCCGCGTCCACCAGACGCACCTCGGTGCCGTCCAGAACGTTCAGACCGTCCTCACGGGCCTCGCGCAGCACCATTCCGCGCACGGTGATCGTGGCGTCCTCGCGGCTGTGGATCCCCGACCCGACGTCGTGGCCGACGATGTCCTCGAACACGCACGTGCCGCCGACGACGATCGCCATCGGTCCGTTCCAGCGGCTCACCCGCAGGTCGCTCACCTCGAAGCGTGAGCGCACCGCCGCGATGGCGCCACGCCCCTCCTGGGCGCTCTCGGACACCGCCATCCCGGACACGATCACCCGGGACCCGTCCGCGATCAGCAGGGCCGCCTTGCCCACCCGTTCGCAGCGCACGTCGGTCAGCGTGGCCTCGCCGCCGTCGACGAGCACGGCGTCGGCGGCGGCACCGTCCACGGTGAGGCCCCGCACGGTGAGCCGGCCGCCCTCGATCGCCAGCCCGGTCCGCGTGGAGCCGATGATCTCGCAGTCGTTCAGGGAGCTCTCGGAGTCGCCGTGGACGAAGAAGGCGTCCGTCTCCTCCTTGCGCGGTGCCTCCACCACCAACCGGGTGAAGTCGGCCCGGGAACGCTCGTAGACCCGCACCGGCCAGTCGCGCGCCCCCGTGACGCGGACGTCGGTGAACTCGGGGGCGGCCCGGTCCCGGACGTAGACTCCGCCACCGTCCACCAGCGCGCAGTCGATGATCTCCGGGGAGGCCCCCGACACGTACAGGGTGTGCCAGTCGTCGTGGGCGCCGGTGAAGATGGTCCCGATGATCGTCGGGGAGCACGCGCCCTGGACGGCGATCACCGCCCCCGCGAAGTAACAGTCGCGCACCGTCCCCTCGGTGGTGTCCCACAGCAGACCGCTGTCCTCGAAGCGGCAGCCGACGATCTCCGCGTCGGCCCCCACCACGTTCACTCGCCGCGGCGAGGCGAAGACGCAGTCCACCGCGCGCAATCGCCCGCCCTCCTGCACGTACAGGGGCGGGTAGTCCTCGGAGGCACTGAGCACGCTGACCCCGTAGACCTCCAGGTCACCGCCTTCGTGGACGTTGAAGACGTTGGTCTCGTTGATCGCGGTGATGGTGACCGTGCCCGCACCCTCGGTGGGCACGACGACCACACGACGCAGCACACCGACGACCTGGGGCTCGACGTAGTCGCCCGGCTCCACCCTCAGGTACAGGTCCGAGCTCGCGTAGCGGGGATCTCGGACCACCTGACCCAGGGAGGAACGCGCGGAGGGATCCGTCTTCGAGACGCGGACCGTGATCATCCATCGACTCCCAAGGGGGTAGCGGCCGCGGCGCCGCGACAGAGGGCCTGCGCTATGTACCGTATCCACCCCGAGGGCCGAGAATCCGTTGCGACGTGCTCCGGCGTGGCCAGGGTCGGTCAGAATCCGGCGACGTCCTCCGCCGAGAGCGTCTGGAGCTCGGCCACGTCCGGAGTGGCCCCGGAGAGGGCCGACGTCTCGATCCGTCGTGCCTGTCGGGTCACGCTCGCCTCGAACAACGTGCGGACCTCACGCCCGTTGCCGGTCGCCATGCGCTCCGTCTCCTCCCGCAGAGTCGCCGCCAGCGCCGTTCGGGTCTCCTCCGGCACCAGGAAGTCCGCACCCTCGGCCATGCCCACGAAGATGCGCAGAAGTTCCTCGGGACCGTAGGGGGCGAACGTCACGGTGCGGGAGAAGCGGGAACCCAACCCGGGGTTGGTGTCCAGGAAGTCACGGATCTCATCGGTGTATCCGGCGGCGATCACCACCACCTCGTCCCGATGGTCCTCCATGAGCTTGAGCAGGGTGTCGATGGCCTCCTGCCCGAAGTCGTGGCCGTGTCCCCTCGACCGGGCCAGGGCGTAGGCCTCGTCGATGAACAGCACACCGCCGCGCGCCCGTTCGAACACGTCCTTGGTCTTCTGCGCGGTGTGCCCGACGTAGGAGCCCACCAGGTCGGGCCGGGACGCCTCGACCACCTGGCCCTGCGCGAGCACCCCCAAGGCCGCCAGGAGGCTCCCGTAGAGACGCGCCACCGTGGTCTTGCCGGTCCCGGGCGGGCCGGAGAACACCAGGTGCTGGGAGGCCATCGAGGAGGCCAGACCGGCCTCCCGACGGCGGCGGTTCGCGGAGATGAGGCTGACGAGGTCGGCGACCTCGCGCTTGACCTCCGCGAGCCCGACCATCCCCTCCAGACGATCCATGAGCTCACGGGTCTGTTCGGCGTCCCGGGGCTCGCCCACCCGCGCGGACAGTCCGGCGTCCACGACGCCGTCCAGGTCCTCGGGCAGGATCAACGCGAGGTCCTCGGCGGTACTGACGTCACCGGCGACGATCCGTCCGGCCTGGGCCTGGACGATCTCCTCGAACAGGCGTCGCGACTCACGGCCGTTGCCGAAGGTCTCGTCACGGTCCTGGCGTTGGAAGTGCCGGACGAGGAGCCCGCGGACGCCCTCGCCCAGGGTGTAACCCTGCTGGGGCGCCATCGTCTCGATGATGGTGGTGAGCTGCTCGGGCGAGTAGTTCTCGAAGGCGATGGTGCGCGCCACCCGCGAACGCAGACCGGGGTTGGCGTCGAGGAACGTCCGCATCTCGCTGGAGTACCCGGCGAAGACGATGACGACCTCCTCACGCAGGTCCTCCATCAGCTTGATGAGGGTGTCGATGGCCTCCTGCCCGAAGTCGGAGCCCGAACCGAACCGGCGGGACAGGGCGTAGGCCTCGTCGACGAACAACACCCCGCCGCGCGCCCGCTCCACCGCCTGCGTGGTCTTGGCGCTGGTGCCGCCCAGGTGCTCGGCGACCAGGTCCTGTCGGGCCACCTCGACGAAGCCGCCCTTGTCCAGGGCGCCCAGCGAACGCAGGATCTCGCCGTACAGGCGGGCCACGGTGGTCTTGCCGGTGCCGGGCGGCCCGGAGAACACCAGGTGGCGGCTGACGTTGAGCGCGGGCAGGCCGGCCGCCACACGCTTGGCGTTCACGCGTTGGAGGTCGACCAGCGACCGGACCTCCTTCTTCACCCCGTCCAGGCCCACCATGGCGTCCAGTTCGCCGAGCAGCACGTCCAGGGGGCGGGCC
>NZ_QOCZ01000202.1 GCF_018207095.1 Nocardiopsis sp. MG754419 | reverse complement strand
GGCGACGACCGCGTCGAGCGCCTCCCCCCACGGCTCGGGCTTCATCACCATGCCGGGGCCGCCCCCGTAGGGGGTGTCGTCGACGGTGTTGTGCCGGTCGTGGGTCCAGGAGCGCAGGTCGTGGACGCGCACGTCGAGCAGCCCCGTCGTCCGGGCCTTGCCGATCAGGGACAGGTCCAGGGGGGCGAAGTAGTCGGGGAAGATGCTGATGATGTCGATGCGCACGGCGTACTCGGTCTCGTTGGCTCGGCGACGGGGCGGTCGCGGCCGCTCAGTCGTTGGTCTGGAGGTCGAGCAGGCCGGGCGGCGGGTCCAGCGTGATCCGCCCCGCGGCCACGTCCACCTCGGGGACCAGCGTCGCCACGAACGGCACGAGGACCTCGTGACCGGCATCGGCGGTGATCACCAGCACGTCCTGCGCGTGGTGGAGGACGTCGTCGACGGTGCCGACGGTCGTGCCGTCGGTGGTGACCGCGGTGAGGCCGATGAGCTCGTGGTCGTGGAACTCGTCCGGGTCCTCCAGCGGGGCGATGTCCTCGGAGTCCACCAGAAGGACGGTGCCGCGGAGCGCCTCGGCGGCGTTGCGGTCGGCCAGGCCCTTGAACCGGACGAGCAGCCTGCCGCTGTGCCGCCGGAGGGAGGCGATGGTGAGCGGCCCCGCCGACACCGGGTCGGTGTGCAGGACCGCGCCCTCGGCGAACCGGGCATCGGGGTCGTCGGTGCGCACGTCGACGGCGACGTCGCCGCGGATACCGTGCGCACGGCCGATCCGGCCCACCACGAGTCGCATGAGTCTGTTCCTTCGATCGATACCGACCCCGAGACGTCCTACGGGGAAAACCGTGCCCGGACACCATGTCGGTGCCCGGGCACGGGTGCGGGGCGCCGACCGTCCGGCCGGCGCCCCAGGAGGCGCGTCAGCGCACTTCGTGCAGGTCCAGGAGGTCCACGCGCACGTAACGACCACCGGCGAGCGCACCGATGATGGTCCGCAGCGCCTTGGCGGTGCGGCCGTTGCGGCCGATCACCTTGCCCAGGTCGTCAGGGTGGACCCGAACCTCCAGAACCTTGCCCTTGCGGAGCCGCTTGGCTCTCACCTGGACGTCCTCGGAGTTCGCAACGATCCCCTTCACGAGGTGCTCCAGCGCCTCTTCCAGCACGATCAGGCCTCGCCCTCGGACTTCTTCTCGGCCTCGGCGTCGTCAGCAGGCTTCTCGGCCGGCTTGTCCGCCTTCTTCTCGGCCTTCTTGGTCTTCTTCTCCTGACCGGGGAGCACGAGCTCCTTGAGCGCGGCCTGGAAGGCGGCCTCGACGGCCTCCGGGTCCTTGGCCTCGGCGACCTGGAGCGGAGCCGGGGCCGGCAGGCCCTTGAACTTCTGCCAGTCACCGGTCTTGCGCAGGAGGACCTTCACCGCGTCGGACGGCTGAGCGCCGACGGACAGCCAGTACTGGACCCGCTCGGAGTCGACCTCGATGAGGCTCGGGTGCTCCTTGGGGTGGTACTTGCCGATCTCCTCGATCGCCTTGCCGTCGCGCTTGTTGCGGGCGTCGGCGACGATGACACGGTACTGGGGCGTACGGATCTTGCCCATACGCTTGAGCTTCAGTTTGACAGCCACTGGAGTGGTCTTCTCCCGATTAACGGTGTTAGGCGCCGGACGGCGGACCACGTGGGGTTGTGGAACCCGTCGAGGCAGGACGTGGGCGGCAGGCTAGTTAGAGGGCCGGCCCGCCACCGTTAGTCGACTCCTCATTGTGCCAGACGCCGGCGAGTTCCTTGTCCAGGACACCGCCACGAGTCCGGTCACGTTCGTGGGCGCGGCCGCCCCTCGGACGGGCCGCGCCCGGACTCACTTGTCGCCGTCGCCCTTGCCGAACTTGAAGTTCGACAGGTCGGGCATGTTCGATCCGCCGAAAGCGGGCGGAAGGCCGGACTGCGGGCCACCGCCGCCCAGGCCCGGGGGCAGCTGCGGCACCTGCGGGCCCTCCTCCTGACGGCGCTGCCGCTCGGCGGCGCGGTCGGCCTCCTGCTGGCGGGCCTTCATCGGGTTGCCGCTGCGCTGCTTGCCCTTCTTGGGCTTCTTGCCCTTCTTCGGCTTCTTGCCGCCGCCCATGCCCGGCATCCCGGGCATCCCCGGCATGCCGCCGCCGTTCTTCATCTTGCGCATCATCTTCTGCGCCTCGAAGAAGCGGGTGACCAGGCCGTTGACGTCGCCGACCTGGGTGCCCGAACCGTTGGCGATGCGCAGTCGACGCGACCCGTTGATCGACTTGGGGTTGGCGCGCTCCCCCGGGGTCATCGACTGGATGATCGCCTGGATGCGGTCCAGGGACTTGTCGTCGATGCTGTCGATCTGCTCGCGCATCTGCCCCATGCCGGGCATCATCCCCAGCAGGTTGCCGATGGGTCCGAGCTTGCGGACCATCATCATCTGTTCGAGGAAGTCGTCCAGCGTGAAGTCGTCGTCCGAGGCCATGGTCGAGGCCATCTTCTCGACCTCGGCCTCGTCGAACGTGCGCTGCGCCTGTTCGATGAGGGTGAGGACGTCGCCCATGTCCAGGATGCGCGAGGCCATCCGGTCCGGGTGGAAGAGGTCGAAGTCCTCGAGCTTCTCGCCGGTGGACGCGAACATGATCGGGCGACCGGTGATGTGCCGGATGGACAGGGCCGCACCACCGCGGGCATCACCGTCGAGCTTGGTGAGCGCCACCGCGTCGTAGCCGACACCGTCGAGGAAGGCCTGCGCGGTGTTCACCGCGTCCTGACCGATCATGGCGTCGACGACGAAGACGATCTCGTCGGGCCGGACCGCGTCACGGATGTCCGCGGCCTGTTGCATCATCTCGGTGTCCACACCGAGGCGACCGGCGGTGTCGATGATGACGACGTTGTGGTTGTTGCGCCGCGCGTGCTCGATGGACTCGCGGGCGACGTTCACCGGATCGCCGACGCCGTTACCGGGCTCGGGGGCGAACACGGGCGTGCTCGCGCGCTCGCCGACCACCTGCAACTGGGTGACGGCGTTGGGGCGCTGGAGGTCGGCCGCGACCAGCAGGGGCGTGTTGCGGTCGTCCGACAGCCATTTGGCGAGCTTGCCCGCCAGGGTGGTCTTACCGGCGCCCTGCAGACCCGCGAGCATGATCACGGTCGGCGCGGTCTTGGCGTAGCGGATCTGTCGGGTCTCGCCACCGAGGATCTCGACCAGTTCCTCGTTGACGATCTTGATGACCTGCTGGGCGGGGTTGAGGGCCTTGGACACCTCTTCGCCGCGGGCGCGCTCCTTGATCCGCGCGATGAACTCGCGGACGACCGGCAGCGCGACGTCCGCCTCGAGCAGCGCGAGACGGATCTCGCGAGCGGTCGCGTTGATGTCCTCCTCGGACAGGCGACCCTTGCCGCGCAGCGAGGAGAAGACCGATGTCAACCGGTCGGAAAGCGTCTCGAACACGAGTTCAGCCAGTCCTTCGTCTCGGAATTGGCTTCCCAGCCTACCCGCACGCCGTCACCTGGAGGGCTGCGCGGTCGGCCCGGTCGCCGGGTGCCGGAGCCTGTGCGTCGAACCTCGGGGTGGGGACCCGTGGTCCCCACCCCGGTCCACGAACGATGTCGCGGACGGTGCCGGGGCTACTGTCCCCCGTCGCCCTCGTCGGTGGCGTCCTCGTCGGTGCCGTCCTCGGCGCCGTCGTCCGCACTCTCCTCCGTGGCGTCCTCCTCGGGACCGGAGAGGGTGGCCTCACGCTGCTCGGTGATGGCGGCGAGCATCTCCTCCTGCTGGGAGGAGGTCAGGCCACGGGTGGACAGGACGGCGTCGGCGTCGATGCTGTACTCCTCGGGGTCGGAGCTGGTGACGTCGTAGTCGACCCCGCAGGACAGGTCGAGGGTGCCGCCGGCCTCCAGGGCGCCCGACTCCGAGCACTCCTGACCGCCGAGTTCGTCGTTGTTGAAGGTGACGTCCATGCGCACCAGCACGGTGCCGCTGCTGTTCTCGCCCCCGGTGTCCTGCACGGTGCCGGACCAGGTGCAGCTCGGACCCTCGTCACAGGACATCCCGGCCTCGCCGTCCCAGGCGGCCTGGACGCGGGCGTCGCGGGAGGACGTGAGTTCCTCCTCCGTGGCGGTGGTCAGCCCCGTGTAGAGCTCTTCGACCTCGGCCGTCTCGGCCTCGGCCAGGTCCAGACGGACCTGCGGGCCGGTCTCGGCGTCCTCGGGGACGAGTTCCTCGATGGCGATGCGCAGGATCCGGTTGGTCTCGGCGTCGATCCACACCTGGTTGCGCTCGCCCGCGAGACCGATCCGGTAGGCCCGGGTGCCGTCGAGGTTCTCCTCCACCGCCTCGTCGTCCTCCAGCTCCATCGCTCCGAGGGTCTCGGCGAGCGCGGGCGGGGCCAGCGTGGCGGAGGGGTTGAGGCCCGCCAGGGCGGGCGAGGAACGCACCCAGTTGCCCTCGAAGTCGTCGCTGTCGGGGCCGAAGACGCTCTGGTCGAGCCAGAACTCCTCGTCGGCCCGCAGGAACAGCTTGCCGTCGGCCGCGAGCACCTCCGCGTCGGTCCCGTTGACCTGGAAGGTTCCGCGCGTGGCCCCGCCGTCGGCGACGGTCAGCTCGGTCTCCTGGACGTCCGCACCGACACTGGCGGCGATCTGACCCGAGGCGACCACGGCCGGGTACTCGGCGAGCGCGGCGAGGGCCTCCTCCAGCAGGGGGGCGGCGTCGACGGGCTCCGCGGTCTCGGTGTCGGGCTCCTCCGCCTCGTCACCGCCTCCGAGGGAGCATCCGGCCAGCCCCAGCGCCATGATCGTTCCCACTGCGGCGAAGGCGAATCGTCCGCCCCTGCGACCCCTGTTGCGAGTAACCGGCGCCATCTTGCCTCCTGCCCCCATCGGCTGAGGGGTGCTGATACGAATCGGCGTTGAAGTGAGTCATCGGGGAGGGCTCGGACGCCTGACGGCCCGGCCGGCCGCTCCCCGGCACGTGATCGGTGTGCGTCCCGTCGGTGACCCGTGTATCGGGCAGGGACCGTCACACCGCTTCGAAAGAGTACCTAACCCCGACACTCGTCACGGCCAACCGCCCCGCATGAGTATCTCCACATATCCGGCGCCGGGGGTCACCGGCCCCGACGAGCCGCCGCGCACACGAACGGGGCCGACGGGGAGATCCCCGTCGGCCCCTGGACCACCTCACCGCGTCAACGGCGCAAGGTCCCTCGCCTCGACGTTGAGACTAGGACTTGACCTGCGGTGAGGCCGTCTCCCCGCCCGGAGGCGTCGACGAGGAGACCGCTTCCTCCTCCAGTTCGTCGAGCTCGTCGAAGGCGTAGGCCGACTCGGCGTGCAGCTCGTGGTCGAGGCCGTTGGTCTCGACCTCCTCGGCGATCCGGAAGCCGATGACGAGGTCGATCACCTTGGCGATGACCCAGGTGACGACGAAGGTGTAGAGCATGACGCCGAGGACCGAGATGGCCTGGGCGGCGAGGAGCCCGATGCCACCGCCGTAGAAGAGACCGGCGTCGCCGCCGCCCGGGACCGCCGCGGAGGCGATGAAGCCGAGCGCGAGGCAGCCGACGATGCCGCCGACCATGTGGATGCCGACCACGTCCAGGGCGTCGTCGTACTTGAACCGGAACTTCCAGCTGATGGCGTAGGCGCAGATGGCACCGGACAGGGCGCCGACGATGATGGCGCCGACCGGGGTCACGTTGGCGGCCGACGGAGTGATCGCGACCAGACCGGCGATGGCGCCGGAGGCGAAGCCCAGAGCGCTGACCTTGCCGTAGCGGATGCGCTCGACGAGCATCCACGCGGCGGTGGCGGCGGCGGTGGCGACCTGGGTGTTGACCAGGGCCAGGGCGGCCTGCTCGTTGGCGGCGTAGGCGGAGCCGCCGTTGAAGCCGAACCAACCGAACCACAGGAGCGCGGCGCCCAGCAGGACGAACGGCAGGTTGTGCGGGCGCATCGACTCGGAGCCGAAGCCCTTGCGGCGGCCCAGGACCAGGACCAGGGCCAGGGCCGCGGCGCCGGCGTTGATGTGGACGGCGGTGCCACCGGCGAAGTCGATGACCTCGGGCAGGCCGGTCCATTCGTGCATGGTGGCGACCCAGCCGCCGCCCCAGACCCAGTGGGCGACGGGGAAGTAGACGAGCAGGGCCCAGACCGGGGCGAAGAGCAGCCAGGCGCCGAACTTGGCGCGGTCGGCGATGGCGCCGCTGATGAGGGCCACGGTGATGACCGCGAACATCAGCTGGAAGCCGGCGTCGACGAGCAGCGGGTAGCCGCCCTCGCCGCCGTCGGCGGGCTCGACCTCGGTGATGATGCTGCTCAGGCCGACGTAGTCGAAGCCACCGATGAACATCTCAAGGGCGCCGTAGCCGGGAGCGTAGGTGAGCGAGTGCCCGATGAGCACCCAGAGAACGCTGACGATCGCGATGCTGCTGAAGCTCATGAGCATCATGTTGAGGACACTCTTCGCCCGCGACATGCCTCCGTAGAAGAAGGCCAGGCCCGGGGTCATGAGCATCACCAGTGCGGCGCTCATCAGCAGCCACGCGGTGTTGCCGGTGTCGATCATGTGGTCGCCTCCATGGGACGGGCGGGGGATTCTGTCATTCGATGAGGGCGGCGGTCAGCGAGCGCATCATCGAGCCCGATGCAGATCACCACGGCGACAACTGTCCGACCTCGGTGTTTCTCGGTGAGACCCCACGTGTTGCGCGAGCGTAAAAGGACAGACGGCGGTGTTAAGGGAGCGTGAACCGATGGGGCGGATCGCGCGGATGCACGTGCACGGGCACATCCCACACCCCCGAAACGCACCGAACGGCGCGCCATCGGCACTCTCAGTGAGATCTCACGCCGATAACGACACCCGTGCCAGGTGTGCGCTCCCCCGTATTGCGCGGGGATTGCGTGCGCGTGACGCTCCCATGGGGCGTGCTCGCGGCCCCCGTGCACCGCTCACAACGGCGAGAGGCCGGCGCACCCGCGGGTGCGCCGGCCTCTCGGTGCCGTCGTGGAGGTCGGAGCGGTCAGCCCAGGATCGCGTCCACGAAGACCTCGGGGTCGAAGGGCGCCAGGTCGTCGGGGCCCTCCCCCAGACCGACCAGCTTGACGGGGACCCCCAGCTCGCGCTGCACCTGGACGATGATGCCGCCCTTGGCCGTACCGTCGAGCTTGGTCAGGGCGATACCGGTGACGTTGACCACCTCGGCGAACACCCGCGCCTGGCGCAGTCCGTTCTGGCCGGTGGTGGCGTCCAGGACGAGGAGGACCTCGTCGACCTGGGACTTCTTCTCCACCACACGCTTGACCTTGCCGAGCTCGTCCATGAGGCCGGTCTTGGTGTGCAGGCGTCCGGCGGTGTCGATGATGACGGTGTCGGCGCCGTCCTGCACACCGCGCGCGACCGCGTCGAAGGCGACGCTGGCGGGGTCGGCGCCCTCGTCCTTGCGCACGACCGGGGCGCCCACGCGGGACCCCCAGGTCTGGAGCTGTTCGCTGGCCGCGGCGCGGAAGGTGTCGGCGGCGCCCAGGACCACGCTGCGCCCGTCACCGACCAGGACCCGGGCGAGCTTGCCCGTGGTGGTGGTCTTGCCGGTGCCGTTGACGCCCACGACCATGATCACGGCCGGACGGTCACCGTGCGGTTCGGTGCGCACGGCGCGGTCGCTGTCGGCGCCGAGCTGATCGAGCAGCTCGGCGCGGAGCAGTCCGCGCACCTCCTCGGTGTCGCGCGTGCCGAGCACCTTCACCCGGGTGCGCAGGTTCTCGACGATCTGGGTGGCCGAGGTGACACCGATGTCGGCGGTGATGAGCGTGTCCTCGATCTCCTCCCAGGCGTCCTCGTCGAGGTTCTTGGCGGAGAGCAGGTTGAGCAGTCCCTGACCGAGGGAGCTCTGGGAACGCGCCAGACGGGCGCGCAGGCGGACCATACGCCCGGCGGACGGGGGCGGGGTCTCGATCTCGGGTTCGGCGGGGGCCGCTGC
>NZ_QOCZ01000201.1 GCF_018207095.1 Nocardiopsis sp. MG754419 | reverse complement strand
GGGGCGGTGTGGGGGCACTGGTGGCCCCACCGCGCCCCAGCCCGGCCCGGGGTTTCCCCCGGGCCGGGAGCCCTACCGCCCCGGCCCCGCCAAAGGGGGCCGAACCCGGGGTTCGGGCCCCACACGGGGCCGCTGGCGGCCCTGACCAGTGAAAGCGACAAATTGCCTGCAAACGGGCGTTGGATGGGTGGCGGAGGAAAAATCCGGTGGTGTTGTTGACGAATCCGCTTGACCACCTCGGCGAGGTCGAGCGTGGATGCGTGGTGCCCCGCCCAATGCGGGGCCGCGCACCGCAAACGTGCAGTTCACACAGGGTGGGGAGGTGGTCAGGGTGAGGTCGGATACTCCAGTCCGGTTGGACGAGGTCGGCTCGTTGCCGGTGGTGTTGGAGCCGGTGGCGGCGGGGCGGATGCTCGGGTTGGGCCGCACCACCACGTACCGGCTTCTGCGCCAAGGAACCTTCCCGGTCCCCGTGTTGCGGGTGGGCCGGTCGTGGCGGGTCCCCACCGCGGGGGTCCTGGCCCACCTCGGCCTTGAACCGTTCTTCAACTCGCAGAGCTGTTCACGGTGTGGTGCGCGCAGTAACCACGGGATGGAGGGGGAGTCGTAGATGGCTTCTCATCAGGGACGGGTGTTCAAACGGTGTGGGTGCCGGGATGAGAACTCCGGTCGGGCTTTGGGGGTGCGGTGCCCGAAGTTGCGGCGTCAGGGCGGGGCGTTCAACCCCCGCCATGGGGACTGGGGGTACCAGCTCGAGCTCCCACGCACGAGCCAGGGGAAGCGGCGTCAGGCCCGCCGTACCGGTCTGGAGAGTCAGGAGCAGGCGTGGGAAGCCTTGGACCACCTCAAAGCGCTTCTCGATCTGGCCCAGGGTGAGGGGGATGTGGAGGTGCAGATCGCGGACCTGATCCAGAACGCCCTCAAGACCCGCACCCCGTTCCCCTCGGTGGCCGAGGTGCGCCAGCGTTTGGGGACGGGGGCTGATGTGCGCAAGGAAGCCCCCACCGTGGGGGCCTATTTGAAGGGGTGGATCCAGGCGAAGCCGGACCTGGCCGAGGGAACCCGGACCTCCTACCAGGGTCACATCCGCAAGTACCTCCTCCCGCACCTGGGCAGGTCCGGTTGGACCGGATCAAGTCCAGCCAGGTCGAGGCGATGTTCGAGTGGATCGAAGCCAACAACGAGCAGATCCTCGAAGCCCGCGAATCCGAGGACACGAAAGTGCGGGCATCGGTCCGAGGCCAGCGGGTGGTGAGTCTGTCGACCAAGCACCGCATCCGCGCGACCTTGCGCAGTGCGCTCTCGGATGCAGTGCGCAGCCCCGAAGAGCCGGTGAACGTCAACGTCGCCTCCCACGCACGGCTGCCGTCCTGTCCGAGGAAACGCCCTTTGGTGTGGACACCGGGCCGGGTGGAGCGCTGGGAGAAGGACGGGACGGTGCCGGGGGAGGTGATGGTGTGGACCCCGGAGCAGACGCGCACCTTCCTGGAACACTCCCGCAAGTATGTGTGGCTGCACCCGTTGTTCCACCTGATCGCCGTCAAAGGTCTACGCCGTGGGGAGGCGGTGGGCCTGCCCTGGGCCCACACCCGCCTCACGGACGCCGAGGCGGATATCCGCACGCAGGTGGTGCAGTTGTCCTGGACCACGCTCACCTCCACCCCGAAGAGCGAAGCTGGGCAGCGCACCATCACCTTGGACGCCGACACCGTCAAGGTGCTGCGGGCCTGGAAGAAGTTCCAGAACCAGGCCCGGCTGAAGGCGGGTCCGGAGTGGGTGGATTCGGGGTTGGTGTTCACCCGCCAGATGGGGGAGGGGTGGTTGCCTTCGCATGTGAGTGACTGGTTTTCCCGGATCGCCCGGGCGGCCGGGTTGCCGCCGATCACGTTGCACGGGCTGCGTCACGGGGCGGCCTCGATGGCGCTGGCCGCGGGAACGGACGTGAAGGTGGTCTCGGCTGAGCTGGGCCACTCCACTACCCACTTCACCCAGGACACCTACCAGAGCGTGTTCCCGGACGTGGCCAAAGCGGCGGCCGAGGCCACCGCCGCGCTGCTGCGCGGAGCGTCGGTCCCGGCTGGGTCGGGGGGTTTGGTGCCGGTGCGGTAGCCGGTTCAGGGGAGCACACCAGGAGCCCCACACGGCGCTCCGACCCCAGGCGAGTGGACGGGTTCACCCGTTCTGGCCTGGGGTTTCCTCGTGCCCGTGGCTCGTGAACCATCGGATCAAAGGTCCGATAGCTGTTTGGGGAATAGCAATCATGGATTCTATATAGATAGATTTAGTGGCCCCTCAGTCTGATTCGAATCTATGATCATGTGATGGCATCGCCGGAGTCGTAGAGAGAGGTGGCCATTAGTTCTGTGAATTATAGGATTTGCTGGCCCGCTTTTCTGTCCATTGGAATAATCCTGCGCGGGCCAGGTGTATAAGTCTGTGGTCATGAGTGTGTATAATACTCAATTGATTCACAAGAAAGTAAAAATCACTTTCTGCCATTTCGGCATTCCCTGACATGCCTCTCATGTGGGCAAGGCTTATGCGAGTCTCGATGGTCTCGGGGTGTGTGTCTCCGAGGATGCGAATGCGGTCATTTAGTAGTCCTTCCAATTCGGTGGAAGACTTTTTGGGATCGTAATTTTTTCCTTGGAGCAGGTAGATGTTGTTGCGGACAGTTAGCGTGGCTGGGTTGTCTGATCCGAAAATGCGAAGGTGGTCTGCGAGAAGATTCTTGTAGAGTTCGTTGGCTTCAGCTATTTTTCCAGACTCTCCTAGCATTGCGGCAAGGTTGCTTTTCATGGCTAGAGTCTGAGGATGGTCTGGCGTCAAAGCCTGGAGGCAGTCATCGTGGATCTCGTAAAAGTTAGACGCAGACTCTTCAATTCTTCCCATTGTGTACTTAATGCTGGCAATGTTCGCTCGTGTTGTAAATACATCTGGGTGATCTGGGCCAAGGAGGCCTACTTGTTCAGCCAGTACAGCTTCTAGCTCTGAGAGGGCAGATGAAGGGTCCCCTTGTTGGCTCTTGTTGATCGCGATATTATTGAGTGTGGTAAATAGGTATGAGCGATCACGGGCGCACTTGTTATTTTGCTCCGCTTTGACCTCTTCAAGTGCCCTGGTGGCTGCCATGTAGTCGCCTGAGTGTCCTTTGAATCTGGCCAGATTTCCCTTGGCGAGCAATGTGTATCGATTCTCTTTTCCGAGAACCTTCTCCATGGTGGGAACAATTTCTTCAAGGTCTGTGATTGCTCTTTTTGTTTCCCCTTTCTCGCCACGTATGGATGCTAGGTTGAACTTGGACGTTAGAATGTCTTGGTGATCGGGTGTTAGGGCGTCAAGTCGTTTCGATAGTACCTGCTCAAGTTCTGTGATCGCAGTTTCCGTTTCTCCTTTTTCGTCGAGTGCGATTGCAAGGTTGGCTTTGGCTGTTAGGGTGTCTTGATGGCTGGCTCCAATGTTTCTAGTGGAAATGTCAATCAGGCATTTCCAGTATGCGATGGATCGATCTGTTTGCCTAGTTTCACTGAGGCTATTTCCAGCCCATAAAAGAGCAGGATGAATGCTGGAACTAATCAAAAAATCTTCTACAGGAATCCTGCTTGCATGGCGAGCGAAGAGGGTGAAAGTGTTCAATCTCAGCATCTCGGAGAAGCGGGGTGCTTGCTCCATCTCGGCCCACATAATAGCAAGTGCATCGGCTGCTGCTTTGACATTCTCCTGGGTGGGGCGAGTGGCGTGATGTTCACGGGTGGCCCGTTGAACAAGCTGATGGGCTTGTATCACTGACTCGCTATTCCCCAGGCCGACTTCAAGAGCTTCGGTTGTGTGAAAAGCAGAACGAGATACCAAATTCAATCGATGCAGACTGGCCAGCGTCCTGGAAACGTCTTCGCGGCTGATTGCGGGCAATGCCGATGGAGTACGGATCCTCCCCCTCAGCGCAAGCTTCAACCTGCCCCACAGCCCGCCCTCGGAAGTAGCCATTGAAAGAGAAGACGACCGCCTGTTGGGCAGAGTCTGTTCTGATGTTCGTTGGGTGGCCAGGTAGTCCTGAATTGGGGCCGCTGTGAGGACACACTCGGGAATGCCGGAACCATCCAACAGGGCAATGAGCCCCATCAAGGGTCGGGCTGTGCCTTGCGGTTCGAAGGTGTCGGCTTGTTCCAGAGACAGATCCCAGGTGGCGGCGAGCGGCGTGGGAGTCTCCCAGTCCGGGAAGACCTCTGCGAGGGTGCGCATCTTGTCGTTGAGCAGATCCAGGTAGGCGGTACATCCCATCCCCAGCTCCGCCATGTAGGTGACCGCTTGGCCCAACGCCAGCGGAAGATACCCTAAGTCTCGCGCGAGAGAGCCTAATTCGATCGTGGTGTAGGGGACCCCGGCCTCGCCCAGTGCTGCGGAAAGAAAGGTGTGGGCTTCGTTCTCCGTATAGACGTCGACGTCGAGGAGGCGACGACCTTGGGTGGTGAGGCAGTGGTCGCGCCTTCGGGTGGTGGCCAGGACTCGGCCGTTGGGTTGGTCGTGCGGGGGCCATAGGTCCCGCACGGAAGCGGGGTCGGCCAGGTCGTCCCAGATGATCAGCCAGCGCCGGTTCTGGTTTTTGGCGGGGTCACCGAGCCATGTCAGGAAGAGCGGCGCAGCGTCTTCGGGATCGTCAGGCACGGTTGCGAACAGGTGACGGGCGGCTTGGGCGTAGGCGGAGGTGATGCGTTCACGGCTGGAGGCGTTGGCCCAGACGAGCACGTCCACGCGTTGGTCGGGGGCGTTGATTTTACGCACGATGCGGGCATGGTGGGCGGCGAGCTGGGTCTTGCCGACTCCACCGGTGCCGGAGAGGACCTGCCGCAAGACTACGGTTCCGGATCCTGTTAGGGCCTCGGTGAGCTGATCGGTGACGTCCCTGTGCTGGTAGTGGGCGGCCTCTTCCGGGATGACACCGACATGGATCGGCCAGTCCACTTCATGGCGTGGGAAGTGGTTGTGTTGTTCGTTGATGAACTGACCGTTGAAGGTGCTGTTGCGAAAGTCGTTGCGGCTTCTCTCATGGGAGGAGTTGTCCACGTGCACGTCGTGGCCTTGGGCCAGGGTGCCGCCTGAGACGTTCCCGTTCGCGGTGTTGGCCGTGCTCACAGGAGTGTCCGGCTTGTCTGCGGAAGAGGATCTGGTGGTGGAGGTCGCCCAGACGATGGCGGTGACTACCAGCGATAGGGCTGCGATGATGCTTGCGGTCCAGGACACGGCCTCCCACCCCTGCCGTGTGGTGTGGCCTCCGCCGAGCCACAGTCCGGTTCCCAGTGCGCTCAGAATCGCGACGGTTGCCACGACTGCCCAGATCCACTTCGCCTTATTCATGTCACCGATTGTGGCGCGTCATGCCCTTGTGGGGTAAGAGGTTTGGTCTGAAACGGGCCTTGAACGGCCCGCTGGGCCATGCGACGTAGGGGCACCCGTGGGGTGCGCCGGGGCGGCTGTGGCGCGCTGGTGGGCGGATGCAGGGTAACGCGGGGCGGGGTCCATCCGGTCACGGGACAGCAAAGTGCTACGGGAGGTGGACCCCCACCTGCACTCACCTTGTACTGGGGAGCACACCAGGAGCACACATGGGCCCCAACCGCCGCGAGGACCTCGTTCGAGGTCCTCGCTTACCCCGTCTGACCTGGGGTTTTATGGCGCACCCGGCAGGATTCGAACCTGCGGCCATCGGATTAGAAGTCCGGCGCTCTATCCACTGAGCTACGGGTGCTCGATTCAATTGTGGCCCGATGTGGCTGGGCGTGACCGGGTTGTGACCCTTGGTGGGGCGAGGTGGCGGCCTTCGGGGCGTGTGGTCCCGTGCCGCCGGCGCCTCGGCAGACATTCTAGGGTATTCGTCTGATGTCGCCCACGGCAGGGCAAAGCCTGACCAACTACGGTGATTCGTAGTTGCGTCTCATTAGCACGCGCGCTCCACCAAATCGGTCGCTTTGGGCGTCGCGCACCACGTTACCGGTGATTAACCCCCAGTGCGCAGCTGTGCCGCCGGTGTTTCGTGAACCGGCCGCCCCGGTCGGGGGTGGGTCGGTGGGTCAGAAGACCCACCATTGACCTGCCAGGATCGTCAGCGTCGTGATGGTGAACAGCATGTGCTTCCCTCCCTGCTCGACTCTAGGGCCTCTACGTGTATGGGCGGATGCATTGTGTGGCAAACCCGGGTTTGCCGTGGTTTGGTCACTCTCGCAGGTGCTGTTGACTGAGGGGGTGAAACAGGGACTGATCGCGGGATTCGTGCTGGACAGGCTGGTGCCGGACCCGCAACGCGGGCATCCGGTAGCGCTTTTCGGGACGGTGGCCGGGTGGTGGGAACGCCGGCTGTACCGCGACTCGGTCGCGGCGGGGGTGCTGTTCGTTGGTGCCGCGGTCGTGCCGGTGGTCGTGGCCGGCACACGGCTGCGGGGACCGGTAGCGACGGCGGTCACCACGTGGGCGGTGCTGGGCGGCAGCATGTTGGGGCGGGAGGCCGAACGGGTCGCGGACGCCCTCGAACGCGGCTACCTGGACGAGGCGCGCACGTTGGTGCGCGGACTGTGCGGACGCGACCCCTCGTCGCTGGACGAGGACGGGATCGCTCGGGCCGTGGTGGAGTCGGTCGCCGAGAACACGTCGGACGCGGTGGTCGGTCCGCTGGTGTGGGGCGCGTTGTGCGGCCCGGCCGGGTTGGCGGGGTTCCGGGCGGTCAACACCCTGGACGCCATGGTCGGCCATCGTGGTGACCGCTACGAGCGGTTCGGCAAGGCCGCGGCGCGGGCGGACGATGTGGCCGGTTGGGCCCCCTCCCGGCTGACCGGGTTGTTGGCTGTGGTCGCGGCGCCGGTGGTGGGTGGAAGCCCGCGCAAGGCGTGGCGGGTGTGGTGGCGGGACCGGAACGCGCATCCGAGCCCCAACTCCGGCCAGTGCGAGGCCGCCTTCGCGGGCGCGCTCGACCGCACGTTGGGTGGGACGAACGTGTACGGGGACCGGGTGGAGCGGCGACCGGAGATGGGCGATGGCCCCCCGGTGCGCCCCGCCGACATCCGGCGGGCGGTCCGACTGGCGCGCGCGGTGAACCTGGGCGCCCTCCTGGTGGCGGTGGCCCGCTGAGCATGCTGCCGGCCCCCGGTGCGCTCGGGACCTCGTGTCCCGCCCGCGCCATGCGAACCGCCCAGCCTCTCCACACGGCTCGGCACGCTCGCCGAAGGTCGGCGGAGCCCATCGCGCCGTCCACCCGACACCCGGGGTCTCCGTCGGCGGCCCGACCCCGGGGCGCGCGGCGGTCAGGCCGCCAGCGAACGGACGTAGTTGACCTGACGGTGGATCTCGTGCACGAAGAGGGGGTTGCTCACCGGCAGGTGGGTGGCGTGGTACCGACCCTCGCTCTGGACGGTGATCTGCACGTGCCCGGTGGTCCTGGACTCCTTCACCAGGAGGATGAGCAGGCCGAGCAGACAGGTCCACCAGAAGGTGAGGATCGCGGCGATGATCGCCCAGGCGGGGGTGGACTGATCGGTGCGGCTCATGTCCGACACCGTCCACACACTGCCCTTGACCGGGAAGCGTCCCGCGGGGGTGATGACGCTGGTCCGGGTGACGGCGATGTCCCCGATGGTGACCAGGGTGGGTTCGTTCGGGGCGGCGGGGACACCGGCGTCGGCGGGCATGTAGCCGCCGGTGGACGCTCCGTAGGGGTCCGGGTATCCGCCGGGGTGCTGCTCCGGGGGGAGATCCCAGCCGGGGGTCGGACCGTCCGGTGGATGCCAGGGGCGGCCGTGCTCGGGGTACTCGTTCATGAGGGGATTGTGTCAAAGCCACCGTGGACGTCGATGCTCCGTGGCCGGGCGAGTGCTCGCTGTGGCCGGTTGTGGCCAGGTGCGATGCGGGGTGTCGCGGCAGGGAGGGGTCGTACGCAGGTGTATGGCCTGGTGTGCCGTGGGTCACTGCAAACGTGGGGGTTCGCCCCGGTCGGCGGCGGACCCTCCCGAAGAACATGAATGTCTTTCGCGATTTTCCGACCCGTGCTTAGCATGCGCTGATCCATCGCCCGCACCCCCAGGTGGTGACCCACATGTCTCCCGCGCCCCTGC
>NZ_QOCZ01000021.1 GCF_018207095.1 Nocardiopsis sp. MG754419 | reverse complement strand
GGCGCGGACTGAGCGGGAGGGGCGTCCCACCCCGCGGGCTCGGCCGGGCGCGGCGCGGGCTGGGGGCGGCGCGCCTGCGCGAGACCGCCCGTACCTGCGGGGGCCACCCGCATCTCGGCGCCCAGCACCTGCTGGATCGCCCCCGCGACGACCTGATCGCTGCCGCTGTTGCTGAAACCCTTGGCCTCGTTGGGCTTGCTGAAGCCGAGCAGGACGGTGTTGCCCTCGACCCCGACCGGCTGCACGTCACTGCCGTGGAGCATCATCCAGGTGAACCGGCGACGGCCCTTGACCGCCTCCATGACCTGGTGCCAGGCACCCTGGAGCCGGCCGAGGTCCACCGGCCCACCGCCCCCACCGGAAGGCGCGCCCTGTTGGGGGGCCGTCCGGGATCGGGCGGGCGCCGGGGCGTCCCAGCCGGAGGGTTCGTTGCGGGAGGCCTGGCGCGGGGCCGGCTCGGCGGGCCGCGACGGCGCGGGCTGCGGCGCCTGTGCCTGACGCTCGGGCTCGGGTTCGGGCCGGGCAGGGGTCTGCGGAGCGGACGCCGGGGGCGCGGCGGGGGCCTGCGCCACCGGAGCCGCGGGCGCCGGGGCGGCCGGCGCCTGACGCCCGAGGTCGGCCGAGGCCACCGCACCGGAGGCCAGTCGGCGCTCCATCTGCTCCAGCCGGGCCAGCAGCGCGGTCTGGTCACCGTCGGTGGCGGGCAGGAGGATCCGCGAACACAGCAACTCCAGGAGCAGGCGCGGCGCGGTGGCGCCCCGCATCTCCGTGAGGCCGTGATTGAGGATCTCCGCCGCCCGGGACAGTTCCGCCGGACCCAGCCGGGAGGCCTGCTCCTTCATCTGGTCCACCGACTCCGGGGAGACGTTGACCAGACCCTTGTCGATGGCGTCCGGAACCGCGGCGAGCACCACCAGGTCACGGAAGCGCTCCAGGAGGTCGGTGGTGAAGCGGCGAGGATCGTGGCCGCCCTCCACCACTCGGTCGACCAGACCGAACACGGCGGCCCCGTCACGGGAGCCCAGGGCGTCGACCATGGCACCGAGCAGGCTGGAGTCGGTGTAGCCGAGCAGGGAGACGGCGCCCTCACGGGTGATGCCGCCCTCGTCCGAACCGGCGATGAGCTGGTCCAGGACGGACAGCGTGTCGCGCGCCGAACCCGCGCCCGCGCGCACCACCAACGGCAGCGCGGCCGGATCGTAGCTCACTTCCTCCTCCTTGAGGAGGTCCTCCATGAGCTCCTTGAGGGTGCTCGGCGGGATCAGCCGGAAGGGGTAGTGGTGGGTCCGCGAACGGATCGTGCCGATGACCTTCTCGGGTTCGGTGGTCGCGAACACGAACTTCAGGTGCGGCGGAGGTTCCTCGACGAGTTTGAGCAGCGCGTTGAAACCCTCGCGGGTCACCATGTGCGCCTCGTCGATGATGTAGATCTTGTAGCGCGAGCTGACCGGCGAGAAGAAGGCACGTTCGCGCAGGTCACGGGCGTCGTCCACGCCACCGTGCGAGGCGGCGTCGATCTCGATCACGTCGATGCTGCCGCCGCCGTCGGGGGCGAGCGACACACAGGAATCGCAGGTGCCGCAGGGGTCCGGGGTGGGTCCCTCGGCGCAGTTGAGGGAGCGCGCGAGGATGCGCGCGCTGGTGGTCTTGCCGCAGCCGCGCGGCCCACTGAAGAGGTAGGCGTGGTTGATGCGTCCGCTCCGCAGCGCCTGGCGCAGCGGGTCGGTCACGTGTTCCTGTCCGCGCACCTCACCGAACGTCGCGGGACGGTACTTGCGGTACAGCGCGATGCTCACGGCGTGATCACTCCCCTGGTCCCTGCCACGGTCCCATTCAACCCGCTGGGGGTGACAACTCGTGCCGGGTCCGGGAAACCGGGAGGGGCGGATCCGGGGCAAGTGCCCCCGAGAACAAGAAAGGACCCCCCGCGCACCCGCCAGAGCCTATTTATCCTTGCTGCCTTCCGGCCCTGGGGAGGTTCATAGGGTGACGCCGCACGAGGGGTCTGCCCCAGAGTGTATCCGACACCGGCACCGCCGCAACCTGGGAGCGACCCCGCCCATCGATCGCGCGGGACCCGTTCGAAGCACTCCCGAATGCCTGTAGAGTTGTTCGCGGAGGATTCGCCTAGTGGCCTAGGGCGCACGCTTGGAAAGCGTGTTGGGTGCAAGCCCTCAGGGGTTCGAATCCCCTATCCTCCGCCAGAGGAACGAAGGCCCCGATCGCACAGCGATCGGGGCCTTCGTCGTTGGTGGGGCCCTTCCGTCCGGGGTACCCCGTTCCCTCCGGGCCCGGGGACCGCCCCGGCTCCGCCGAACTTTTGGACGAGCGCACACGTCTACACGGACGTCCCCATCCGCTGACAGAAGAGCACCCGTGACCTCAGAGAAATCCCCCAGCCCCCCGGTCACCCCCCTGTGGAAGCCGATCCGTTACCGGTGGATCCTGGCCATCGGCCTCGTCACCGTCCTCGTCCTGGGGTGGGCGGTGCTCGGCGGCGACGAGGAGGAGTTGGATCCCCACAGTGCGACCCTGCTGAGGGAACTTCGGGAACACTGGCCCGACCCACAGCACCCCGAGGGCATGGACGACTTCCTCGACGACGCGCGGAGCGAGGTCTGCCCCGACGTGAGAAGCCTCTGCCACGTGCTGTGGGCGGACAGCGTGGAGTTCCGTTCGGGTGAGTACCCCCACCAGGAGATGTCAGCCGTCCTCATCAGCCTGGACGACGAGGGACAGACCCAGCAGACCTGGGTCGAGTGGAGCTACGAGGCCGAGGAGGGAGAGGAGGACGAGGAGAAGACCGATGTCCGTGGTCCGTTCCCCTTCGACCAGAATGTCGCGGCGGTGCGGGTGCGGCCGGTCAAGGAGGGTCACTTCGACAACGTCTGGCTCTTCCCGGAGGGCGCGGCGGACATCGAGGAGATCAGGTACGCCGACGGCGGGGTGGTCACCGAGGAGCTGGAACAGCCCGAGGGAGACCACTTCGAGCACGTGCGCTCCGTCCCCCGGAAATGGTGGGCGAGAAGGGAGTCGCCCGGGACCAGGCCGTTGATCCGCTACCGGGACGGCGCCAGAAACGTCTATTCGGTCGACGAAATCGCTCGCGTGTGCGTGGGCGAGTGGGACAGGGACTGCCACACGACTCTCCCCACGGAGGAGACGCTGGTCTCCTTGCGGCCGATGTGGGACAGCCAGTACAGGTCCGGCTGGCGGAGTTCGGATGAATTCCTCCTGGACGACTCCCTGGAGATCGCCCCGGATCTCGCGGGCGCCCTGGACGAACCGCTCAGCGGGGGCACCGGCCACGTCGCCCGGATCAGCTGGACCGGTCCGGAGACCGAGGACGGGGACGGGGACGGCGTGCCCGAGCAGCTGATCACCTACGCCGTGTACTTCGACGACGGTTCCCCGGCGCTCCTCAGCGCCTACCGGGGCCCGGAGAAGAACCCCGTCACCAGGTCGGCGCAGGCCGGGCCACCGGAGGGGGTCGACGGGATCACCCTCTTCCCGTACACCTCCGACGAGGACTCACCGCTCCTGGTGCCCGTCTTCTTCCACCCCTCAGGCCAGCGGATCCTGCTCGCCCCGGACGTCGAGGAGGCGGGCGGCGGTTCCGGTTACACCGTCTACGAACCGCTGGACGCGGAGGTGCCCCCGTCGGTGGCGTACGTGTTGACGGAGGGGGACGGCCAGCCCCTGGCGACGGGTTGGCTGGACAACGGCGACCTACGGCCGTGACCCGGTGACCGGGGGCCGGGGACCGGCCCCCCGGGGCCGCCCTACGGCCTCGGGATGTTCCGGAGGTTGGAGCGGGCGAGGTCGATCATCGACCCCACCCCGCCCCGGAGCACCGTGCGGCCCGCGGACAGGGCGAACCCGGTGACCTGGTCGGCGGTGATCCGGGAGGGAATCGACAGCGCGTTCGGGTCGGTGACCACGTCCACCAGCACCGGCGCGTCGGCCGCCAGGGCCTCCTCCAGCGCCGACCGCACCTCGCGGGGGTCCGTCACCCGGATCGCTCGCATGCCCACGGCCTCGGCCACCGCGGCGTAGTCCACCGGCGGGTGGTCGGTCTGGGTGGCCGGCATGCCGTCCACCATCATCTCCAGCCGCACCATGCCGAGCGAGGAGTTGTTGAACACCACCGTCGTGATCGGCAGGTGGTGCTGGCGGACGGTGATGAGTTCACCGAGCAGCATACTCAGCCCACCGTCCCCGGACAGGGAGACGATCTTGCGGTCCGGGGCGGCGTAGGCGGCCCCGATGGCGTGCGGCAGGGCGTTGGCCATGGTGCCGTGGGTGAAGGAGCCGATGACGCGGCGGCGGCCGTTGGGTGTGAGGTACCGGGCCGCCCACACGTTGTTCATGCCGGTGTCGACGGTGAAGACGGTGTCGTCGGGGGCCGCTTCGTCCAGGTGCCGGGCGACGTACTCGGGATGGATCGGGGTGTGGTGCTCGATGTCCTTGGTGTAGGCGTCCACCACCCGGGTCAGGGCCCGCTCGTGGCGCCGCAGCATCGCGTCGAGGAAGCGCACGTCGTTCTTGACCTGGACGGCCGGTCGCATGGCGCGCAGGGTGGCGGCGACGTCGCCCTGCACCCCGAGCTTCAGGGGAACGCGGCGGCCCAGACGCCGCGGATCACGGTCCACCTGGACGACGTTCTTCTTGGGCAGGAAGTCGTCGTAGGGGAAGTCGCAGCCCAGCAGGATCGTGAGGTCGGCCTCCTGGAGGGCGTCGTCACACGCCCCGTATCCGAGCAGACCGATCATGCCCACGTCATAGGGGTTCTCGTACTGGATCCACTCCTTGCCGCGCAGGGTGTGCCCGACCGGGGACTTGAGCTTCTCTGCGAGCGCGATGACCTCCTCGTGCGCGCCACGTACCCCCGCACCGCAGAACAGGGCGACCTTGTCGGCCTCGTTGATGCGCCGGGCGAGCTCGCGCACGTCGTCCGCGCCGGGCCAGACGGTGGCGTGCCCGGCGGTCACGGGGGTGGCGTCGGCGGGCCCGGTCGCCCTCTGACCCGCCACGTCGCCCGGCAGGACGAGGACGGCCACGCCGGGAGTGCCGAGGGCGTGTTGGACGGCCACCCGCGCCAGCCGCGGCATCTGGTCCGGGTGCGCGACCATCTCGCGGAACTCGGTGACGTCGCCGAAGAGCCGCTCGGGGTGCGTCTCCTGGAAGAAGCCGGTGCCGATCTGGTGCGAGGGGATGTGTGAGGCCAGGGCCAGCACGGGCACCCCACTGCGCTGTGCGTCGTAGAGCCCCTGGACCAGGTGGGTGTTGCCGGGGCCGCAGGAACCCGCGCACACCGCGAGACCACCGTCGATCTGGGCCTGTGCGGCGGCGGCGAAGGCGGCGGTCTCCTCGTTGCGGACGTGGATCCACTCGATGCCCTCGGTCTCGCGCACCGCGTCCACCACCGGGTTGAGGCTGTCCCCCACCACCCCGTAGATGCGGGTGACCCCGGCACCGATGAGGGTGCGGACGAGCTGTTCGGCGACGGTGTTCCTGCTCAAGTCGGATCCTCCCGGGGACACGGTGCGACCGGGGGCCGCGCGCCCCCGATCCACGCTAGGAGCGGTGCGCGCGGATGCACGGGAACGCCACACGGTCCGGTGGCCGATTCGCCCCGACACCCCCTGGGTAGCGTCCACCGGACGACGCTCTTGAGGGGACCACTGTGATCGGGACGTACACGCTGCTGGACGGGACCACGATGCCCGCCCTCGGATTCGGCACCTACAAGCTCAACGGTGCCCGGGGGGTGGACTCGATGGTCGGCGCGATCGAGCGGGGCTACCGCCTGCTGGACTCGGCGTTCAACTACGAGAACGAGGGCGCGGTGGGCGAGGCCGTGCGGCGCTCGCCGGTCCCGCGGGAGGAACTCCGGGTGGTCTCCAAGCTTCCGGGGCGCCACCACGCCTACGACCAGGCCGTCGCCACGGTCGAGGAGTCGCTGTACCGGGCCGGGCTGGAGTACTTCGACCTTTACCTGATCCACTGGCCCAACCCCCGGCAGGAAAGGTACGTGGAGGCCTGGCGGGCGCTGGTCGACCTGCGCGCTCGCGGCCTGATCCGTTCGGTGGGGGTGTGCAACTTCCTCCCCGAGCACCTGGAACGGGTCGCCGAGGAGACCGGGGTGATGCCGGCGGTCAACCAGGTGGAGCTGCACCCGTACTTCACCCAGTGGCGGCTGCGCGCGTTCCACGAACGCCATGGCGTGCGCACACAGTCGTGGAGTCCGCTGGGCCGGGCCAACGCGGTGCTCTCCGAGCCGGTGATCGCGCGCGTGGCCCAGGACCACGGTCGGAGCACCGCGCAGGTCATTCTGCGCTGGCACCACCAACTGGGGTCGGTTCCGCTGCCCAAGGCGACGGGTCCGGAGCACCAACGGGAGAACCAGGAGATCTTCGACTTCGAGCTCTCCCAGGACGAGATGGCCGCGATCAGCGCCCTGGGCAGGGAGGACGGTCGGACCAAGGGTCAGGACCCGGCGGTCTACGAGGAGTTCTGAGCTCCCACGTCCCGACGGAGGCCGTCCCCTCGGGGGCGGCCCGACGTGTGCCGGGGTGGTCGCACCGTGGCCTTTCCCCAGGGTCGGGAGCGCGGCGGACCGGTGGGGACGCTCGGGGACCGGAAGGGACGGGAATCCGCGCCGGGTCGTGCTCGGCGACGGCCGGACCACGGAGACCGGCGACGGCCGGGGCACCGCACGCCCCGCCCTTCTTCCCGTGGCCCCTCCGGCCACGCTCCCCTCCCCTGCGAGCCCGTGCGCACCTTCTCGGGTGGACTCTCGACTCCTTTTGCAACTTGTTGCATAATGAGGGCGGGTCGGCCGGACACCGACCCCGAGGCACCGCGCGAGGAGAAGCGATGAGCGACTACCCCCACCTTCTGGAACCCCTGGACCTGGGCTTCACCACCCTCAGGAACCGCGTGATCATGGGCTCCATGCACGTCGGTCTGGAGGAGGCCCCCCACGGTTTCGAGAGGATGGCCGCCTTCTACGCCGAGCGCGCCCGTGGCGGTGTCGGTCTGATCGTCACCGGCGGCATCGCCCCCAACCCGGAGGGCGCCACCTTCACCGGCAGCGCCAAACTCACCACGGAGGAGGAGGTGGAGGAGCACCGCGTCATCACGGAGGCCGTGCACCGCGACGGCGGCAGGATCGCCATGCAGATCCTGCACACCGGCCGCTACGCCTTCAGTGAGGAGTCCGTCTCCGCCAGCGCCCTCCAGGCCCCGATCAGCCCCTTCGTGCCGCACGCCCTCACCAATGAGGAGATCGAGCGCACCATCGAGGACTTCGCCCACTGCGCCGAACTCGCCCGACGCGCGGGGTACGACGGCGTCGAGATCATGGGCTCCGAGGGCTACCTCATCAACCAGTTCATCGCCCCCGCCACCAACAAGCGCGAGGACCGCTGGGGCGGCTCCTTCGACGGCCGGGTCCGCCTGCCCCTGGAGATCCTGCGGCGGGTGCGCGAGCGTGTGGGCACCGACTTCATCGTCATCTACCGGCTGTCGATGCTGGACCTGGTCCCCGACGGCTCCACCTTCGACGAGGTCGTCGAGCTCGGCCGCCGCGTGGAGGCCGCCGGCGCCGACATCGTCAACACCGGCATCGGTTGGCACGAGGCCAGGGTGCCCACCATCGCCACGTCCGTCCCCCGCGGCGCCTACACCTGGATCACCGAACGCCTCAAGAAGGAGCTGACCGTCCCGGTGGTGGCGGTCAACCGCATCAACACCCCCGAGGTCGCCGAGAGCATCATCGCCGAGGGCCGGGCCGACATGGTCTCCCTCGCCCGCCCGATGCTGGCCGACGCCGACTTCGTCGCCAAGGCCGCCGCCGGGAAGCCCGAGGAGATCAACACCTGCATCGGCTGCAACCAGGCCTGCCTCGACCACACCTTCAACCTCAAGATCACCTCCTGCCTGGTGAACCCGCGCGCCTGCCACGAGACCGAACTGGTGCTCTCCCCCACCAAGGTCCGCAAGAACGTCGCCGTGGTCGGCGCCGGCCCCGCCGGACTCGCCTTCTCGGTGTCCGCGGCGAGCATCGGCCACACCGTCACCCTGTTCGACGCCGCAGCCGAAATCGGCGGACAGCTCAACATGGCCCGCCGGGTGCCCGGCAAGCAGGAGTTCGACGAGACCCTCCGCTACTACCGCGTCCAGCTCGACCGCCACGGTGTCGACGTGCGTCTGGACACACACGTCACCGCCGCCGACCTCGACGGGTACGACGAGGTCGTGCTCGCCACCGGTGTCAGCCCCCGCACCCCCGCGATCCCCGGCGTCGACCACCCCAGCGTGGTCGGCTACGTCGACGTGCTGCGCGGCGGCGCCGAGGTCGGCGCGAAGGTCGCGATCATCGGCGCGGGCGGTATCGGCTTCGACGTCGCCGAGTTCCTGACCGACACCGGGGAGGAGGCGAGCAGTGAACCGGAGGTCTTCTTCCGGCAGTGGGGCGTGGACCTCGACTACCGGGAGCGTGGCGGCCTGCGCGCCCCCGAACGCGTCACACCGCCGCGCAGGGTCCACCTCCTCCAGCGCAAGACCAGCAAGGTCGGCAAGGACCTGGGCAAGACCACCGGATGGATCCACCGCCTGGAACTGCGCCACCGGGGCGTGGAGATGGTCGCCGGCGCCGACTACCGCCGGATCGACGACGAGGGCCTGCACGTCACCGTGGACGGCGAGGACCGGGTCCTGGACGTGGACACCGTCGTCCTGTGCGCCGGGCAGGACCCGCGCCGCGACCTCGCCGACGCGCTCACCGCGGCCGGGCGCACCGTGCACGTCATCGGCGGGGCCGACGTGGCCGCCGAACTCGACGCCAAGCGCGCCATCAAACAGGGGACCGAACTGGCCGCCTCACTGTGACCGCTCGCGGGTGCGGGCCGGACCACTCCGGCCCGGCCCGCACCCTTCCTAGAATGCGCTCATGTCCCTGCCCCACGCGATCCTCACCGCCCTGCTGGAGAAGCCCTCCTCGGGCCTGGAGCTGACCCGGCGCTTCGACCGTTCCATCGGGTACTTCTGGTCCGCCACCCACCAGCAGATCTATCGCGAGCTGGGCAAGCTGGAGAAGAACGCGTTCATCCGCGCCCTGCCGACCGACTCCCCCACCCGGGGGCGGCGCAAGGAGTACGAGGTGCTGCCCGCGGGCCGGGCCGAGCTGGAACGGTGGGTCGGCGAGAACGAACAGCCTCGCGCCCTGCGCGACACCCTCATGCTGCGGCTGCGCGCCACCGGGGTCGTGGGCGTGGACGCCGACTTCCTGGCCGAACTGCGCCGCCATCGCGCGTTGCACGGCGCCCGGCTCGCCGAGTACCGCGAGTTCCAGCGTCGGGACACGGCCCGCGGCCGGGGCACCGAACGCGACCGGGTCCAGGCACTGGTGCTGCAGGGCGGCGTCGACATGGAGCTCTTCTGGGTGAACTGGCTGGACCAGGCCATCGCCGAACTCGCGGACACCCCCGAGGACGCACCCGGCCCGGAGGACGACCGCGACCGGGCCTGAGGTCCGCGGGCACGAAAAAACCGCCCCCGGCGTACCGGGGGCGGCTGGTGGCGGTGGAGGAGGGATTTGAACCCTCGAAGGGTTGCCCCTTACCCGCTTTCGAGGCGGGCGCCATCGGCCACTAGGCGACTCCACCGAGAGGAACTCTACCGGATACGGCGGCGTGCGAAAAACCGACTGAGCAGGGACGAGCATCTTTCAGCGACGTTCTCGCTGATCAGGTCGGGTGGAATCACTTCCGGACGGTGGTTCTGCCGGGGGTCGCGGACCAGGTCCCACATCGATCCGACCGCGCCTGCCTTGGCGTCGCGCGCCCCGTAGACCAGGCGATCCACCCGGGCCAGCACGGTGGCGCCCGCGCACATCACACACGGCTCCAGGGTCACGACGAGCGTGCAGCCGCTCAGGCGCCACTCACCGCGCTCCTGGGCCGCCGCGCGCAGCGCCAGCACCTCCGCGTGCCCGGTCGGGTCGCCCGTGGCCTCACGTTCGTTGTGGCCGCGTCCCAGCACCGTTCCGTCCGGCCCCAGCACGACCGCGCCGACGGGGACGTCGTCCGTCTCCAGGGCGAGCCCGGCCTCGTCCAGGGCCAGGAGCATCGCCGCGTCGACCGCGGCGCGGTCGAGGGCGCCGGTCACAGGCGCATCGCGTCGAGAAGGTCGGCGAAACCGGAGCGTTCGGCCACCACCGCGAGCACGTCGCCGGGCAGTACGCCGCCACCGGCGGACAGAGACCTCAACTCGTCGGCCGGGACCCCGAAGTCGGCGAGCAGGTCGTCATCGCCGTCGGGACGCGGGTCCGGTCGACCGCTCGTGCTCTCGGAGGGCCGGGGACTGCCCAGGCCACCGGCCACGGACAGGATCTCGGCCATCGGATGGTCGTGGACGACCCGCCCGTCGGACAGGTAGACACGCGGGTCGGAACCCGTCTCGTCCACGCGCACGACGGCGAACCACTCGTCGTCCGCCTCGACGAAGAGCAGGGCCATGTCGCTGCCCCACTCCGTCTCGTAGTCCAGCATGAGGTCGGTGATGTCATCGATGACCTCGACGTCATCGAGATCGACCTCGGCTCCGCGCCAGGCTCTGCCGTTGGGTGCGAAGACAGCTGCGAAGGTCGACACGGACCACCCTCCCGTCTCTCCAGGTCGCTTCCGTGGCGTCCTTACCCCATACCGTCGAGGACACGCTGAAAGGCCTGGGCGAATCCGAGCCGCTCGGACACGCTGGCGAGCACCTCGTCGGGGTACAGGTCCAGATCACCCGCCAGGGCGCCCAGCTCCATCTCGTCCAGCCCCAGATCCGCGACCACCGACAGGTCGCCCGCGGGCAGGACCTGGTCGAGATCGTCGTCGTCGGGCAGGTCGATGTCCAGGTGGTCGAGGACGTCCCTGGCCACCTGCCAGTCCACCGAGGCGGTCACGTCGGACAGGAAGAGGGAGACGTCCTCCCCGTACACCCGGACGATGATGAAGAAGTCGTCACCGACGGACACCAGGCCGAGGGACCCACTGATGCTCGGCTGCTGCCGCAGGGCGTGGATCAGGCCCTTGAGGTCGTGGACCAACGCGATGGGGAGGAGATCGACATCCCAGTACTCCTCTTCCCTGTACGCGACGGCCGCAAAGTCACCCGAGTCGTCGTCACCATGATCGAGCACTGTCATCGTCACCCCAACCCGGACGGTGTATCGGTGCGGACGAGGGGAGCAGACCCGCCCGTGCGAGTGTCATGGTAGCGATCACTCACACCTCGCAGCCTCGTTCGTCCGCCGTGGATCGGACCACGTTCTCATGACAGGCGCCTCCCGCGCGCCCCCGCGTGCGATCCCACCCCTCTTCCCCCCGATCCGGACACTCCGTACGAGGGAGGGAGCCGATGGCGGCACGTCGCGGTTGCCCCGGTCCGGGGGATACGCGCGGTTAGACTCGTGCCGGTCCCTCCACCCATGCATCGTCCTGTTGTCCCAGCTCACCCGGAGAACGTTTTGGAAACCCTGGTCGTCGACCACCCCTTGGTCTCGCACAAACTGACCACCCTGCGCGACGTGCGGACCGACTCACCGACCTTCCGACGGCTGACCGACGAGCTGGTGACCCTGCTCGCCTACGAGGCGACGCGGGATGTCCGAGTGACAGAGGTCACCCTCGACACCCCGCTCGTGCAGACCACCGGAATCCAACTGTCGCGTCCGACCCCGCTCGTCGTGCCGATCCTGCGCGCGGGTCTCGGCATGCTCGACGGCATGACCCGTCTGCTGCCCACGGCCGAGGTCGGCTTCCTCGGCATGGCCCGCGACGAGGAGACCCTCCAGCCCGCGACCTACGCGGACCGGCTGCCCCAGGACCTGTCCGGGCGCCAGTGCTACGTGCTGGACCCCATGCTGGCCACCGGCGGCACCCTGGCCGCGGCCCTGAAGCTGCTGGTCGAGCGCGGCGCCGACCACATCACCGCGATCTGCCTGCTGGCGGCGCCCGAGGGTCTGGTCGCGGTGGAGCGCAAGCTGGAGGAGTCCCTGCCCGAGGACCACGGGGCCACGCTCCGCGTGGTGACCGCCGCCGTGGACGAGCGCCTGGACGAGAACGGGTTCATCCTCCCGGGGCTCGGCGACGCGGGCGACCGTCTCTACGGCTGCTCCTGACCCCAGGCCCCGCGGCGTCGCCGCACCCGCCCTGCGAGCGCCCGATCAGTGAACCGATCGGGCGCTTTTTCGGTTCCTTTGTGCGAGAGTGAATGAACGGCCGAAAATCGGGCATTAAGGCCTCAGGCCGTGCCCCCGACCCACGTCGCCCCAGGTCGACCCTGCTCGACCGACGCCCCAGAGACACGGTGCTGTATTAGCCGAATTCATTTCGAGATTGGAACGTAACAGATTAGGGTGATCATGGTTCCTGACCACCCGTAACCGGGTGGATGCACCAGACCGAAACCACCCCACAACGGGTGCCGGCCACCGATACCCGAGCGCACCGCCCCTTTTCGCGGCGGCGTTCGAGCGAACCCTCGGCGGCTACGCATAGCCCCCATGCGCACACGCCCCGTGCCGTTCACCCCGCAATCCAAAAGGAGTGAGATGCCCGAGAACCCCTCCCCCTCGAACACCCAGGCCGGCAGCGACCCCCACTTCAGTCCTGTCGTCAGTCGCCTCGCCTCGGAGTTCTCGGACGTGCACCACTCCGGCACCGTCTCCCGTTGCGTCGACGCCGCCCGACACGGCGCCCAGGACGTGACCGGCCGCGCCACCCCGGACCTCGTGGAACGGATCGCGCGCCAGCACCTCCAGGTCCTGGCCCTGGCCTTCGCCGAACAACGCTGACCGGGTTCGGCCCTTTTCGGCCACGCGGAATGCGCCACTCGGGAAGACCGGGAAGCGCCGCGAAGGCGGCTCCCCCGGACCGCTCTGCGGGCCCCGAAGGCGCACCGCGTCGCCCATCCGCCCATCAGGGGACACTCGACGGCCGTCCGCACCACGCCTGACCTGCTCGGGCGCGGAAGCACTTTCCGGACCGTCTTTCTCACGGATAACAACACCACCGGAACCGGACACAGACCGCAAGTGGCGAACGTCCGACATAACGCCACGCCGAGGGTGCGCCTCAGGCTTTACGGGCATGATGGTCAATGCAACAATCACTGCTGGGTCGGTGGGTCAGGTGGATTCCAAGGGGAGTCAGTCGTGGCGAAGTTGAAGAAATGGGGCGGCTACGCGCTCATCTTTTTCGTAGCGTTTTATCTGCTCACGCAGCCGGAAAGTGCGGCCGGGGTGATCCAGAGCGCCCTGGGCGGCCTGATGGGCGGCGCGGAGTCGATGTCCCGCTTCGTCAACGCACTGCTGCCGTAGGCGCGAGAGAGCGGGTGCCATGAAGCTCGTAGCCTCCAGCAACGCGGCACCGGCGTCGGTCAACCGCTACCTCCTGCCGCACGAGCAGGACGTGGTGACCATCCGTCGTCATCCCGCGGTCCTCATCGGTCCGGTGGCGATCGTGCTGGCAGCGTTGATCCTCGCGGGGATCCTCAGCCAGACGATCGGAAGCGGCCCGAGCGGGGGCGCGGTCCTCGCCGTCATCTGGTGGCTCTGGCTGCTGGTCCTGGTGTGGTTCGTCTGGCGGGTCGCGGAGTGGTCGGTGGACTACTTCGTCATCACGTCCGCACGGCTGCTGCTGACCACGGGCCTCATCACCCGCCAGGTGAACATGATGCCGCTGGGCAAGGTGACGGACATGCGGTTCGAGCGCACCCTGCTCGGACGGTTCCTCGGTTACGGAACCTTCGTCATGGAGTCCGCCGGTCAGGATCAGGCACTCAGCAGGATCGACTTCATTCCCTACCCCGAGCAGCTCTACCTCGAGGTCGTGGGACTGATCTTCAAGGAGTGACCGGCCCCGCGCCCGACGCTCAGAGCACCCGCCTCGGAGGCGGGTGCTTTTTCGTGTCCGGGTTCGGTCGACCCGCCTCCGGGTAGGGGGCGGTTACCCGTTCGTTCACCTTCTGTTCACTTTGGGCGCGAGGGTGACGGTGAAAGCGCCGCACAGCAGGGTGCGACACCGCGTACCGAATTGACTCCAAGGTGAACAAAGGGTTAACCTGGGTCATCCGCACAGGAAACGAGGAGGCTTCATGGCACGCAGGACCGACCCCGCGCCGCACCTCTCTCGCACGTTGAACTCCCGTCGGCGCAGTCGATCCGCGGCCGAGAGCCACCGTCTTTCCGGCCTGGCCCCCCAGCCCACGCAGGTCCCTCGACCGCGTGAGGACGCCGACGCGACCACATCGGAGCACCCGATCATGCACTGGGTTCTGATCACCGACGAGAACGGACGCACGCGACCCGAGGCGCGCTGGCTCTAGCCGCCGCCCGACACACGCGAAGAGGAGCCACCCGCACCACGCGGGTGGCTCCTCTTCGTCTGGGGCCGATCTCTTTGTCGACAAATCGGCAAGGCAATAAAGCAAGATACAGACGTCCGAATCCAGGGGCTCCGGGCGCGACCGAGAGTGACTCCGGTCTCACGAAAAAGCCCTTGCCCCCCAGTGAGACGAGACGTACCGTCTCATTCATGTTGCCGTAGATCCTTCCCGCACCGGACTCCCACGTTCCGAGCCCCGCGCGCCCACCGTCACCAAGGGGGGTCGCGGCTCCGTCGGCGTCCGTTCCTCGCGACCAGGGAAGGTCATCGCACCGGCGCTCATCGTCTTCCGGACAGCAACACCTCGCCATGCTGTTGTCCGAAACCGGGCCCGCTCCCGTCGCGCACCACGTTCTCGACCCCACCGACGCGACAGGAGGTCCCCATGTTCGGACCACGCCACCGCCGACAATCCCGGCTCACCCTCGAAGCGATCACCCTGCGATACGGGGACCACACCGTTCTGGACCGTGTCGACCTCACCATCGCGCCCGGCGAACGCGTCGGCGTCATCGGCGACAACGGCTCCGGCAAGAGCACCCTCCTCCGGTTGATCGCCGGAGAGGAGCGCCCCGACAACGGCGAACTCACCGTCCGAGCACCCGGAGGCATCGGCCACCTCGCCCAGTCCCTGGACGCGGTCCCCGGCGGTGTGCCCACCGGGACCGTCGACGACGTGATCGACACCGCGCTCCGGGACCTGCGGGACCTGGAGCGACGCATCCACTCCGCCGAGGTCGCACTCGCGGACGCCGACGAGCGGGAGATGGACGCCTACGCCGCGCTGGTCGCCCGGTTCGAGGCCCGGGGCGGCTACGACGCCGATACCCGGGTCGACACCGGCCTCCACGGGCTCGGACTCCCCGGCCTCGACCGGGACCGCCCGCTGGTCACCCTGTCCGGCGGGGAACGCTCGCGGCTGGCGTTGGCGGCGACGTTGGCCTCCGATCCGGAACTGCTCCTCCTGGACGAGCCCACCAACGACCTGGACGACCGCGCGGTCGTCTGGTTGGAGGAACGTCTGCGCCGGCATCGTGGGACCGTCGTCGCCGTCACCCACGACCGGACCTTCCTGGCCCGCGTGACCGACACTGTGCTGGAGGTGGACGCCGACACCCGTCGGATCCGGCGCCACGGCAACGGGTACCACGGGTACCTCGCCGCGCGGGCGGCGGCCCGCGCACGGTGGATCCGCGAGTACGAGGAATGGCGACAGGAGCTGTCCCGGCAGCGCCGCCTCGTGTCCGGCAACGCCCGTCGTCTGGACGCCATCCCGCGCCGGATGGCGAAGGCGGCGTTCGGACACGGCGCCTTCCGGCTGCGCGGCGCGGCCCACGGGACCATGGGGCGCATCCGCAACGCCAAGGAGAGGGAGCAGAGGTTGCTCCAGCACCCGGTGGCGCCCCCACCGGTGCCGCTGAGGATGACCGCGGAGTTCGCCGGCGGCGACGGGGACGCGGAGGGGACGGCCGCCGTCCTCGACGACGTCCGTGTGGCCGACCGACTGCACGTGCCCGGGCTCCGGATCGTTCGGGGCGAGCGCGTGCTGGTCACCGGACCGAACGGAGCGGGCAAGTCCACGCTGCTCGGGATCCTGGCCGGAGAGCTCGCACCCGACACGGGGACGGCCACCGTGTCCGGCCGCGTGGGGCTGTTGCGTCAGGAGGATCCACCCCCGGTGGCCGGGCACACGGTTCTGGGGGCCTACGCCGCGGGGAGGCCCGGGCACGCGGAGGAGTACCGGGACGAGTTGGCCGCGCTGGGACTGTTCCGGCACGGCGCGCTCGACCGACCGGTGGCGGCGCTCTCCGTGGGGCAGCGTCGACGGATCGAGGTGGCCCGTCTGACGTCGGGCGCCCATGACCTGCTGCTCTTGGACGAGCCCACCAACCACCTCTCCCCCGGCCTGGTGGAGGAGCTGGAGGAGGCGCTCGCCCACTACGCCGGGACTCTGGTGATCGTGAGCCACGATCGCCGAACGCGTGAGCGCTTCACCGGCCGCCGTCTTCGACTGGAGCAGGGGCGCCTGGTCGGCGACATGTCGACGAATCTCTTTGTCGACATTCCGGCCAGCACATAAGTCGACTTATGGATTGACCGTTACTACGGGGCGTGACCGAAGTGGTCACGCCCCGTAGAGGAACCGGCGACGACGACCGGTCCGCGGTCGGAAAGCGCCGGCCGTCGTGCGCGGTGCGCCGGTGGCCCCGGCACGCGGCCGGACCGAGGGCCCTCTAGCCGGGTGCCATGTCGACGAAGCGGCTGTAGTGGCCCTGGAAGGCCACGGTCACGTCGGCGGTCGGACCGTTACGGTGCTTGGCCACGATGATGTCCGCCTCACCGGCGCGCGGCGACTCCTTGTCGTGCACGTCCTCGCGGTAGAGCAGGATGACCATGTCCGCGTCCTGCTCGATCGATCCCGACTCACGCAGGTCGGAGACCTGGGGACGCTTGTCCGTACGCTGCTCGGGGCCACGGTTCAGCTGGGAGAGCGCGATCACCGGGACCTCCAGCTCCTTGGCCAGGAGCTTGAGCGAACGCGACATCTCCGAGACCTCCTGCTGGCGGCTCTCCACCCGGCCGGGTGAACTCATCAGCTGGAGGTAGTCGACGATCACGAGCTTGAGGTCGTGCTGCTGCTTGAGCCGGCGGCACTTGGCCCGGATCTCCATCATCGACATGTTCGGCGAGTCGTCGATGAACAGCGGGGCGCCGGCCACCTCGCCCATCCGTCGCGCCAGGCGGGCCCAGTCGTCGTCGGTCATCAGACCCGAGCGCATGGTGTGCAGGGGCACCCGCGCCTCGGCCGACAAAAGACGCATGACGATCTCGTTGCGCCCCATCTCCAGGCTGAAGAACACGGACGCCATCTCGTTCTTGATGGACGCCGCCCGTGCGAAGTCCAAGGCCAGGGTGCTCTTACCCACGGCCGGACGGGCGGCGATGATGACCATCTGGCCGGGGTGGAGCCCGTTGGTGAGCGCGTCGAAGTCGGCGAAGCCGGTGGGGACACCGGTCATGCTGCCGTCGTTGGCGCCGATGGCCTCGATCTCGTCCAGGGCGCCCGGCATGATGTCGCCGAGGACGACGTAGTCCTCGCCGGTGCGTTTCTCCGCGACCTTGTAGATCTCGGCCTGGGCGTGGTCGACCAGGTCGTCGACCTCACCGTCACCGGAGTAACCGATCTGCGCGATGCGCGTGCCCACCTCGACCAGGCGGCGCAGGACGGCACGGTCCGAGACGATCTTGGCGTAGTAGCCCGCGTTGGCCGCGGTGGGGATCGCCTCGGTGAGCGTGTGCAGGTACGGGGCGCCGCCCACACGGGTGGCCTCGCCGCGTTTGGTCAGTTCGGCGTTGACCGAGATGGCGTCGACCGGCTCACCACGGGAGAAGAGGTCGACGACGCTCTCGTAGATGATCTGGTGCGCGGGTCGGTAGAAGTCGGCCGAGCGGATGATCTCGACGACCTGGCTGATGGCGTCCTTGGACAGGAGCATGCCCCCCAGGACGCTCTGCTCCGCCTGAATGTCGTGCGGAGGGGTGCGCTCGTATCCGCCTTCTTCAGGTCGTTGCTCGGCGACACTCACGAACTACTCCCCCACACCCGACGCGTGCGTCGGCCCGGGCTCGGACCGACCCTCCCAGCATGCCGTATCCGGGTGACGGTGGATGCCGGGATCCACCCTTGGGGACACACCTTTACCATCACATCCCCAACCCTGCGGGGCATTGTGCACACAGGTTATGCACATCACCTGTGGATAACTATGCCACCAGTCCCCTATAGCCCATTTGAACTGCGAAAACAGGACTTGCTACAGGGACGTGCAAGATGCCTCACAGGGAGGCTTTCCACAGGTTATCCACAGGCTTCCGACGGCCTGTGGACAACCTCACCACGCCGCTCGAACGTCTGTCCGGTAATGTGGCTCCGCCATGGCCAGACTCCTCTCGGCGGCCCCCTTCCGACACCGCCACGACCGCGAGATCTTCGCGCTCGCCGTTCCCACGTTCTTCGCGCTCATCGCCGAGCCGCTCTTCCTGCTCACCGACGCCGCCATCGTCGGCCGTCTCGGCACCCAGGCGCTGGGCGGACTCGGTGTCGCCGGACAGGTGCTGTTGACCCTGGCCGCGGTGTGCATCTTCCTCGCCTACGGGACCACCGCCGCCGTGGCCCGCAAATTCGGCGCGGGGGACATCCCCGGCGGTGTGCGCGACGGCGTCGACGGTCTCTGGCTCGCCGTCCTGTTGGGCGTGGCCGCGATCGGCATCGGCTGGCCGCTCGGCCCCTGGATGATCGACGCCCTCGGCGCCTCCCCCGAGGTCGCCCCCTACGCCCTCACCTATCTGCGCATCAGCCTGCTGAGCACACCGTTCCTGTTGATCATCATGGCGGGCACCGGGGTGCTGCGCGGGCTCCAGGACGCCCGCACCCCGTTGGTGGTGGCGGTGGCCTCCTACATCGCCAACGCTGTCCTGTGCGCGACCTTCGTCCTGGTCCTGGACTGGGGCATCGCCGGCTCCGCCTGGTCGACCGTGCTCGCGCAGGGCGCGGGAGCGTTCTGGTACGTGGCCACCATCGCCCGCGCGGCACGGCGCGCGGGTGTCTCACCGCTGCCGAGCGTGGCCGGATTGCGTTCCTCGGCCTCGGCGGGTTTCGCGCTGTTCCTGCGCAGTGTGTCCATGCGGGTGGTGGCCCTGGTGACCACGGCGGTGGCGGCCCGTCTGGGAGACGAGTCGATCGCCGCACACCAGGTGAGCTACAACGTCTGGGCCCTGCTGGTGTTCGCGATGGACGCCATCGCCATCGCGGGGCAGTCGATCGTGGGCCGCTACCTGGGGGCGGGGGACGTCCGCGGCACCAAGGAGGCCACCCGCCGCATGGTCGAGTGGGGGGTGCTGGCCGGCCTCGTGTTCACCGTCCTGGTCTTCCTCATCCTGCCCTGGGCGCACCTGCCGTTCACCGCGGATCCCCGCGTGGCCGCGTTGATCACGGCGTCGCTGGTGGTCGTGGCACTGATGCAGCCGCTCAGCGGTGTGACCATGGTGCTCGACGGGGTGCTGATGGGCGCCGGGGACCAGCGTTACCTCGCGTGGGCCTCCCTGTGGACGATGCTGGCGTTCCTGCCGTTCGCCCTGGTCCTCCCGCACCTGGCGACCTCCCAGATGTGGGGGCTGGTGGGGCTGTGGGTGGCCTTCTCGGTGTGGATCCTGGCCCGCGCCATCACACTCGGCCTGCGAGCGCGGGGAACCGCCTGGCTCGTCACCGGCGCGACACGTCCCTAGCTCCCGGGTCCGCGACCAGCGGGCGGTTCGGTGGGCACCCGGCCCCCATGCCCCGGGGCGTGCGTTCGGAAGCCGTCGGACCGTGCTCTCCGCGCCACGGGGAGGAGCCGGAGGCGGGATCGCGAGGCACGCTCCTTCCCAGGCACCGAGGGATCCCGACCACTCGCTTCCCGAGCACCGACCGAAGCGCGGCGGAGTGGCCCCGGCGAACACGGCGACCGCCCCTGCGGCGGGGGCCGGGGGCGGTCGTGGTGCGTTCTCGAGCGGACTCCGGCCGGGGCGGGTGGGACCCGGAGGTGGGCACGCCCCCGGCCACCCCGACCTGCGATGTCCGAACGGCGGGCGGAGGCCGGATCGGCCAGGGGTCAGAAGGACGTGTCGAGGTCTCCGAGAGCGGGGCCGTGGAAGAAGGTGGCGACGCGCTCGGCCTCGGGCGCGTCCGGGTAACTCGGTAGCTGTTCCACGGTCAGTTCCTCTCCCGCGAAGTGGCTCAGGTGGCTGAGCTGTTCGCGCATGCGGCTCCCGACGTCGTCGCGGAGCTTCGGGAGCATGGAGTAGAGCTTGTCCCCGGGGCAGTTGGTGGCGTTGTAGTCGCGGTGACCCACGATCGCCTCCTGGGGGTCCAGGCGGTACACCAGGCACAGCCAGGTGCAGGTGTCCACCAGGGCGGACATCAGCGCCTTCGGTGGGGTCGCGGAGGTGTAGGTGCCCTCGCTCTCGATGCCGATGGTGTGCGAGTTGTGGTCAGCCGTGTGCGCGCCCAGGACGTGGCGCCCCTCGCGAATGGCCTGGAGGGACTTGTCCCGCCCCTCCATGATGTGCCCGCCGCGGCTGATGGTGAGCTGCTGGCCGGTGTCGATCCAGCCGTTGCTGTCCATGTGGTAGCCCTGGATGGACCGTGACAGACCGGCGGCGTGGCCGGTGGACGTGTCGGACACGTTCCCGGTCGCGGTGTGGTGGACGACGATGTGCGTGGGTCCCTTGGCCAGGACCTCGACCGCCCCCTTGGGTGAGCGGGCCTTCCAGTTCGATCGGGTGTACAGCTTGGGGGTCGCGGCGGCGGAGGCCTGGCCCACGGCGGAAACCCCCAGCGCACCACCGAGGAGCACTCCCCCGGCGGCCAGGACCGTCCCCCGCAGCATCAGCCTGCGGTCCACCGCCTTCGGGTGGTCGATCTCGGGTCGTTTCTCAGCGGCCATCGGTATGCTGTCCTCTCCGTGCGGAGCGTCGCGGGACACGACGCGACACAGAGATCACGATAGGTTACATAGCGTGTTCAAAGGGTGGTATTCCCAGGCCGGGCGTGTTCATCGGACGGCAAAGAACCCCGCCCCTCGGAGGAGGGGCGGGGTTCCGAGACCGGAAAGGTCGGCGACTAGACGCCGGCGATGTCCAGCTTGATCGGCGCGGTGACCTCGGGGTGCAGGCGGACCTGGACCTTGTGGGCACCGACCGACTTGATCGGGTTCTTGATCTCGATCCGGCGCTTGTCCAGCTCCGGGCCACCGGCGACCTTGACGGCCTCGACGATGTCCGCGGGCGTGACCGAGCCGAACAGACGACCACCCTGACCGGCGCGCTGCTTGAGACGCACGTTCAGAGCGCTGACCCGACCGGCGACCTGCTGGGCCTCGTCCAGGGTGCGGATGTCGCGCGCCTTGCGGGCACGCTGGATCAGGTCGATCTGCTTCTGACCGCCACGGGTCCACCGGATGGCGAACCCACGGGGCAGCAGGTAGTTGCGGCCGTAACCGTTCTTCACCTCGACGACATCGCCGGGGGCTCCGAGACCGTTGACCTCGTGGGTCAAAATCAGCTTCACGTCAAAAACCTCCCTCGGATATCGCCGCTAGCGAGCGGTGCTGGTGTAGGGCAGCAGGGCCACCTCGCGCGCGTTCTTGATCGCGGTCGCGACGTCGCGCTGGTGCTGGGTGCAGTTGCCGGTCACCCGACGAGCACGGATCTTGCCGCGCTCGGAGATGAACTTACGGAGAAGCGTGGTGTCCTTGTAGTCGATGTAGGACTGCTTCTCCTGGCAGAAGAGGCAAACCTTCTTCTTGGGCTTGCGCGCTGCCGGCTTAGCCATCGTGGTGCTCCTTCGCAAGAGCCCCGGGGTCCTCCCGGGGATGGGCTGGGACATGGAAAGGGTGACGCGGCGCCGTCCACGGCGCCGTGTCGGGTGTTACGCGGGGTGTGGGGTCGCCCTAGAACGGGGGCTCGTCGGAGAAACCTCCGCCGCCGCCACCGCCACCGAAGCCACCGCCACCGCCGCCTCCGTTGGTCGCCCACGGGTCGTCGGCGGGAGGACCACTGCGGCCGCCCTGGCCGCCCTGCGATCCGCCGAAGCCGCCGCCCTGGTTCCCGTAGCCGCCGCCCTGCTGGGGCTGACCGCCACCGAAACCGCCGCCACCGCCACCACCGAAGCCGCCGCCGCCCTGACGCTGCGTCTTGGTCACCTTCGCGGTGGCACTACGCAGAGCCGGGCCGACCTCCTCGACGTCGATCTCGAAGACGGTGCGCTTCTCGCCCTCACGGGTCTCGTAGGAGCGCTGCTTCAGACGGCCCTGCACGATGACGCGCATGCCCCGCTGAAGGCTCTCCGCCACGTTCTCCGCGTACTGCCGCCAGACGCTGCAGGTGAGGAACATGGACTCGCCGTCCTTCCACTCCCCCGACTGACGGTCGAAGGTGCGGGGCGTCGAGGCCACACGGAAGCTGGCGACCGCGGCTCCACTGTTCGTGAAGCGCAGTTCAGGGTCGTCGACGAGGTTTCCGACGAGCGTGATCTGGGTTTCGCCTGCCATGGATCGGCTCCGGTTCGAGATAGTTCGGATCAGGCGGTTACGCCTGGTCCCCGCATCATCCACGTCACCAAGGACAAAACGAACGGGCGGGGAACAGGGGGACGGGCACGGAGGTGCCTAGTGAACCTCGGGACGCAGAACCTTGGTGCGGAGCACGGCCTCGGCGATGCCGAGCTGACGGTCGAGCTCCTTGACCGTCTCGGGCTTGGCGGTCAGGTCGATGACCGCGTAGATGCCCTCGGAGTTCTTGTCGATGTCGTAGGCGAGCCGACGCTTGCCCCAGATCTCCGTCTTCTCGACCGAGCCGCCTTCGTTGCGGATGACACCGAGGAAGTTCTCCAGCGACGGAGCGACGGTGCGCTCGTCGAGGTTCGGGTCGAGGATGACCATGATTTCGTAACGACGCATAGGCGTACGTTCCTCCTCTGGACTGTTGCGGCCATGGAATCTCCATGGCAGGAGGGCAGGAGCCCGGGGTCTCGTCGTCTCGGTCGGGCCGGGACGCACCACTCGGGCTCTGAGCCATACAGCCTCCGAGCTTACCAGCAGCGCACCACCACCGGTGCGGAAGCGGGGAGGTTCCGGACACGCTCACACCCTCGGGACCGCCCCCGCACACGAACGGGGCCGGTGCCCGAGAGATCCTCGGACACCGGCCCCGTGAACCGGCGGTGGGCCGCCCGTTCAGTCCGGGATCACTCCCTGGGCCTGATCAGACTGTTGTTGTTGCCCTGGTTCTGATCGTTCCCGTCACCCGGCTGTCCCGGGATACCGGGCGGGTCCTCGTCCTCACAGTCCGGCTGGAACCAGTTGTCACCGCAGTCCTCCGGGTCCTCAGGACCCTCGCTCTGATCGCATCCGGGCTGCCCGGGCTCGCAGTCCTCGGGGCTCTCCTCGGTCTCGCAGTCCGGCTCGCGCGGGTCGCACTCCGTCTCGGACTCCTCCTCGGTGGGCTCCTCGGTGGGCTCCTCTTCCTCTTCCGGCGTCTCGCTCGGGGTGGGTGTCGGCAGGTAGCTCAGCTCCTCACCGACCCACTGGGGTTCGGGGAACTGCTGGTGCTCCCGCCCCTCCATGGCGGTCTCCATGAAGTCCTTCCAGACCATCGCGGAGGTCGTACCACCGAAGACGTCACCGACCTGGGCGCCGAAGTCCAGCGGTTCACCGCTGAAGCGGCTCAGACCCACCGCGGTCGAGAGTTGCGGCGTGTAGCCCACGAACCAGGCCGAGACCGCGTCCGAGGAGGTACCCGTCTTACCGGCCACCGGGCGACCGTCGTCCAGGGCCGCGTTGCTGGCGCCGCCCTCCAGGACCGCCTGCTGCATGGCGTAGGTGGAGTCGGCGGCGACCCCCTGGTTGATGATCTCCTCGCCCGACTCGATCTCGTCGGCGTCATCGGGGGTGATGACCTCGCCGCCGGCCGTCTGGAGCTCGGTGACCATGTGGGCCGGGAAGTGGCGCCCCTCGGCGGCGAAGGTGGAGTACCCGCTCGCCATGTCGAGGGTGTTCACCTGGTGGGTGCCCAGAGCGATGAGCGGCCCCACGGTGGAGGTGGTCTGTCGGTCCGGGTGCACGCCCATCTCGACGGCGAGTTCGTCGACCCGGGTCTCGCCGACCTCGATGGCCAACTCGACGAAGCTGGTGTTGACCGAGTCGGCGGTGGACTGGATGAGGTCCACCTCGCCGTAGTCCCGCTCCCCCGAGTTGATGACCGGGCTGGCCAGCCCAAGGAACTCGCGTCCGCTGTCACCGTCGAAGCGGCTGTTGAGGCTGATGCCGTCCGCCAGCGCACGGGCCAGTACGTACGGCTTGTACGCCGAACCCGCCTGCGTCTGGTGCACCAGGGAGTTGTTGATCACCTCGGCCACGTTCGGGCCACCGTTGAAGGCGACGATCTGCCCGGTGGTGGGGTCCACCGCGGTGAGACCGCGCATGGTGTCGTCGTCCTCCTCCGTGGAGGCCGGCAGGACGTCGAACGCCTCCTCCGCGGCGGTCATCAGCTCCGGGTCGAGCGAGGTCTTGATGACCAGACCCTTGGTGGCGATGTCGGCGCCGGTGACGTTGGAGCCCGCGTAGCGCTCCTCGACCTCGTTGATCACGGCCTGACGGACGTACCCCAGCTTCGGGTCGTCCGTGGACGCCTCGGGGTTGTAGTCGATGGTCTCGGGAATCTCGAGGGACTCGGCCTCGGCGCGGGGCAGCCCACGCTCACCGTTGGTCTCCTCGTGCATCGTGGCCAGCTGGTTCTGGACGTAGGGCCAACGCTCGTCGTTGAGGTAGGTCTCGGTCCAGGAACCCTCTTCGGGGTTCTCGAAGTTGCTGGGCATCTGGATGATGAGGCCCAGGTACGCGCCCTCGGCCTCGTCCAGGTCGCTCACACTCTTGCCGAAGTACTCCTGCGCGGCCATCTCGATGCCGGAGGCGCCACGACCGAAGTAGATCGTGTTGAGGTAGATCGTGAGGATCTCGTCGTGCTCGACCTGCTGGCTGAGCTTGATGGAGATGAAGATCTCGCGGATCTTCCGGGTCAGCGGCTCCTCGCCCTGGAGGTCGCTGTAGTAGTTCCTGGCCATCTGCTGGGTGATGGTCGAACCACCGCCGGCCTCACCACCGGAGAGCAGGGCGCGGCCGATACCCATGATGTTGATGCCCGGGTCCTCGTAGAAGGTGCGCTGCTCGGCGGCGAGCACACCGTTGACGACGGACTCCGGGATCGCGTCGCGTTCGATCACGACACGCTTGACCTCACCGGTGGTGAGGGCGAGTTCCTCATCGCCCTCCTCCCCGGCCCAGTAGATCTGGGTGGCGGAGGAGTCGTTCTCCGCGTTCGCGTCCAGGTCGTCCGCGTCGGGCGCCATGGCGTAAAGAACGGCGAAGGCGGCCACGCCACCGATGAACATCAGGCCGCAGAAGGCCAGTGCGGGCTTCCACGCCTTGGACATGAAGCGCTTGAACCAGTGACGGTCGTCCGGCTCCTCTTCACGGGAGCGACGACGGCCACCGCCGCCACCACCGCCGGCGCCCCGGCCACCGCGGCCCGGAGGGCGACGGCCCTCGGAGCGGGAGCCGTGCTCACGGTCGCGTTCACGGGGGTCGCGAGGTCCGGCGGCCCGGCGGCGCCCACCGGCGCGCGGGTCGTCGGGACGACGGCGCGGACGCTCCCCGTCCTCCGGCCCACGGCGGGGGCGGTCTCCGTCCTCCGGGCGGCGTCGCGGGCGCTCCCCGTCCTCGGGACGGCGTCGCGGACGGTCTCCGTCCTCGGGACGGCGGCGCCTGCTCTCGTCCGGGCGGCGGGGGCGGTCGCCCTCGGCGCGGCGTCGTCCGCCCTCGGGGCGCGGGCGTCCTTCGGATCGCGCTTCGGCCTCGGGGGGACGCTGCCTGCGACGCGGGGGCGTCTCCTCACCCCCCCAGAAACCGCCGTCGTCCGCGGGCTCGGGGCGGCGGCGTCCGCCGTCACGCTGTTCCCGGGGCGGGCCGTCGGCCCTGCGCCGTCCGCCGTCGCCGCGCGGACCGTCGTCCGGGCCGCCGGCCCGGCGACGGCCGCCTTCGGCACTCCGTCGTCGTTCGGTACTCACGTGGTCCTCGATTGCCTCTCACGGCCGATCGGCCTGACGATTCCTTGGTGGAAACGGGGGACTGTCCCCCTGGGGGATCGGTGATTCGCGACCTGTTCGCGGTGTGCCGGCGAGGGTCTGGGCCGGCGTGGCCCGGTTTCCACCGCTGTTGCCTGTCGTTCAAGGCTTGATAAAGAGACGCCCATCCACGGGCGGAGGTTTTCAACAGGTCGCGAAGACGTTGGCCGCTACTTCCTCCTGATCGTTGGCCTGCGGATGCGCTTCCCCGTGTTCATCGGCGTTTCGATCCGATGTGAACGCCGCCGCGGCGGTGGCTTCGTCCGGGGGTTCGACCGGCCGCACACGCAAATCCAGAGTCACGGTAGAGCGATCGAACGGTATAGCACAACCCACGCGCGAGGGTATCGCGCGCTTGACCCGCACCATCACCGTGTGTCGGATTACCGGCGTCGCGGCAGGTCAGGGGAGCGAGGCCGTTCGGCTCTCGTCCTGTGACAGCGATCACGACCATGATCGACCCGAGGGCATCGGCCCAGTTGGGAGCGGGGGTGTGACATTGCCCGTGGGTGATTCCCGGGCCGCGAGGGGCGTTCCACCGTCACTGTGGGCCACGAGACTCCCGGAAGGCCCCGGTGACATGCGTTCCCACGGGGAAAGCGAAGATAGAGTCACAGCAGAACAAACCAGCCAGACATGCACAGTTCTCCCCCGTAGCCGACGGCCCTGAGGGGGGAACAGAACCGCCGTGCGCGCTGCTGACCACATACGGAATACGAACGCAGGATGACGAGCCCCGAACCGCCGTCGGAGCGGGCCCGTCGCCATGCGCTGTGGAAGCCATGTTCGCGGAGAAGAAGGAGCAAGGACCAATGGGTTCGGTACGTGTAGCCGTCGTGGGCGTCGGCAACTGTGCGGCGTCGCTCGTCCAGGGCGTGCAGTACTACAAGGACGCCGACCCGGAGTCCCGGGTCCCCGGTCTGATGCATGTCCGGTTCGGCCCGTACCACGTGCGCGACATCGAGTTCGTCGCCGCCTTCGACGTGGACGCCAAGAAGGTCGGTCACGACCTCGCCGACGCGATCGTGGCGAGCGAGAACAACACCGTCAAGATCTGCGACGTCCCGCCGACCGGCGTGACCGTCATGCGCGGCCCGACCTACGACGGTCTGGGCAAGTACTACCGCGAGATGGTGCAGGAGTCCGCCGAGGACGCCGTGGACGTGGTCGCCGCCCTCAAGGCGAGCAAGGCCGACGTTCTCGTCTCCTACCTGCCCGTGGGTTCGGAGGAGGCCGACAAGTTCTACGCCCAGTGCGCCATCGACGCGGGTGTGGCCTTCGTCAACGCCCTCCCGGTGTTCATCGCCTCCGACCCCGAGTGGGCGGAGAAGTTCACCAAGGCCGGTGTGCCGATCATCGGCGACGACATCAAGTCGCAGATCGGCGCCACCATCACCCACCGGGTGCTGTCCAAGCTGTTCGAGGACCGGGGCGTGGTCGTGGACCGCACCTACCAGCTGAACTTCGGCGGCAACATGGACTTCAAGAACATGTTGGAGCGGGAGCGTCTGGAGTCCAAGAAGATCTCCAAGACCCAGTCGGTCACCTCGCAGATCCCGCACGAGCTCAACGCCGGCGCCGTGCACATCGGCCCGTCGGACCACGTGCCGTGGCTGGACGACCGCAAGTGGGCGTACATCCGCTTGGAGGGGCGCGCCTTCGGTGACGTCCCGCTGAACCTGGAGTACAAGCTGGAGGTCTGGGACTCCCCCAACTCCGCCGGCATCATCATCGACGCGGTGCGCGCCGCGAAGATCGCCAAGGACCGCGGCATCGGTGGTCCGATCCTGGCGCCCTCCTCCTACTTCATGAAGTCGCCGCCCGAGCAGTACAGCGACGCCGAGGCGCACGACGCCGTCGAGCGCTTCATCGCGGGCGAATAGTCCATCCGGCGTCCCGACGACGAGGGACGCCCCCGCCCGGGGCCGTCGAGGCCCCGGGCGTACTCCTGCCCTGACCTGCCCACGGACACGATCCACTCTGAACACGTGTCCTTCCTCGGCGACCTGGGCGCGGTCCTCGGAGGATCCCGGTTCCGCCGGCTGTTCGGCACCCGGTTGGTCTCACCGTTCTCCGACGGCCTCTTCCAGGCCGGCCTGGCCGGTTTCGTCTTCTTCGACTCCGCCCAGCCAGAAGAATCGGTGCGAGCGCCCGGATCGCCTGCCTCTTAGTGGTGGGGGCCGTGCCGCCGGTGGCGGTCCCGCCCTTCTCCCCCGCACTGTTCCCGGTGGCCGCGTTCGTGCCGGGTTTCGTGTCCCAGGGGATGAAGGTCAGCGTCGACACGTTGGTTCGGCGACATGTCGACGATGTCTTCCGAGGCCGGGTGTTTTCCCTCGACGACGTGCTGTTCAACGCCACGTTCGTGCTGGGAGCGGTGTCGGCCGCGGTACTGGTGCCCCCGTCCGGGGTGAGCGTGCCGATGGTCGCGGCGATGGCGTTCGTCTTCCTGTCGATGAGCCTCGTGTGGGCCGCACGGGCCCGCCGCCCGGACTGCGGTGGAGCGAGGCGGCGACCGGCCGTCGACATGTCGACCTGACGACTGATCGACCGGCCCCAGAGGACCGCGGGCACCCATGCCCGCCCCCTCCGGGTCCGAAGTGGAGGCCCCGGAGGCGGAGCACCCGGCTCTTCGTCTCCTTGTAGACCCGCAGACCGCGCGCACGGTGGTGCGCCGGCGCGTGCTCACCGTAGAGGGAACAGGTGTGCGGCCACACCCGCCGGGTCCCCGCCCGCTCCGGCCACCGCTCCCCCAGGTCCCAGGTCCGCAGGGTGGCCTCGGTGAACATGCGTCCCCCGAGCCCTCGGCCGAGGAACCCGGGCGGCAGGTCGAAGTAGGCGATCTCGACGTCGCCGCCGGCCGGGCCCTCCGATTCGGCGCAGACCGCGGGCGTCCCCTCCAGGTACAGGACCCAGCTCTCCAGGGGGCGCCACCCGCGCGCGCCACTGTTCGCGATCCCGGTCGGCCGGGGCGGCGGTACGGACCGGGTCGACATGTCGATCCATCGATGTGTGATCAAAGAGTCACTTATTGTAGTCTCCGCGGCAAGAATCGATCGACAGGGAGATGGTGACCATGAGCGGCGGATACGGACTCGGCAACCCGTCCAGCGCCTTCGGGGCCCGGGGGGTCGCCAAGCGGATCGGGGCGGTGGCCCGCCAACTCCCCACCTGCGGGGACCGACTGCTCGACGTCGGCTGCGGCGACGGCACCTACACCGTCGCGCTCGCCGAGGGCTACGCGCGGGTGGACGCCGTCGACGTCGAGCCCGGCCGACTCGACGCCTTCGCCGCACGCGTCGCGGGCACCGACCTGGAGGACCGGGTCGAGGTGCACAAGATGTCCGCGGACACACTCGCCTTCGAGGACGGCGCCTTCGACCGGGTCACCGCCTTCGAGGTGCTCGAACACCTCGACCACCTGGAGGAGAGCGTCGCCGAGATCCACCGCGTGCTGGCCCCCGGCGGCGCGTTCTCGCTCACGACCCCCAACCGGTGGTTCCCGTTCGAGACGCACGGGGTGTTGTGGGGCGACCGCCGCCGTTCCGCGCTGACCGCCCCGTTCCTGCCGTGGGTGCGCCCCCTGCACGAACGGATGTCGGACGCGCGGGCGTTCACCACGCAGGAGATGGGCCGTCTACTGCGCGACGCCGGCCTGCGCGTACGCGCCATCGACTACCTCATGCCGCCGTTCGACCGTCGGCCTCGGGCGTTCCAGACCGTCGCGGACGGCCTGGAGTCCACCCCGGCACGGGTGTTCGGCATGGCGATGGTGGTCACCGCCGTCAAACCGGGACTCTGACTACTCCAGGTGCTCGGCCGCCCAGGAGCGCAGCTCCGCGGCGGCCGCCTCCTTGTCCATGGGTCCGTTCTCCAGGCGCAGCTCCAGCAGGAAACGGTAGGCCTTGCCGATCTGGGGCCCGGGTTCGACGCCGAGGATCTCCTGGATCTCGTTGCCGTCCAGGTCCGGGCGGATCCGGTCCAGCTGCTCCTGTTCGGCGAGCTCGGTGATCCGACGCTCGATGTCGTCGTAGGAACGGGAGAGCGCCGCGGCCTTGCGCCGGTTGCGGGTGGTGCAGTCGGCACGGGTGAGGATGTGCAGCTGTTCGATCAGCTCACCGGCGTCGCGGGCGTACCGACGGACCGCGGAGTCGGTCCACTCGCCCTTGCCGTAGCCGTGGAAGCGCAGGTGCAGCGCCACCAGGTGGCCGACCTGGGTGACGACGTCCTTGGGGAAGCGCAGCGCGGTGAGGCGCTTGCGGCTCATGGAGGCCCCCACCACCTCGTGGTGGTGGAAGGTCACCCGGTTGCCGCCCTCGAAGGCACGGGTCTTGGGCTTGCCGATGTCGTGCAGCAGCGCGGCCAGGCGCAACACCAGGTCGGGCTCGTGACCGCGGGCCCGCTCCAGGTCCATGGCCTGGTCCAGGACGGTGAGCGAGTGCTCGTAGACGTCCTTGTGCCGGTGGTGCTCGTCGATCTCCAGGCGCATGCGGGGAATCTCCGGCAGCACGTGGTCGGCGATGCCCAGGTCCACCATGAGCTCGATCCCACGCCGGGGGTCCCGGCTGAGCATGAGCTTGGTGAGTTCGTCCCGGATGCGCTCGGCGGAGACGATGGTGAGTCGGTCGGCCATGTCCCGGGCGGCCTCGGCCACCTCGGGCGCCAGGGTGAAACCCAGTTGGGCGGCGAACCGCACCGCGCGCATGATGCGCAGCGGGTCGTCGCTGAAGGAGTCCTCCGGACGTCCGGGTGTGCGCAGCACCTGGTCCCGCAGGTCGGCCAGTCCGCCGAAGGGGTCCACGAACTCACCGCTCGGCAGGCGCACCGCCATCGCGTTCACCGTGAAGTCACGGCGCAGAAGGTCGTCCTGGATGTCGGTCCCGTAGGACACCTCGGGCTTGCGGGACTTGGGAGAGTAGGCCTCGCTCCGGTAGGTGGTGATCTCCACCTGCAGACCCTTCTTGCGCAGGCCCACCGTGCCGAACTCGATCCCGACGGTCCACACCGAGTCCGCCCAGCCGTCGACCAACTCCAGGATGCTCTGGGGCACGGCGTCCGTGGTGAGGTCCACGTCGTTGGACTCACGCCCGAGCAGAGCGTCGCGCACGGGCCCGCCGACGACGGCGAGCTGTCGGTCCTGCGCTGCGAAGCGGTCACCGAGGTCCTCGGACACCGGTCGTATCGAGTCGATCAGCGCGGTGATCGCCGCCCGCTGCTCACCGGTCGGTTCGCTCATGACCGCGGGACGGGCACCGGCGGTGTCGTTCTCACTCGAAAACTCTGTGTTCGGCACACCACGCAGATTAGGCGGACGCGCGGGGTGACCGCGAATCGCCGTCGTGACCACGCCGTGCCTGGCGCGCACCCCGCGCAGGATGAAAGGCTGTCCCCGCCACGCGCCGGGCAGGGGCGCACCAGAACCCGGGTTCGGGGAACGCGGTATCTTCTGGTGGAGTGGTGGCCCATCACGTTCAGCCCATGGCCACCGGCCCCGCCTCACGCCGAGCGCGCCGCGCGGGCACCCCATCCGTCCTCGCCCCGTCATTCCACGTCTTCGGCGGGACGGACACCTGGCCCCGAATCAGGAAACCGGTCAAGCGTTGCGTCGAACTGCTTCCACGGCCGCGGTCATGGCCATGACCGCCGCGCTGCTCCCGATCCCGGCCACACTCTCGCCCGCCTCGGCGGATCCCGAGAACGAGGAGTCGGTGTCTCCGGTCGTCGTGGACCGGATCACTCCGGACGCCATCGACGAGGACAGCACTCTTCGCGTCGCCGGTGAGGTGACCAACACCACCGACGCCTCCGTCGAGGACGTCACCGTCAGGATCCGTTACTCACGCCATTCCTTCAGCTCCCGCGAGGAGCTGGACGAGTTCGCCTCGGGCGAGGGTTGGCAACCCGACGCCGAGGGTCCGGAGGAGGAGTTCGAGGGCGCGCTGGAGCCCGACGCCGGCCTCGAGTACACGCTCAGCACGCCGGTGGAGGACCTCGGCCTGGGGTCCTACGGCGTGTACCCCATGGTCGTGGAGGCGGTGGACGGCGACGGTGATCGGCTGGGCGCGCAGTACACCTTCCTCCCCTACACCGGGGACGACGACGTCGACGCACTGGACCTGGCATGGGTCTGGCCGTTGATGGACGACCCCCAGCGCGCCGACGACGACACCTTCCTGAGCGAGGACCTGCACACGGCCGTGACCGAGGACGGGCGTCTCGGTCGGCTGCTGGCCACCGGGGCCCAGGTCCCGCTGTCCTTCGAGCCCGGCGAGGAGGACCTGATCGAGGAGCTCGGTCTGGAGGAGGACGAGGGCGAGGGGGAGCCCTCCCCCGAGGCCTCCCCCTCGCCCACCGAGGAGTCGCCCGAGGCGGAGGCGACGGAGGGCGGTTCCCCGTCCCCCGAGGCCTCCCCCTCGCCGGAGGACGAGGCCACCGAGGACGAGCCCACGGAGGCCCCCGAGGAGGACGACGAGGCCCCGGAGGAGATCCCCGAACGGACCGACGGTGTTCCCATCACGTGGGCGGTCGACCCGGGGACCATGGACGACATCCTCCGCGGCGCCACCGAGGAGCACGACGTCCTGGAGGACCTGTTGGAGGTCCCCGCCGGATCCGAACCCGAGCGCCACCGGCTCCCGGCCGACGTGGCATCCCAGGTGTGGCTGCGCGAGGCCCGCCGGGTCCTGCCCGCGGACACCGTGGTGGCCACCCCCTACGCCAACACCGACCTGGTGTCGCTGCTGCGCAACGACATGGGCGCCGACGCCGAAGCCTCCCTCTCCCTGGCGCAGGAGGCCATGCTCCGCGCCCTCGCGATGGAGGCCGACGGCAGGTTCGCGTTCCCGGCCCGCGGGCTGATGGACGAGAACGTCCAGGAGCTGTACTCCGAGCACGACGCCCACCGCTTCCTCCTGCGCGAGTCGGCCCTGCCGCCCCTGTCGCGGCTGTCCACCACCCCGACCACGGAGACCCCGCTGCCGGCCGGGGAGAACGACGAGGAAGAGCCGTTCGCCCTGGTCTCCGACTCCGGGTTGACCCAGGTCCTGTCCATGCCCTCGCACGGGCCCGGCGAGGCCACGCTGGCCCTGCAACGCTTCGCCGCGGAGACCGCGATGATCGCGGGCGAGAACGTGGGCGTCGACCGTGTCGTGGTCGCCTCTCCGGTCGCCGGCTGGGACCCCAGCCCGGAGCTGGCCTCCGGTGTGCTGGAGGCCACGGAGGACCTGCCCTGGCTGTCGCCCGAGCGCCTGGACCGGGTGGAGCCCGCCGAGCCGGGCGAGCGGGAGGAGACCCGGGAGGACCTCACCTATCCGGACCACGCCTACGACGACGAGCTCAGCTCCACCTACCTCGGTCAGGTCGAGGACGTGGGCCGGGACGTGCGTCTGTTCAACAGCATCCTGGTCGGTGACAGCGACCCCTTCCGGCCCGCCATCGTGCGGCTGGAGTCGGTGTACTGGCGCGAACGCGAGGCACTGGCCGGCGCGACCCGTTCGGTGATCGGTCAGTCCGTGCAGAACCGGATGCAGGACGTGCGGGTCATCCCGGGCGAACCGGTGACCCTGGCCAGCAGCACGGGGATCACGGGGGTGCTCGTCGCCAACGACCTGGAGGACGAGACCGTCTACGTCCACCTGTCGGTGTACTCGGAGAACTCCGAACGGCTCAACATCGGCGGCTACACGTCCGACTTCGAGATCGAACCCGGGGCCAAGACGACTGTCTACATCCCGCTCTCCGCACGGATCAACGGCACCACCACCGTGCACGTGAGCCTCCAGAACTCCAACGGCGAACCGATCAGCCCCCAGGAGACCCTGATCCAGGTGAACGCCACGGGTCTGGGCACCCAGGCCCTGCTCATCAGCGGGATCGGTCTGCTGATCCTCATCGCGGCCCTGGCGCCGCGGGCCCTGCGCAAGTGGGCCCGTCGGCAGGCGGCCAAGGCCGCGGCCGCCGAGGGCGTGGCCCCGAACGGCGAGGCGAACGACGCGGAGGACACCGCGGGCACCGGGGTCACGGGTGGTGAGAACGGCGCCGACGACGAGGACGCCGCGGACCGCGCGGAGACGACCCCGTCGGACGAGCCGGACGTGTCTTCCCGGGACGGGTCCGCGAAGGACGACACCACCCCCACGCCCGACGGCGCCGGTCGCGGCGGCGAGGGCGCGGGATCTACCGGGGAACCCACGAACCCACAGGACACAGAGGACGACGCGGACACCGAGAACGGCGACCCCGACGAGGGCCGGTCGAACGACGGGGACCCCCGCACGTGACCCCGGGCACCGACGCGACGAGATGACGGGGCGACCTGTCGACATGTCGCTCCGTCGATCTCTCCCCTTGTCCACACGTCGCCCGGCTCCACTCCCCCGCCCGGACTCCCCCACCGGGAGCCGCGGCCCGCAACCTCCGATGAAAGGAACCCTGATCCACGGTGGCCACCGAATCCCCTAACGGCGACGAGCAGGACCCCCGCTACTCGCCCAGGCACAGCAAGCAGCCCGAGGCCCCCCTCCCCGGCGACAGCACGATCCGCCCCTACGCGGGACCGACCTCCTCCTACGAGGAGGGCGAGCTCCCCGAGCCCGCCGCCGACCCGCACGGACCCGTCCTGGGCGGCGATCACGGCCGGAACGGGGTGGACCGGCCGCACGCGCCGGAGACGGCGCGGGGCGAGGTGCCCCCGCCCGACGGCGCGGCGGCGGGGACCGAGGACCAGGGCGGCTCCGGTGGCATGATGCGCTCCAGCGCGATCATGGCCGTGGGCACCATGGCCTCCCGGCTCACCGGTTTCGCGCGCACGATCGTGCTGGCCGCCGCCATCGGCACCCACCTGCTCGGGGACGCCTACCACACGGCGCACACGATCCCGTTCATCCTGAACGACCTGCTCATCGGCGGTCTGATGGCCTCCGTGGTCATCCCGTTCCTGGTCAAGCGCCGCAAGAACGACCTGGACGGCGGCAAGGCCACCGAGGACCGCCTGTTCACCTCGATGGTGCTGGCGCTGCTGGCGGTGACCGCGGTCGCGATCGCGGCCGCCGAGGGCCTCATCTGGCTGTACGGTTCACGCTTCACCCCGCTGCAGTTCGACGCGTCGGTCTACCTGGCCCGCTTCCTGCTGTCCCAGATCTTCTTCGTGGGTCTGAGCGGCCTGCTGAGCGCCATGCTCAACACCCGGGGCAGGTTCGGCGCCGCCGTGTGGGCACCGGTCCTGAACAACGTGGTCATCATGGGTGTGGCCGCGATGTTCCTGGTCGTGGCGGGCCCCGACAAGACCCCGGAGACGGTCACCGACGCCGAGCTCACCCTGCTGGGCGCCGGCACCGCGGGCGGCATGGCGCTCCAGGCCCTGGTCCTGTTCGTGGCCCTGACCCGGACCGGCTACCGCTGGCGCCCGCGCCTGGACCTGCGCGGCTCGGGGTTGGGCGAGGCACTGCGCACCGCCGGGTGGATGATGCTCTACACCCTGCTCACCCAGGCCGGGCTGTGGATCACCACCAACATCGCCAACGCCGCCAACGTGGCGAGCATCGAACAGGGTCTGGACGTGGGTGCGGGTATCAGCGCCTACAACCTGGCGTACCAGCTCTTCCAGCTTCCCTACGCGATCATCGCCGTCTCCCTGATCACCGTGCTCCTGCCCCGGATGAGCGCACACGCCGACGACCGCAACTGGGACGCCGTCCGCTCGGACTTCTCCCGGACGCTGCGGATCTCCTCGTTCGTCCTGGTGCCGACCGCGTTCGCGGTGGCGCTGTTCGCCGAACCGCTGTCCATCCTGGCGTTCGCGCGCGGCTCGGTCTCGGTGGACGACGCGATCGCCATCGGTCAGATCCTCGCGGTGATGTCGCTCGGACTGGTGCCGTTCACCGTCTTCCAGCTGATGCTGCGTGTGTTCTTCGCCTTGGGGGACACCAAGACCCCGGCCCTCATCGGTGTCGCCAACCTCGCCGTCCACAGCGGTCTGGCCCTGGTGGCCTACCTGCTGCTGCCGCCCGACATGGTCGTCGTCGGCGTCGCGTCGGGCTTCATGTTCTCGTTCCTCTCCGGACTCACCATCGCCGGTCAGGTCCTCAGCCGCCGGATCGGTGGACTTGACGGAAAGCACGCGATGGGCACATTGTTGCGCCTGCACCTGGCCGTCGTTCCCAGCGTCGCGGCGGGCTACGGTGTCCTCCGGTTCTTCGACGCCTACGTCGGCCCCGGCCTGATCACGAACATCGGTGCCCCCCTCGTCGGTTGCGCGGTCGGCGTCCTGCTCTTCCTCGTGGCCGCCCGTCTGCTGCGCGTCCCGGAACTGAGCGCCGCGGTGGAACTCATCCGCGGCCGCCTGCGTCGATGAGTACCTGAGCACCTTCCGGCCTCGCACCCGCCGGTCCACGAACCTGTAGCCGCATCAGCCAGAAAAGGACCACCCGACGGTGTCCAGCGACCACCCCCGTCAGCACGCCGACGGTTCCCAGAGCGGACCCGAGGACCCACCCGAGCACAGATCCGGCCGCCATCTCGTGATGCCGGAGGACGTGCTCGACGCCTACGAGCGCTCCGAGCCGCGGACCGAACCCGAGACCGGGCTGACGACCCTGCGCGATCCGAGCGAGATCGGCGACGTGGGCACCGCGGACCGCGCGGGTCTGGAGGACGGCGACGAGATCGGTGGTTCGTCGCACACCGGTCCGGGCAACATCGCCAAGTCGACGGCGATCATGGCGATCGGCACGATCGCCTCCCGCGTCACCGGTTTCGTGCGGACCATCGTCCTGGCGGCCGCGATCGGCACCCAGCTCATGGGCGACGCCTATCAGACCGCCGGCATGGTCCCCTACATGATCTACGACCTGCTCATCGGCGGGTTGTTGGCCAGCGTGTTCGTCCCCTTCTTGGTCAAGCGACGCAAGCTGGACACCGACGGCGGTGACCGCACCGAGCAGCGTCTGGTCACTCTGATGCTGCTCGCGTTGTTCGTGCTCACCCTGGTGTCCGTACTGGTCGCGGAGTGGTTCATCCGGATCTACGCGGGCGGGTTCAGCGGGGCCCAGTACGACGTCTCGGTGATCCTCGCCCGGTATCTGGTGCTGCAGATCTTCTTCATCGGCGCCAGCGGTCTGGCCAGCGCGATGCTGAACGCGCGCAATAAGTTCGGCGCCCCCATGTGGGCACCGGTACTGAACAACGTCGTGATCATCGGCATCTGCGTGTGGTTCCTGACCATCGCCGGTCCGGGCCGGACCCCGGAGACGGTGACGCAGGGCGAACTGGCCCTGCTCGGCCTGGGCACCGCCCTGGGCCAGGTCGTGCAGGCCGCGGTGCTCGTGTGGTCCCTGGCCGCGGCGGGCTTCCGTTGGCGTCCCCGCCTGGACCTGCGCGGGTCGGGGCTGGGCGAGGCGGCCGGTGCCGCCTCCTGGATGATGCTCTACATCGTGGTCGCGCAGGTGGGCGCGCTCGTCTCCACCAACGTCGCCACCCGCGCCGGTTCGATGTCGGCGGAGCTGGGCTTCGACACCGGGTCGGGGATCGCGGCCTACAAGTTCGCCTCGATGCTGTTCCAGCTCCCGTACGCGATCATCGCGGTCTCGGTGATCACGGCGCTGCTGCCTCGGATGAGCGAACACGTCGCCGCCGGACGCAAGGACCAGGTCCGCAGCGACTTCTCCCGGGGGTTCCGTCTCTCCTCGGTGCTGATCGTGCCGATCTCGGTGGCGATGATCGTCTTCGCGGTTCCCTTCTGCGTGATGATCTACGCGCAGGGCAGCACGAGCGCCGAGGACGCGGCGGCGATCGGCCGGATCCTCATGGTCTTCTGCGTGATGTTGATTCCGTTCACGTTGTTCCAGCTCCAGATGCGCGTCTTCTACGCACTGGGCGACACCCGCACACCGGCCCTGGTGGCGATCCCCTCCGAGACCGCGCACGCGATCACCGCGATCGCGCTGCTGTTCGTCCTGGCGGACTCACCGCAGCACATCGTGATGTGGCTGCCGGTCCCCTACGGCCTCTACTACATCGTGGGCTCGGTGATCATGTGGTACCTCCTCCACAAGAGGCTGAACGGCCTCGACGGACGCCGGACCGCGGTCACCCTGTTCAAGCTGCACGTGGCCACCGTGCCCGCGGCCCTGTTCGGTCTTTTGATGATCGTCGTCTTCAGTGACCTTCCCGGTGATCTCTGGCCGGGTCTTGCGTCGATGGTGGCCGCGGGACTGGTCGGTGCCGTACTGTTCGTGGTCGCGGCCAAGTTCCTCAATGTGACCGAAGTCACAGCGTTCCTCGATTTGCTCAAGACACGACTGCGACGCCGCTGATCACCTGGAATGGATGACGTTGGGTAGTCGAACACGGATACGTCCCGGAAGGTGCATGGGTAGTCAATGTCCTCCAAAGAGGCTGTTCACGCGTCCTAGCATGAGCAGACACCGCTTTACCGCCAGAGCATCGTTCATCCGAGCTGCCCGAAGGGAGGCTGGGGACAGCAGACAGGGCCGACCCCCTCGCGCGTGCCCGCATCGGCACCGCGCGACCCACCGGCACTGGCACCCGTCACTCCCATCATGAGCACCTTCCTGATCGAACCCGGGGCGAAGCTGGCCAACCGCTACCGACTCGACCACGTGGTGAGCGAGACCGGTGGCGCGACACGATGGAAGGCCACCGACGAGACGCTGGCGCGTCCGGTCGCGGTCTGGACCTTCGCCGACGGCTTCCCCCGCACGTCCGAGGTCGTGCGCGCCGCCCGCGCCACCAGCCGTGTGCCCGACGCCCGCGTCACCCAGGTCTTCGACGCCGACGACTCCTCACCCATCCCCTACGTGGTCGAGGAGTGGGTCATCGGCTCCTCCCTGGCCGAACTCCTCCAGCAGGGCCCCATGGAGCCCGAGCGCGCCGCCGGCCTGGTCGCGGAGGCCGCCGAGGCGATCACCGCCGCCCACGCCAACGGTCTCCACCACCTGTGCCTGACCCCCGGCAAGCTCATGTGGAGCAGCGGCGGCGCGGTCAAGGTCACCGGTATCGGTGTGGACGCCGCACTGCTGGGCAACAACGTCCCGCAGCCCGGCGCGGTCGACGCCCAAGGGCTCGGCAACCTGTTGTACGCGGCCCTGACCGGCTACTGGCCCGGCGGACCGCAGAGCGGCCTGCCCGGAGCACCCCAGGGCCCCATGGGCCCCTACCCGCCCGGTCAACTGCGCCAGGGCATCAGCGAACAACTGGCCACCATCACCACCCGCGCGGCCCTGCCGCAGCTGGTCGGTCAGATGGTGCCGGGACCGCCCATCACCGGTCCCGCCGAGTTCTGCGCCGCCCTGGCCGAGGTCCCCCGCCTCATCCCCCTGCCGGTGGCGCCCACCGAGGCGACCCCGCCGCCGGAACAGGGCACCTCCCGGCGCACGGGTGAGTTCGACGCCACCACCGGCCCTCGTCGCAGCGCGCGCGCCGGCTCCGCCGCCCGCGCGGGCGCGGCCCGTCCGCAGGCGAGCTCGCGGATGGAGCAGCGCGCCTCCCGCGACCGGGGCGTATCGGCCAAACAGCTGATCGTCGGGGCCGTCGCGTTCCTGTTGTTCGCCGGTGTGGTCGCCGGCGCCTGGACGCTCGGCACCAGTCTGCGCTCGGGCTCCGAGGAGGAGGCCGACCCCAGCGCGAGCGCGACGGAGGACCCCGTCGACAGCGCCGAGCTGGAGGTCCTCTCCATCGCCGGCTCCGACGGGTTCGACCCGCTCGGTGACCACAGCGAGCACGGTGACCGGTCCGGGCGTGCCCACGACGGTGACCTCGCGACCGAGTGGAACACCGAGGGGTACCGGGACCCGATGGGCACCGAGAAGAGCGGTGTCGGTCTCATCCTCGACCTGGGGTCCGCCCAGGAGGTCCACGAGGTGGACCTGGCCCTGCCCGAACGGGACTACGGCGTCCAGGTCCGGGTCGGCGACAGCGACTCCGTCACCGACGACTCGTCCCTGGACGGCAACCTCCCGGTGGCCTGGGAGGGTTCGGTCAACGGCGCCGAGACGGTCGAACTGGACGAGGCGGTGACCGGCCAGTACGTGCTGATCTGGTTCACCGACCTGCCGAACATCGACGGAACCTTCCGTGGGACCATCAATGAGGTCGAGGTACGCGGAGTTTAGATCCCCCTAGTCGTGGAGTATGTGATCAGCGCTGATGGACGGGGCCCAGGAGCTTCCTGACAAGGAGCTGTTGTCGAGGCACGCTCAGGGTGACGAGCAGGCGTTCGCGGTACTGGTACGCCGCCACCGTGAGCGCCTGTGGGCTGTCGCCATCCGGATGATGGGCGAGCAGGAGGAGGCGTCCGACGCACTGCAGGACGCCTTCCTCTCGGCCTTCCGCGCCGCCGACCGGTTCCGCGGCGATTCCCAGGTGACGACCTGGCTGCACCGGATCGTGGTGAACGCCTGCCACGACCGTCTCAGACGCCGCAAGGTGCGCCCGGCCACCCCCACCGAGGACGAGACCCTCGACATCATCTCCAACGAGCGACTCGGACGGACCGGCGGCGCACAGGACCACGCCGCCCAGACCGAGTCCCGACTGGACGTGCACGCCGCCCTCGATCAACTGCCGTTGGACCAGCGCATGGCGCTGACCTTGGTGGACATGCTCGGCTACCGGGTCGACGAGGCCGCCGAGATCCTCGACGTCGCCACCGGCACGGTCAAGAGCAGGTGTGCGCGAGGTCGCGCGAAACTTCTTCCTTCCCTGGCCCATCTAAGGAACCCGGGAACTCCCCGAGACGTCACATCTGGGAGAGGAGGTGCCAACCCATCGTGACGTCCCATCCAGACGTGGAGGCACTCGCCTTCTTCGCCGAGGCTCTTCTGGAGCCCGACGAGGAACGCTCGGTCGCCGACCACATCGAGACCTGCGCGCTCTGCGCGACCACCATCGACGAACTCGCCGGGGTCACCCGCGCGCTCGCCGATGCCCCGGCGCCCGCGCTGCCGCAGGACGTGGCCGCCCTCCTCGACGACCGGGTCTCCGAGGCCGTCGCGGCACGCGCCGCCGAGGCCCCGTCCACGGAGACCACCGAGGAGACGACGCCGGCGGACGCACCCGCCACCGTCACTCCGATCCACACCCGACGGCGCCGTTTCGGTCTGCCCCGGCTCATGATGGTCGCCGCCGCCTCGGTGTTCGTCATCGGTGGCGGCGCCGCCGTCGTCGGGAGTCTGATGTCCGACGGGCCCGAGACGGGTTCCGCCGCTCCCCTGTCGGACGAGAACGCGCCGGCGAGCGCCCCGGACACCGCGCAGTCCTACTCCACCGAGGGTGTCGCCAGCGGCACCGTCTACACGGAGGACGGGCTCACCGAGCAGGCCTCGGACGTCCTGAACACCGCGGAGGGCGACGGCGGACTGAGCGTCAAGTCCGAGGAGACGTCGGCACGGCTACCCGAGGGGGCGCAGGAATGCGTCGGCCATGTCGAGGCGGCCACCGGCGCCCACGTCACCCTGGTCGACGACGCCCGGTGGGAGGGCCCCGAAGGCCCCGACCGGGCCTGGGTGCTGTTCACCCGGGACGGTGAGGGCGTCGACGTGCTCGTCGTCGACCCCTCCTGCGCCCACGGTGATGACCTCGACTCGTCCGTGCTCGCGGAGGGCGACCTCTAGGCGGTGCCCTCGCAGGGCCTCCACCACGCTTCGGCCCCTGTCAGGACGTGGAAGGGGCGAAGACCCTTCGACACCTCCCTTGGTTTCGGGAAGTCCGCTCCACCGACACCCGAACGACCGAACACCCCCGTGACGCGACACACCTGAGCGGGTCCGCACCCTCGGGAAGGTCCCACGATCCGATCGAGGGGCCCGAGGGGCGGTCCCCGGTCAGCGTCCCCCGGCGGATCCGGTGTCCTTGATCGGGAGCCCCACCGCGCCCGGACGCAGCGCGACGAACGCGTCGACGTCCTCGCCGAAGGTGGTGAGCACCACGACCCGGGTGTCGACATGTCGGTGCCTCGACGTATCGGCACGTCGACGTGCCGACTCTCTCAACACGCCGAGCCCGTCCACGGCCGGCATCCGCTGATCCGGCGGCAGCACGTCGGGACGGAAACGGTCGAGTTCGGAGAGCGCTTCCCGACCGTGGGTCGCCTCCGACACCACCGCGATGTCGCCGTCGTCCTCCAGCGACGCGCCGATGTCGAGGGTGTGGCGGGTGGTCTACTCCGGCATGCGAAGTCCACGGAGCGGTCGTGGCACGGCCCCACGTCCGCGGACCCGGGTCGCCACGCGTTCCGACGTACGGGGCCGGGGCCGCGACGCGGACACCCACGCGGGGTCCGGTCGATGACCGGGGAAAGGGCGAGTGCCATACCCCGCCCCCGTAACCTGGGGGGATGTCCCGATGGGAATGCCATGCACCTACCATCGGTTGTGCTAACCATCTTTCCCTCCGGTCACGCCACCGTGGCCCGGACAGCGACTGTTTGAAGGGCCTACGAGCGTGAGTGACGTCCGCAATGTCATCATCATCGGTTCCGGTCCGGCGGGCTACACCGCCGCCGTCTACGCCGCCCGTGCCGAGCTGCGCCCGCTGGTCTTCGAGGGTTCGATCACGGCCGGTGGCGCGCTGATGAACACCACCGACGTGGAGAACTTCCCCGGTTTCCCCGACGGCATCATGGGCCCCGACCTCATGGACAACCTGCGCAAGCAGGCCGAACGCTTCGGCGCCGACCTGGTGCCCGAGGACGTCACCTCGGTGGACCTGACCAAGCCGGTCAAGGAGGTCACCGCGGGCGGCGAGACCTTCCTCGCGCACACCGTCATCCTGGCCACCGGCTCGGGCTACCGCGAGCTGGGCGTGCCCGGCGAGAAGGAGCTCTCCGGTCGGGGCACCTCCTGGTGCGCCACCTGTGACGGCTTCTTCTTCCGCGACCAGGACATCGCGGTGGTCGGCGGTGGCGACACCGCGATGGAGGAGGCGCTCTTCCTCACCCGTTTCGCCAAGTCCGTGACGGTCGTCCACCGCCGGGACGAGCTGCGCGCCAGCAAGATCATGGCCGAGCGTGCGTTCGCCAACGAGAAGATCTCGTTCGTCTGGGACACCGAGGTCGTCGAGGTCCTCGGCGAGGACCGTGTCCACGGCCTCCGTGTCCGCGACCGCAACAACGGCGAGGAGCGCACCCTGGACGTGACGGGCCTGTTCGTCGCCATCGGTCACGACCCGCGCGTGGAGCTCTTCGACGGGCAGATCGAGCTCGACGACGAGGGCTACGTCAAGGCGGACTTCCCGTCCACCCGGACCAACCTCGAGGGCGTCTTCGCCGCGGGCGACGTGGTCGACCACCAGTACCGCCAGGCGATCACCGCCGCGGGCACCGGCTGCTCGGCCGCCCTGGACGCCGAGCGCTACCTCGCCGAGCACGGCAACTGACCCTCCACCGTCCCACCCGGTTTCGCCGAACCAAGGAGAACCAAGCAGTGTCGACCGTCAAGAACGTCACCGACGCCACCTTCAACGACGAGGTCCTCGCCAGCGACAAGCCCGTCCTGGTGGACTTCTGGGCCGACTGGTGCGGCCCCTGCAAGCAGATGGCGCCGGTCCTGGACAAGCTGGCCGAGGAGTACGGCGACAAGATCGAGGTCGTCAAGATCAACACCGACCAGAACCCGGACACGCCCCGCGCCTACAACGTCATGTCGCTGCCGACCATGAACGTCTACAAGGGCGGCGAGGTCGTCAAGCAGCTCATCGGCGCCAAGCCGAAGCGCGTGCTGGAGAAGGAACTGGCCGAGTTCCTGTAACCGACCCCCCGAAAGGCCCTCAGGCACTCCCTGGGGGCCTTTCGTCGCTCCCGGGGCCCCGAGTGCGAATCGGGGGTCGAACGGCCCCATGCGGCCATCGTGGCGGCTCGGCGACATGGGGGGCCGCCCTTGCCTCGGCACGAAGGACATCCGTGCGCCACGGGGAGGGCCCGCGAGAGTGGGACACGGTCCGCGAGTGACGGGGCCTCCCCTGCCTACCGCCGCCCCGGGGTGACCGCTGCGCGGTGCCACCCCGGCCGCCCCCACCGGAACGCCAGCGGATCACCGCCGCTTCGGCGCGCACGCTCACGGTCCGCTCGACCTCGGCACGTGGCATCGGCGTCGCGCCCGCGTGAGAGTGACACCGCGTGCGCAGGCCTCTCCGCCCCCGCCGCCCGGACGTCGAGGGCGAGGGTCGTACCCGGGCGGATACGGTGACACGGCCCCCGCCCCACGGGAGCACGCGGCGCCCGCACAAGCCTGCGGGATGGGGGTCGACCGACCGGGGAACGCGAGGCCCTCGCGCGAACGACCGGCACACCGACTTCTCCCCCGGCGGCGAGACGCGACCGCGTGGGAGCGAGCGCCCGCACCACCCGTCCACGACGGCGTCGGTGTTTCACGTGAAACGCGCTCTGCGCGAAGACGCCGCCCCCACGCCCCACACCCACCCCGAACACGACCGAGGGCGGTGTTTCACGTGAAACACCGCCCTCGACGCTCGCACCCCGGATCGCGTCCGGGGTGCCGCGTTCACCGCTCGATCTGCTTGATGATCCGCTCCAGGTCCTCCATCGTCGCGAACTCCACGACGATCTTGCCCTTCCTCCGACCGATGTCCACCTTCACCGTGGTGTCGAGCCGGTCGCCGAAGCTGGACGCCCACTCCTCGATCTGGGGTGGGTTGGACAGACGACCGGAGGATCGACGCGACTTCTCCGCCTCGTCGACGTCGTGCCCCTGACGGCGCAGGGAGACGATCTCCTCCAGGGCCCGGACCGACAGACCCTCCTTGTTGACCCGCTCGGCCAGACGCTCCTGCGCCTCGCCGTCGTCCACCGACAGGAGAGCGCGGGCGTGGCCCGCGCTCAGCACACCGGCCGCCACCCGGGTCTGCACCTTGCCCGGAAGGTGGAGCAGACGCAGGGTGTTGGAGATGTGCGAACGGGACTTGCCGACGCTCTGCGCCAGCTCCTCCTGGGTGGTGCCGAAGTCGTCCAGCATCTGCTGGTACGCCGCCGCCTCCTCCAGGGGGTTGAGCTGCTGGCGGTGAAGGTTCTCCAGCAACGCCTCCCGCAGGAGTTCGTCGTCCTCGGTCCTGCGCACGATCGCCGGCACACGGTCGAGCCCGGCGGACTTGCTGGCCCGGAACCGCCGCTCCCCCATGATCAGCTCATAGAGGGGCTCCTCCTCCCCCTGGACCTTGCGGACCACGATGGGCTGGAGCAGACCCACCTCGACGATGGAGTCCCGCAACTCCTCCAGGGCCTCCTCGTCGAAGTGGGTGCGGGGCTGCCGAGGGTTCGGCGTGATCGAGGTGAGCGCGATCTCCTCGATGTAGGTGCCGTCGGGCAGTTCGTTGGGGGCTGGGACCACCGCGGGTTCGGGGGTGGGTTCCGTGGGCGCGGGTGCTTCCTGGGCACTCTCCACCGGCGCGGGGGCCGCCGGCCCCTGCGGGATGAGCGCCCCCAGTCCCTTGCCCAGTCCGCGCCGCTGCTGGCTCACCGGCAATTCCCTTCACATTCCTCGGTACTGATCCGCCCGACCCACGGGCGGGGTGTTTCACGTGAAACGGTCGCCGTCAGTCGGCGCCGACCCCCTCCGCGCGGTGGGCGATCTCCCGAGCCGCCTCCAGGTAGGCCACGGCTCCGGTGGACGCGGGGTCGTAGGTCATGACCGACTGCGCGTAACTCGGCGCCTCGGAGACACGCACGCTCCGCGGCACCAGTGTCTTGAGGACCAGCTCCCCGAAGTGCGAGCGCACCTCGTCGGCCACCTGCTGGGACAGCCGGGTGCGACCGTCGTACATCGTCAGCAGGATGGTGCTGATCGACAGGCCGGTGTTGAGGTGCGACTTGACCAGCTCCACGTTGCGCAGAAGCTGACCCAGCCCCTCCAGGGCGTAGTACTCGCACTGGATCGGGATCATGACCTCGTCACAGGCCACCATCGCGTTGACCGTCAAGAGGCCGAGCGAGGGCGGGCAGTCGATGAGGATGTAGTCCAGATCAGAGGTGTCGTAGGCGGCGAAGGCCCGCTTGAGCCGCGCCTCCCGGGCGACGAGCGAGACGAGCTCGATCTCGGCGCCGGCCAGGTCGATGGTGGCCGGGGCGCACCACAGGTTCGGGATGTCCGGGACCGGCTGGGCGAGTTTGCGGATCTCCTCGTCCTCGACCAGACAGTGGTAGATGGAGCGGGTCTGTGCGTCCCGCTCCATACCGAGCGCGGTGGACGCGTTCCCCTGCGGGTCGAGATCGACCACGAGGACACGCTGTCCGTGCATCGCCAGGGCGGCGGCGATGTTCACCGTCGTGGTGGTCTTGCCGACGCCGCCCTTCTGATTGGCGACGCTGATGACCCGACAGGCCTTGGGGCGCGGCCAGGGCTCCTCGTGCCCTCGGCCGGCCATGGCCGCCTGGGCCACCTTCGATATGGGCGTCTCGGGTGCGACGGCGTGGGCCTCTCCCCATGTTTCACGTGGAACATGGGTGTGGCCCGCCGCTGGATCGGCCGATGTTTCACGTGAAACATCGAGCAGGTCTCCATAGGCACCCGCCGGTGTTTCACGTGAAACGCCGGCGTTGTCGGCTGGATTCTGGGGCACGAATGAGTTCACCTCTTCCGTCCGCGCTTCTTCTTGCCGTCCCGCCTCTTCTTCTGGGAACCACCGGACGGGGACGGACCACCGTCGGATGTCACCGTGACGCGAACGACCGTGGTAGCGGGATCGACTTTACCCCGCCCCACCCGGATCACATCGCAGACGCCAGGCCGCAGTTTCGAAACGTCTTCCTGAGCCTCGGCGAGTTCGGCCTCCGCCTGCTCCCCCTTCAGGGCCAACAGGCTTCCGTTCTTGCGCAGCAGCGGCAGGGACCACCCGGCCAGACGCGAGAGCGGAGCGACCGCGCGAGCGGTGACGAAGTCGGTCCAGAGTTCGCCATGAGCCTCCTCCGCCCTCCCCCGGCGCACCGTCACGTTGTCCAGGCCGAGCAGTTCCACGGCCTCGTCCAGGAAGACCGTCCGCCGCAACAGCGGCTCCAGGAGGGTCATCCGGATGTCGGGGCGCAGCAGACCGAGCACCAGCCCGGGCAGGCCCGCCCCCGAGCCGACGTCCACCACCTCCGCGCCCTCGGGGATCAACTCTTCCACGACAGCGCAGTTGATGAGATGCCGCTCCCAGAGGCGGGGCACCTCGCGCGGGCCGATCAGCCCTCGGCGCACACCATCGTCGGCGAGCAGTTCGGCAAAGCGGATCGCCACGGGCAGGGTGTCGCCGAACACCGTCGCCGCCTCCGGGGGCGGCGCGGGGAGAGTGGCGCCGGACTCCTCAGCACCCGGGGTCATGGGTCACCACCTGTCGGAACTCGTCCATCGTCACTTCCATGAACCGTTGGGTCGCCATGTCGACCTGTCCACAGGTCGACGGCGAGCGGAACGCGTGCGGATCTCGGCGGTCCGCACGCACGGGACCCTCCCACCCCCGGTTCACGCGGCGCGCGGACCGAGATCGTCCCCGTACCGCCGAGGACAGAACGACTCGCAGGAGAGGGCCCCGCGTTGATCTTATGCGTGAGGCGCCCAAGTGTTTCACGTGAAACAGGCAGAGAAGCGCCTCGAGGAGAACACGGACCCCACTTCGTCGCCCCGGCCGGGAGGACCCTCGGGGTCCGAGACGGGCGACGTGGGAGGCGTGCGTCCCCGTGGGCACACGAAAGGGGCGGTGTTTCACGTGAAACACCGCCCCCGACGATCGTGCCTCCGGTCAGTCGGCCGGGTGCACCACCACGTAGCGATGGGGCTCCTCGCCCTCCGACTCACTGCGCAGTCCGGCGGCGGCGACGGCGTCGTGCACGACCTTGCGCTCGAAGGGGGTCATCGGCTCCAGCGAGCGGGACTCTCCGCTCTCCTTCACCTTGTCGGCGGCCTCGGTCCCGGTCTGGAAGAGCACCTTGCGGCGCCCATCGCGGTACCCGCCGACGTCCAGCATGAGCCGGCTGCGCTCACCGGTCGCCCGGTGGACGGCCAGCCGGGTCAGCTCCTGGAGGGCCTCCAGGACCTCGCCGTCCTCACCGATCAGCTCGTCCAGAGTCCCACCGACGACGGAGACCATCGCCCGGTCGCCCTCGACGTCCATGTCGATGTCGCCGTCGAGGTCCGCGATGTCGAGGAGACCCTCGATGTAGTCCGCGGCGATGTCACCCTCGTTCTCCAGGGCCTCGATGTCGATTCCGGCCTCAGGTGCCTCGGCCACCGCTACTCCACCGTTCTCTTCCTCGCTACGTCCCACAGCGATCCCGTCTCCTCATATCCGTCGGTCCCTGGCCGTCGTACGCCTCAGGGGCATTGTCGCCTGCGCACTCGAAAGTCGTCGCCGCCGACACGAAACAGCGGAGGTTCCTACTTGGACTCGCCCCGCTTGGAGCGCGACTGCTTCTTCGGCTGCTTGCGTTCGATCTTAGGCTGTTCCTGCGGCTCGGGAGCGGTTTCGGGGGCCTTCTTGCGCCCCAGCATGCCCTTGGCCGAACCCTTGGACTCGGTCCCCTGGCCGGAGGCGCCGGCCTCGCCCGGGAGCGGCTGGTTCCGGTAGAGGAAGTGCTGCTGCACCATGGTCCAGACGTTCGAGGTCACCCAGTAGACCAGCACACCGATCGGCATCATGAGACCGAAGAGCCCGAAGAGGGGCGCCATGTACATCATGATCTTCTGGGTCTGCATCATCGGGTTGTCGGGCTGCTGCGCGATGCTCCGCTTGATGCTCTGACGCATGGTCAGGAACGTGGTCGTGCCCATGAGGACACAGGCGATGGCGATGACGATCTTCGCCATGATGGGGTCGGTCGCGCCCAGCGCCCGCAGGTCCTCGGCCGAGGTGTTGAACTGCGCGGCGATCGGGGCGTGGAAGATCAGCGCCTCACGCGCGCTGTTGACCAGCTCCTCCGTGAAGCCGTACTGCACCTTGCCCTCGGCCACACTGCGCAGCACGCTGAACAGGGCGAAGAAGACCGGCATCTGGAGCAGCAGCGGGAGACAACCCATGATGGGGTTGGTGCCGCTCTCCTGGTAGAGCTTCATCGACTCCCGCTGGAGCCGCTCCTTGTCGTGCTTGTAGCGCTCCCGAAGCTTCATGATCTTCGGCTGCACTTCCTGCATCTTGCGCTGCGTGTTCATCTGCTTGACGAACAGCGGCACCATCAGGAGGCGCATGACGCAGGTGAGCAGCACGATGGACAGGCCCCACGCCCACCCACTGTCGGGGTTCAGGCCGATGAAGGACAGACCCGAGTGGATCCACACCAACACGTGCCCGATGATGTTGTAAAGCCAGTCCAGCACCGGCCAACTCCTCGGTGATTCGGTTCAGCTACTGGTCCCCGGAAGCGGTGCCGGTCGGCCCGGTTCCGCCCGTAGACTCCTCGGACTCCTCGTTCCGGCGCCCTCGGGGCGGCGGAACCGGATCAAGACCCCCCGGGTTGAAGGGGTGACAACGGGCGATACGCCTCACGGCGAGCCACCACCCGTACAACGCTCCGTGTACGCGCAGCGCCTCGACGGCGTACGCACTGCACGAAGGATAGAAGCGACAGACCGGTGGAAAGAGCGGGCTGATGAAGCGCTGGTAGCCGCGGATCGGCAGGATCCACAACCGCGCGAACGCCGTCGGTCTGTGCTCGGTCATCGGCTCGTCCACCGTTCTGCGCCCTCGTCGGGGCGGCGGTTCCCGTCTGTTCCACTCTCGGCCGGTCGGCCCGTGGAGGTTCCCTGCCCACCACGTCCGGTCCGGCGTCGCGAGGCTCCGCGAGGCCGTTGGGCCGCGGCGATCGCGCTGTCGAGTTGTACCGCCAGGTCCCCCTGGCGCAACTGGGCGGCGAGAGGTTTGGCACGTACTACCAGCAGGCTACCGTTTGGCAGAACACCCAACCGTGCCCGCATCACGTGGCGCAGCCGGCGCTGGACGCGCTTGCGCACCACCGCTCCCCCGACGGCCTTGCTCACGACGAAACCGACACGCGGCGGTTCCGCGGTGTCGGTGGTCGCGGCCGGTTTCGGTGCGAGGTAGACGACGCCCAGGGCGTCACGCGAGGCGCGTCGCCCCGAACGCATGACCGATCCGAACTCGGAGCTGTGACGCATCCGGTTCCGCGGCGACAACATCGGCGTTCCTCCGGGAGCGGAGTGCGACCGCACCGGACCTCACGCTCGGGAGGTCCGGTGCGCCGCACGACAAAGGGACCGGCCGGCGAGAAGGCCGGACGGTCCCAGTGAAGACTTGAGGCTTCGCGTGGCTAGTGGCTCACGGTCAGCGCGGCGCGTCCCTTACGACGACGCGAGGCGATGATGGCGCGACCGGCGCGCGTACGCATGCGCAGCCGGAAACCGTGGACCTTCGCGCGACGCCGGTTGTTCGGCTGAAACGTACGCTTGCTCACTACTGGCTCCAGGGGCGTGTCAGGAAAGTGCTACGACAGACCCCCAGGATATGCGGGGCCTTACAGTGCGTATGCCGTGGCCGCGACGTCGTGCGGAAACACACAGCACGAGCGCAGGCAGAATCATCGGCATAAGCATAAAGAAGATACGACCTGGTCCGGTCGGGGTCAAATCAGACCTGCTCGGCCGGTGCCGCACCCCGCGCGTGGACCGCCGTGCCCGGTGGCGGAGACCACTGGCGCAGTCTAGCCCCCGGACCTGTGGACAAGTGATCATCCACAGCGTGTGAGACTTCCCCAGACGGTGGGGTCTGTGGATAACCTCAGCCTGTGGATAACTCGCCCTCGCCTCCGTCCACACCACTCCTCCACTTGTGGACAACCGCCGTACACATCCTGTGACCTGGCCTCTGTGGATAACTTCCGCTTACCCACAAGGAGCCGGCATCCTGTGGATAAACCTGTGCACAACGTGTGGACAACCGGGGGAACCTGTGGATACCCCTCGATGGTCGCCACCCGGGGCGTCCGAGGCCGACCACGTTGTCCACAGGGTGGTTTCTGGGGAGAAGTCCGCTTCTCCTCTCCCGGTATCGCCCCGGCACCTCCCCCAGGGGAGGACAATGGAAGCCGTGGTCCCCGGACCCGCGCACGAAGACAGGCAACGCCCCTCTCCCCCGTCCCCTCAACGCCTCCGATAGCCCACCCGAACAGATCCGCACCGAAGGGACAGCAACCGTGGCAGGTCACCTTGGCTGACGCACAGGTCAACCTCGCAATGGTCTGGTCGAGCGTGTTGGACGGGATCGACAACGACGTCCTCCCCGCGCACCAGCGTGCCTGGCTGCCTCAGACCCGTCCGTTGGGACTGATCGAGGACACCGCTCTGATCGCGGCCCCGAACGAGTTCACCAAGAAGGTTCTGGAGAGCCGCCTCTACCCGGCGATCAGCAAGGCCCTCTCCGCCCACCTGGGACGCGAGATCCGGGTTGCGGTGACCGTCGACCCCACCGCGGTGCCCACCCCAC
>NZ_QOCZ01000003.1 GCF_018207095.1 Nocardiopsis sp. MG754419 | reverse complement strand
CTCCTGAGGCGAGGCCGGCACCGTCGTCGCACCCTGGAACCGGTCCGGGGCGCACCCGATCAGGGCTCGGCCCGCCGCTCCCCGTCGCCGCGGACCGGCCGGACGACCGCGCCGCCGGCGTCCGCGGGCCACGGGCGCGCAAACGTCCGGCCGTGGCGGTTCGTCGCCGTGACGCGGGGCACTCCGGTGGGGACGTGCGGGTCGGCCGCCGGTCCGTCCCCCGGGGACCGGCGGCCGCGCGGGGTCAGCCCACCACGAACCAGAGCAGGCTCACGAGCAGGAAGCCCGCCAACCCCAGAACCGTGGTCAGTACCGTCCACGTGCGCAGTCCGTCGGACACCGACAGACCCAGGTAGCGGGTCACGACCCAAAAACCCGAGTCGTTGACGTGCGACAGTCCCAGGGAACCGAAGGCGATGGCCAGCGCGATGAGCGCCACCTGGATCGTGGAGTACGCACCGCCCAGGGTCATGTCGGCGAGCAGTCCCGACGTCGTGAGGATGGCGACGGTCGCCGACCCCTGTGAGGCGCGCAGGGCCAGGGAGAGGACGAACCCCGACAACAGGATCGGCAGGCCGATCCCGGCGAGGGTGTCGGCGAGGGCCTCTCCGACACCGCTCTCCGTGAGGACCTTGGCGAAGACGCCGCCCGCGCCGGTCACCAGTACGACGATGGCGACCGGGGGGAGCGCGGCCTCCATGACCTCACCGATGTGGGTGGTCGACCACCGGCGTCGCACCCCGAGCAGGAAGTACGCGAGCATCAGCGCGACGAGCAGCGCGAAGACCGGGGCGCCCACGAAGGACAGAACGGGCAGCAGGGCGTGGCCCTCGGGCAGGAGTGTCTGCGCGGTCGTGCCCACCATGATGAACGCGAGCGGGGTGAGGATGAGCGTGAGGATGGTCCACACGCTCGGGGGCGCCTCGGTCGTGGTCAGCGTTGCGCCGCCACCACCGACCGCGCCACCACCGGCACCGTTACCGCCACCGCCACCGCTCTCGGAGTCGGCCCCGGCGTCGTCACCCCGGCCCCCGCCGAACGCCTCGAACTGCGCGCGGGTGGCGGGCAGCATCGGGATGTCGCGGCGGGTCAGGCGCTTGGACACGAAGTGGGCGAGCACGGCCAGCGGCGCGCACACGAGAAGGCCCAGCATGAGGATCCAGCCGATGTCACCACCGAGCAGCGCCGCACCGCCGACGACGCCGGGGTGCGGAGGCACGGAGACGTGCACGGCCAGCATGATCCCGGCCACGGGCAGACCGAACTTCACCGGGTCGACCCCGGCGGCCTTCGCGAACCCGTAGATGATCGGGACGAGGATGATGAAACCGACGTCGAAGAAGACGGGAACGGCCAGGACCAGGGCGGCCGCGGTGAGCGCGGCCGAGACCCGACGGGGGCCGAGCCACCCCGTGAACCGGCCGGCGAGGCTCTCGGCCCCGCCGGACACCTCGATCATGCGGCCGAGCATCGCGCCCAGCGCCACGAGCACGGCGACCGAACCCAGCGTGTCGCCCATGCCCGCCGTGATCGCGGAGATGACACCCAGCTGTTCGGGGGCGTCGGCGGTCTCCGGGACGGTGACCAGCGGCATCCCGGACACCACACCGACCAGGATGCTCACCAGGAGCAGCGCCACGAAGGCGTGGACCTTGAAACGGATGATCAGCACCAGCAGGAGGGCGATGCCCCCTGCCGCGATGCCGAGAAGGGAAAGGGCGCCCATGTGACGCTGCTCCTTCGGACTGCGGTGGAGTGCGGCCGCCCGTGCGGGCGGCCGCCGGATTCACGACCGTGCGGTCTCGGGCTTCTCGGGGGCCACCACGCGGATGACCGCGGAGTCGTCGGCGGCGCCGAGCCCCTGGCCCCGACCCACCAGGTAGAGCTGCTCGGCGGCGGCCGCCACCGGCGTGGCCAGGCCCACCGAACGGCTCGCGGAGGTGACGATGCCCATGTCCTTGACGAAGATGTCGAGTCGGCTGAGCACCTCGGCGCCGTCCTCGTCGTAGGCCTCCAGCATGCGCGGACCCCGGTTGCCCAGCATGAACGAGCCGGCGGCGCCGGCGTCCAGGGTCTTCAGGGTGGCCTCCGGGTCCAGCCCCAGGGAGCGGGCCAGGGCGAGCGCCTCGCCGGCGGCCGCGATGTGCACCCCGCACAGCAACTGGTTGACGGTCTTGAACGCCTGGCCGTCGCCGGGACGGTCCCCGATGACGCTCAGCGTCGAGGCGAGGCGAGACAGAACCGGGTCCGCGGCCTCCCGGGCCTGCGGGGTGCCACCGACGACGATGAGCAGGTCGCCCTCACCGGCGCGGACGGGGCCGCCGCTCAGCGGTGCGTCCACCAGCGGCAGACCGCGGGGCGCGAGCTCGGCGGCGGTGGCGGTGACCGTGTCCACCCCCACGGTGCTGGTCAGGATGACCACGGTGCCGGGGGAGAGGGCGTCGGCGATGCCGTGCTCACCGAAGAGCACGCTGCGCAGTTGGGCGCCGTCGCGGACCACCAGCAGCACACTGTCGACACCGGCGACCGCGTCGGCGGCCCGCGCGAACGTCACGACGCCGGCCTCCGCGGCCAGGTCCCGGCGTTCGGCGGAGAGGTCGCACCCGTGGACCTTCATGGTCCCGGTCAGCCGGGTCGCCATGGGCAGACCCATGGCGCCCAGGCCGATGACGGCGACGGTCGAGGCGGGAGTGGTGGTCATGCGCGGGCTCCTTTGCCGAAGACGCTGAGGCGGTGGACCACCTCGGCGAGCGAGCCGTCGCCACCGACGTTGCCCGCGAAGACGATGTAGGGGATGCCGGTGGCGGGGCCGCCGACGGGCTCCCACAGCGAGACGATGCCCGGCAGCATCGGACCGCGCACCACGGCACGGTGGATGTCCAGACCGAACGAGGCGACGTCGCTGGAGGTGATGCCGCCCTTGGCGATGACGAAGCGGGGCGCCCGGCGCGCCAGGGTCTGCGACACGCACCGCACGAGCACGGCGGAGACCTCGCGGGCGATGGCCAGACTGGTGGCGGGGTCATCGCTCACGCGCAGGCGTCGCGAGGTGTGCAGGACGACGTCGTGACCGGCCAGGCCGTCGACGATGGCGTCGACCGCGTGGGTCAGGGTCGCCTCGCGGGTGTCCGGTTCGAGGATCGCGTCGACGTCGAGTTCGATCACCCGGGCGCCTTCATGGCCCTCGACCAGAGCGCTGAGCTGTCGGGTGGTCAGGGCGACGTGGGAACCGACGACCACGAGTCCGCCGGGGGCGTCGTCGCCCACCGTCACCTCGTCCGCGCGGAGGGGCGGGCGCGACTCCTGCCCGATCCGCGCACGCATGAACGGCGGTCCGACCCGGTAGACGAACCTGTGCCCCCGGTTCTCGGCGGCGATGAGGGCCAGCGACAGAGCGCGCAGATCCTCTTCGGTCTCGGCGTCGACGACCACCGGCGCGGCGTCACGCGTCGCGAGGAGACGGTCGGTGACCGCGTCGAGGTCGCCGCGCAACACGTGCAGGTCGATGACGGTGACGTCCGCCGCCGCGACCGCGCCCTCGGTCTTCTCCTCGACCCAGGCCCGCAGGTCGGAACTGCGGTAGCCGAAGGTGGCGTCCCGCGCGAACTCGGTCTCCGCGACCGGTGTGCAGACGCCGCCCGAGCGCGTGTAGTGGACCCCGCCGATGGTGACGCGTCCGGCCTCGGGGAAGGCCGGCACGATGACGACCCCGTCGATACCGGGTTCGCCGAGGTCCTGGAGGGTGTGGTCGATGACCGAGGGCTCCAGGGGGAAGTGACCGCGCAGAGTGGAGTCGCTGCGGCTGGCGAACACCAGTGGACGGTCCCCCGCGGCGGTACGGGCGTTGCGCACCACCTCGACGTTGCGGGCGGCGGCCTCCTCGGGATCGAGGCTGCGGGTGTTGGTGAGGACGTAGACGGCGAGGGTGTCCTGTGCGAACGCCCAGCGCAGGTCATCGACGTCCCAGCGGGTGAGCACGGGCAGCCCGTGCACCGACTGGGTGCCGGTCGGATCGTCGTCGAGGACGACGATGACCGCTCCGGTGGCGGCGGCCTCGCGGGACACGTCCGATGCCGTGATCGGGCTCGGTGCCCCGGCGGCGTTGAGGAACTCGTGGGGATCGACCATGAAAACTCCCTTGTAAGACATCAGACATCTTATGTTAATCCCAGTGCCGGTCAAGGTCTGATCTCACACGATTTACCACGAACGCCCGAACGCGGTCGTGCGCGCTCGGGCGTGGGGGCGGGGCGAGGGCGCCGCCGGATCAGTCGGGCAGGCCGAACACGTGGCGGCGCAGGTCACGCGCGGTCTGCGTCATGTGGCTCTCCATGGCCAGCCGGGCCGCCTCGGGGTCACCGGACCGGACCGCCGCCAGCACCTTGCGGTGCTCGTCGATCGCGTGCTCCTGGATCGCCGGCACGGCGGAGGTCTGCCGACGCTTCTCGCGCATCACCCGGGAGAGCGGCTCGAACAGCACCGCCACGAACACGTTCCCCGCCGCCGACAGGATCACGTCGTGGAAGCGGATGTCGTGCTCGACGAAGGCCGTCAGGTCGCCGCGCTCGTGAGCGTCGGTCATGCCCTGCAACGAGGTCTCCATCGCGGCCAGGTCGTCCGCGTCGTGGTGTTCGGCGGCCAGCGCCGCCGCTCCGGTCTCGATCATCCGACGCACCTGGATGAGTTGCAGCGAGGCGGTGAGGTCGTCGCCGCCGCGTACGGTGGCGCGCAGGACCGCCTCCAGGCCGGTCCACTCCTCCAACGGGCGCACCACGGTGCCGCGACCCCGGGCGACGTCGACCACGTTCTGGGCCTGGAGCGTCCGTATCGCCTCGCGCACGGTGAGCCGACTGACGTCGAACTCCCGGCTCAGCTCGTTCTCGGAGGGCATACGCTCCCCGGGCCTCGGGTCCCCGTCGACGATACGGTCCAGCAGGGTCTGGGCGATCTCGTCGGCGAGCAGCTGCCTCGGCACGACACTCCTCTCGGGCGGGGGAGACGACAGGGTCGCGCGCAGCCTCCAGCGGTACTCGCGGACCCCCGGGCACCTCACGCGGGTGCACGGCAAGGCAACCCTATCGCCGCCGTCCGACCCCGGCTCCCGGCCCGGCGCGAGGTGACGGGGGCGGGGCGCTCTCGGAGGTCGCCCTACGGGGCGAAGCGCGCGGGGGTGTCGATCGGGGCACGGGGTTCCTCGTCCGTCCCGTGGCCTGAAGGTCGGGGCGTCGTCGCCGGTGGGGGCGCTCTCGCGGCCCTTCGGTGTCCAGTGGTGCGTGCCCCGGCGCCGGAGAACGGCGAGGGCGTTCACCGCACCCACACCGTTCCCGGGTCGCTCTCGGAAGGGCGGGAGGGGGACTCTCCACAGAGGCCTACGGAGGTGCGGGGACGGCTCCGCGTGCGGTGGGCCCCGGCGGTCACGCCGTGCGCGGCGGCGCCAGCGAGTCGGTGATCCGTACGGTCGTGGGCAGTCGACGTCCCCTCGGCCGGTCGTCGGGGTCCCCGTCCACCATCGCCGACAACGCGGTCACCGCCGCGCGCCCCAACTCGTCGGCGGGGGTGCGCACGGCGGTGATCGGCGGTCCCGGTAGGTCGGCCAGGGCGATGTCGTCGGCCGCGGCGACGCTGAGGTCCTCGGGCACCCGCACCCCGAGACGGCCGAACTCGAACATCACGCCCAACAGGAGCAGGCTGTTGTAGACCAGCACCGCCGTGCAGCCCGAGTCGAGGATCCCGCGAGCCGCGGCCACCCCTTCGGCGAACGCCGGGCGCACCGGTCCGTGGACCCGCACGCGCAGCCCGGACCGGGCGGCGTGCTCGACCAGCTCCGCGCGCCGGTGCCGGTCCATCCACGAACTCGGCGGTCCCGCGAGATAGGCGACGTCGCGGTGCCCGAGCTCCACGAGGCGGTCGTAGACCTCGCCCAGGCCGCCGGGGGTGTCCACGGTGAACGAGGTCAGCCCGGGCACCCGGCGGTTGATCGCCACCACCGGCTTGCGCTCGTGCGCGCGCTTCAGCTCGGCCGCCGAACTCACCGGGGACTGCACGGCGAACCCGTCCACCTGGCTCTCCATCTCGTGCAGAGCGGCCGCCTCGCGCGCCGGGTCGCCGCCGGTGACGGCGATGATCACCCGGCGTCCGGTGGCGCCCGCCAGGTCCTGGGCGGCCGTGGCGGTGGTGGAGTAGAAGGGGTTGTCCAGGTCGGGGACGAGCATGGCGAAGAAGCCGCTGCGCCCGGTGGTCAGGGCCCGGGCGGCCGGGTTGGCGCGAAAGCCCAGCCGGTCGGCGGCGGCGCGCACCCGCAGCAGGGTGGGCTCGGCGACCATGGTCGGCCGCGACAACGCCCGCGACACGGTCGACGCCGAGACGCCGGCCTCCCTGGCCACGTCGTCCAAGCTCGCCATTTCGACTCCTCGCAGGTCATGGTGCCCCCGGTCACAATCGTGGCCTCGGGGTTGGCCCGGTGTCCTCCTGAAGGTTACGGTGTTGCAAGCGCTTGCAGAAGCGCTTGCAGGTATCTTCGCAGATGAGATGCCACGCAATCTCCGAAACACCCGCCGCCAGCGACCGGGAGTGGAATTGTCCCGCCCGTCCACCAGCGCAGAGGCCGCCCGAGTCGCTTCGCGCCGCCGTCTCCTCCCACGCCCACCCATCACGATCCTGCTCGTCCCCGGGCTCGCCGTGATGCTCTTCGCCTTCTGCTACCCGGTCGTGGCCACCCTGGCCTGGCCGCCCGACGGCGACCCCGCCACCGTCGCGCGGGAGACCGGTAGCCTCCTCACCGACCCCTACCTGCTGCCGGTGATCGCGCGCACCGTCCGTGTCGCCGTCCTGACCACCGCGCTCTGCCTGCTCATGGGCTTCCCGGTGGCCTACCTCATCTCGCGGGCGCCGGGTCCCTGGCCCGGCCGCCTCCTGGCCCTGGCGATCTTCCCGCTCCTGCTCAACACCGTGGTGCGGACCTACGGCTGGATCGTGGTGCTCGGCGGCAACGGACTGATCAGCAGGATCAGTGAGGCCCTGGGCCTCGGACGGGTCCAGCTGCTCTACACCGAGACCGCGATCGTGCTCGGCCTGGTCCAGCTCTTCCTGCCCCTCATGATCCTGTCCGCCTACTCCAGCCTCTCCCAACAGGACCACCGCCTGGAGGAGGCGGCCCGCGGCCTGGGCGCCTCACCCGGCCGGGCCTTCCGCGACGTCGTCTTCCCGCTGGCCCTGCCCGGCGCCCTGGTGGGCTGCACCCTGGTCTTCGCCGGGGCGGTCACCGCCTTCACCACGCCCCAGCTGCTCGGCGGGCCCCGCGAGCGGCTGCTGTCCACACTGCTCTACAGCCGGGTCAACGTCAGCCTCGACTGGCCCTCCGCCAGCGCCATCGCCCTGGTGATGACCGCCCTGGTACTGGTGGTCGGCGCCCTGTCCGGTCGGCTCGGCAAGATCGGGAGCACCACCTCATGATCCTGAGACGCCCGTTCCTCTCCCTCCTGGCGGCGGCCGCCTTCGTGCTGATGCTCGGCCCGGTGGTGATCCTGGTCGGGGTCGCCTTCACCGCCGGCAGCACGCTCGCCTTCCCGCCGGAGGGCCTGTCCCTGCGCTGGTTCCGCGCCGCCCTGGCCTACGGCCCGTTCATCGACTCCTTCGGCACCAGCATGCTGGTCGCGGCGGTCTCGACCGTGATCGCGCTGGCCCTGGGCGTCCCCGCGACCCTGGCGCTGCACCGGGGCCACCCGCGCGGGCGCAGGATCATGGAGAACCTGTTCTTCGCCCCGATCGTGGTCCCCGAACTGGTCCTGGGCCTGGCCCTGTTCCAGCAGCTCATGGTGGGCATGCGGGTGACCGCGGTCGGCGCGCTCATCGTCGGCCACACCGTCCTGCTGCTGCCCTACACCGTGCGGGTGGTCGGTGCCTCGTTGGCGCTGGCCGACGCCCGCCTGGAGGAGGCGGCACGCGGGCTGGGCGCCGGTCCGGTGCGCACCTTCTTCACGGTGACCCTGCCGGTGATGGCGCCGGGCATCCTCTCGGCCACCATCCTCGCCTTCATCACCTCCCTCAACAACGTTCCGCTGTCCCTGCTGCTCACCGGTCCCGGCGTGGCCACTCTGCCGGTGGAGATGCTCAACTACGTCCAGTCCTCGTTCGACCCCGTGGTCGCCGCGGTCAGTGTGCTGCTCCTGGCGCTCAGTGTCGCGGTCGCCCTCGCCACCGAGCGCCTGGTCGGTTTCACGAAGGTCTTCGGTCGATGACCGGGAAGCCCGCCCGCCGGGAAGAAGGAGACACACAGATGACACCCGTCGTCGAACTCGACCGCGTCAGCCACCTCTTCGGGGCCCGGGGCGGCAAGGGCGGCACCACCGCCGTCGCCGACCTGGACCTGACCGTGCGCCCGGGGGAGTTCACCACCCTGCTCGGCCCGAGCGGCTGCGGCAAGACCACCACCCTGCGGATGATCGCCGGGTTCCTCCAGCCCACCTCCGGGCGCATCCTCCTGGAGGGCGTGGACGCCACCCGCACCCCGCCGGAGAAGCGCAACATCGGTATGGTCTTCCAGTCCTACGCGCTCTTCCCGCACATGACGCTGCGCGACAACGTCGGCTACGGTCTGCGCACCCGCAAGGTGGCCTCCGGCGAGGCGCGGCGGCGCGCCGAGGAGGCGCTCGCCCTGGTCGGCCTCGCCCACCTGGCCGACCGCAAGCCCGCGGAGCTCTCCGGCGGCCAGCAGCAGCGGGTGGCCCTGGCCCGCGCCGTGGCCATCCGCCCCTCCGTGCTGTTGCTGGACGAACCCCTGTCCAACCTCGACGCCCAGCTCCGGGTGCAGATGCGCCGCGAACTCCTGCGCGTGCAGCGCGAGACCGGCCTCACCGCCGTCCTGGTCACCCATGACCAGGACGAGGCGCTGGAGCTGTCCGACACGATGGTCATCCTCAACGAGGGCCGCCTGGAGCAGCAGGGGTCGCCCCGGGACGTCTTCCCGCGTCCGGCCAACCGGTTCGTCGCCGAGTTCCTGGGCTACGACAACTTCCCCGAGGTACCGGGGCACGGCCCGGTCACCGTCCGGCCCGAACACGTGCGACTGCTCTCCGAAGACGCCCGTGAGGACTCCGGTGAGACCGGCCTGGACGGCACCGTCGGCGAGGTCACCTTCCAGGGCAGCAACTGCCTGGTCGAGGCGCTCATCGACGGGGTCGAGGGTCCGGGTTCGGTGCTGCGGGTCCTGCACCCCGGCGACGACCTGCGCCCCGGAGATCCCGTCCGTATCGCCCTGCCCCACCGCCACCTGGTGGAACTGCCCGCCCGTGAGGTGACGACCGCATGAACCGTCCCGCACGCAGGGCGCGGACGACCACCGCCCTCGCCGGTGCACTGGCCCTGGCCACCGTGACCGCCTCCTGCGCACCCGTCCGCGAGGACGACCCCGACACCCTGGTGGTGAGCACCTTCGCGTTCGCCACCGAGGAGTTCACCCAGGTCGTCGCCGAACCCTTCGAGGAGGAGACCGGTATCCGGGTGGTCCTGGACACCGGGAACAACGCCGGGCGCCTCACCAAGCTGAGGATCAACTCCGAGCAGCCCGACACCGACGTCGTGCTGATCTCCGACTACTACGCGCAGATCGGCAAGGACATGGGGTTGTTCGCCCCCGTCGGCGTCGAGGACGTGCCCAACCTCGACGCCATCCAGCCCTGGGCCGTGGACCCCGACGGGTACGGCCCCGCCTACACCTTCCAGCTCCTCGGGCTGATGTACCGGACGGACCTGGTGGACCAGGCGCCCGAGTCCTGGGACGACCTCTGGGCGGAACCCGAGGGGGGCTACGCGTTGCCCGACATCTCGGTGTCCGCGGGCCCGATGTTCGTCCTCGCGGCGGGGGAGCACTTCGGGTCCGGCCCGACCGACGCCGACGCCGGGTTCGCGGCGCTGGCCGAGATCGGCCCCGACGCGCTCCAGTTCTACACCGGCTCCACCGAGCTCACCAGCCTTCTGGAACGGGGCGAGGTCGCCATGGCGCCCGGGCTCGACAACTTCGCCATGGGGTCGGTGGAGGCCGGCCAGCCCGTCGGCTTCGCCGTCCCCGACGAGGGAAAAGTGATGACCGCCAACACCGTGCAGGTGGTGGAGGGAGCACCCAACCCGGCCGGGGCGCGGGCCTTCGCCGACTTCCTCCTGCGCCCCGAGGTCCAGGAGGGTATGGCCGAGGCCCTCTACGACAAACCCGTGGCGCTGGGGGCCGAACCCACCCCGCTCATGGAACAGGTCGCACGCGAGGCGGCCTCGGACCCCGTCGCCAGCGGCTACCACCAGGGCGACCTCGAACTCCTCGCGAACGAGCGGTCCCCCTGGCTGGACCGCTTCACCGAGGAGGTCGCCGAGTGAACCACGCACGCGCCAACGAAGGAGGGCCGGTGCCCACACCCGTCGTGATCGACTGCGACCCCGGGGTCGACGACGCCATCGCCCTGCTGCTCGCCCTGGCCTCACCGGTCCTGGACGTGCGCGGGGTGACCACGGTCGCGGGCAACGTCTCGCTCACCGACGTCGACCGCAACGCAGCCCACGTCCTGGACCTGGGCGGGGCGCCCGCCGAACTCCCACTGGTCTCCGGACTGGCCGGACCGATCACCCGCACCTCGCGCCTGCGCGACGAACCCATGCACGGGGTCGGAGGGCTGGGCGGGCTGGTTCCGGACTCCCCACCCCGAGCCTTCACCCCCGGCCACGCCGTGGACTGGCTCGCCGAGCGTGCCCTGGAGTCGCCGGGCGAACTGACCCTCGTGGCCATCGGTCCGCTCTCCAACGTCGCGGCCATGCTCGCCCGCCACCCCGAGGCCGGTCCGGCGTTCCGGGAGATCGTCATCATGGGCGGGGCCGCCTTCGCCCAGGGCAACGTCACCCCGGCGGCCGAGTTCAACTTCCACGCCGACCCCGAGGCCGCCCGCTACGTCCTGGAGTCCGGCCTGCCGATGCGGATCGTGGGCCTGGACGTCACCCGCGCCGCGCTGTACCCGCTCTCCGAGGCCGAACACCTGGCCGGCCTGCCCGGCACCGCCGGGGTCGCCGGGGAACTCCTGCGCGCCTACGCCGTGCGCTACCTGGAGCGGTTCGGTGTTCCGGCCGTCCCCGTGCACGACGCCCTGGCCGTCGCCGCCGTCGGTCATCCCGACCTCATCGGCTGGGAGGAGGGCAGCGCGTCCGTGGAGTGCGCCGGCGAACTCACCCGTGGAGCGCTCGTCGCCGACCTGCGCACACCCGATCGGGCGCGCAACGTACGCGTGGGCCGAACCGTCGACGCCGACGCGTTCTCGACCCTGCTCACCGAGGGCATCGCACGCCACCGCACCGACCTCGCCCCCTGAACCAGGCACCCGCCCACCCGAAGGGAACCCGACACCGATGTCCCACTCCCAGCTCAGCGCCGACCTGCTCATCCACGGCGGGGAGGTCGTCTCCGTGCACACCGGTCAGGTGTGGCGGGCCGACGTCGCCGTGACCGGTGACCGCGTCCGCGCGGTGCTTCCCCCGGGAACGCCGGTGCGTGCCGAACGGACCCTCGACGCCACCGGGCTCGTCATCGCCCCCGGCTACGTGGACGCGCACATGCACATCGAGAGCTCGCTGCTGGCACCGGCCGAGTTCGCCCGGGTGACGCTGGCGCGCGGCACCACGACCGTGCTCGCCGACGCCCACGAGATCGTCAACGTCGCCGGACGCGACGGACAGGCCTGGATGATCGAGCAGGGGAGGGACACGGCGCAGTCCATGCGCTGGGCGGTGCCCTCGTGCGTGCCCGCGCTGGACGGGTTCGAGACCGCCGGGGCGCGGCTCGACGACACCGACATCGCGGAGATGCTGGAGTGGGAGGGCGTCACCACGCTCGGCGAGGTGATGGACTACCGGGCGGTGGTCTCCGGCGACCCCCGCATGCACGCCATCATCGACGCGGCCCGGCGTCGCGGCGTGCGTCTGGACGGGCACTGCCCCAACCTCTCGGGCGCCGAACTCGGTGAGTACCTGTGGGCCGGGATCGACTCCGACCACTGCAAGAACACCGCCGAGGTCGCGGTGGAGAAGGCGGGCCTGGGCATGCTGCTCATGCTCCAGGAGAAGTGCCTGACCCCGGAGGTGGTTCGCGCCCTCCTGGACCTGCCCCACCTGCCCGACTTCTGCCTGGTCACCGACGACATCGTCGTGGACGCCATCGTGACCACCGGCCACCTGGACCGGGTGGGTGCGGTGGCGCTGGAACGCGGGTTGCCCCCGCTGGCGGTGCTCCGCGCGCTCACGCTCCAGCCCGCCCGCAGACTCGGACTGGACGACCGGGGGACCGTCACCCCCGGCAAGCGCGCCGACCTCGTGCTGCTGCGCTCGCTCACCGAACTCACCCCGGTCGTGACCATCGCGGGCGGCGACGTGGTGGGCCGCGACGGCGCCCCGGTCGAGGACCCCGGCCCCGCACCGGACCACCGCTTCGGCGCGACCGTCCGGATCGACGCCCCGGACGCCGGGAGCGCGCGCTGGGTGGTCGACCTGCCCGACGGTGAGCACGCCTTTCGCGCGATGCGGGTGAACGGCGTGGACACCTACACCGAACCGGACGAGGTGACGCTTCCGGTCCGCGACGGGGTGGTCGACTGGCAGGGCCGTACCGCCGTGGTGGCGGTCTTCGAACGCCACACCGGCCGAGGAGGGGTGGCCTTCGCCCCGGTCGTCGGACAGGACCTCGGGGCGGGCGCCTTCGCCACCACCTACGCCCACGACAGCCACAACCTCACCGTGGTCGCCACCACCGAGGACGCCCTGCTCGCCGCCACCGCCGACGTGGTGTCCTGGGGCGGCGGCATGCGGCTGGTCCGCGAGGACGGGCCGGGTGCCGGGTTGCCCCTGCCCATCGGTGGGGTCATGTCGGAGCGGCCCGCGGACGAGGTGGCCGACGCCTCCCGCCTGCTTCGCGCCGAACTGGCCGCGTGGGGATGGGACAACCGCAACGCCTTCATGAGCCTGTCCACCCTCACCCTGGCGGTGTCCCCGAGCGTGAAGATCACCGACCGGGGATTGGTGCGCGTGGTGGATCGGGACTGGGAGCCGGCGACCGTGGTCAGCGCGACCTCGGCGACGTAGAACGAGAGGGGGACCTGCCGCGCCCGGCGGCCGCGGCAGGAGTGGTGCTCGCCGGTGGTGCAGGCCGGACCGTGGATCGGGGTTCGTCCTGAGCGCTCCGTTCAGCGTCCTGGAGTTCCCCGAGCCTCTCGATCTCCCCATCGTGTTCATCGAGACTGCTACTGGTGGGCTCTTCTTGGAGGAGACCGTCGAGGTTGAGCAGCACACCTCGACCTTCAGCGATGCCCAAGGCTCCGCACTGAGCACGGTGCGGTCCGCACGGTTCATCGCCGACAGGCTGACATCCCTAGAGAGCGAATAATGATCAACGAGCCGGTGTTTCGGAAGAGCAGCTACAGCGGTGTCAACGGAGACTGCGTCGAGGTGGCTGACCCGACCTGTGGTGCCGCTGTCCGGGACTCGAAGAACCCCTCCAAGGGGCACTTCCCCTTCCCCGCGGACGAGTGGTCCGCCTTCCTTCGCTCCGCTCACCGCTGACCCCGTGAACCAGACCTCCTGCCTCGGCTGAGATCCGAGCTGTGCTGCCCGCGCTGTTGGGGCAGGCGGCACGGCTCGGGTTCACGCTACGTCCAAGCGCAGTTCGGTCACCGCCGTCAGGTCGATGCCGTAACGGCCGCGGACCTTGGTGGCGTTCACTCATGTCAGGTCGGCCTCCGCGTATCCGAGCAGAGCCGCCACCCGCACCACCTCGGCCCGGCTGTCCGCCTCGATCTCCGGGTAGGCCGGGATGCGCGGCCAGGAGTCGATGTCCAACCGCGCCCCGTCCAGGGTGAAGCCGTGCCTGCGGTTCTCCTAGTACGCCTGGGGCACGTACCCCGGCTTGCCCAGCAGGGTCTTGGTGGTCTCGAAGTCACCGACGGTGGTCTCGGTCTCCCGGGTACCCCCGATCGCGTCCGAGTCGATCTCCTTCGCCGTGAGTGTCACCTGGTCCCCGGTGTCACGCGGGCGTACCCATCGGGATGCGTCACCGGGTTCGATGTCGTAGACGTACCTGCACTGGAGCACGTCCCCGAGGTCGGCGCCGCCCTTGTCGAGGATGCGCCGGTCCCCGGCGTCGGGCTCGCCGTCCAAGACCTCGGCCTCGTACTCGATCATGCTCAGGGGGACGTCTTCCCCGCTTCGACGCGCGGCGTGATGGGGGCTCCCCGCCTTGCACGGGTCAGCCTGTCCGAGACGCTGATCCCGAAGTCGGGCCGGAACACCCGCACAGGTGAGCAGGAGGGCCCGGGCGCACGCCCCGGGCCCTCCCTCATGCCGTCACACAGTCACGCTCACAAGGTCAGTCGAAGTCGGCGACGTTGCCCTCGGTGACGACCTCCACCGGGACCATCACGGTCTCCTCCAGGCCCTCACCGTTGGCGGCGGCGACGGCGTTGCGCACCGCCACCCGGCCCAGCTCGGCGGGCTGCTGGGCGATGGACGCGTGCAGCACACCGTCGGCGACGGCCTCCAGCCCCTCGGGGGTCCCGTCGAAGCCGATCACCACGGCCTCCTCACCCCGCGAGGAGAGCGCGGCGGCCGCACCGAGGGCCATCTCGTCGTTCTCCGCGAACACCCCGTCGATGTCGCCGTTGCCCTGGAGCATGTTGGTCATCACGTCCAGGCCCTTGGAACGGTCGAAGTCGGCGGGCTGTTGCGCCACGACCTCGATGTCCGGGTACTCGGCGATGCCCTCTTCGAAACCGGAGCCGCGCTCGCGGCTGGCGGAGGTGCCCGGGACACCCTGGAGCACCGCGATCCGGCCCTCCTCACCGAGCTCCTCGGCCAAGGCCCGGGCCGCCAGCCGCCCGCCCTCGACGTTGTCGGAGGCCACCAGGGTCTCGACGTCGGCCTCGGTCACCCCGCGGTCGGCGGCGACCACCGGGATGTCGGCGTTGTTCGCGCCGCGCACCGGGGGACCGGCGGCGTCGGAGTCCACCGGGTTGATCACCATCGCGTCCACACCGGTGCTGATGAAGTTCTGGATCTGGTCGGCCTGCTGTGAGGCGTCGTCCTGGGCGTCGGTGACGATCAGGTTCACACCGGCCTCGTCCGCCTCGGCCTGGGCCCCGTCGCGCATCTGGAGGAAGAACGGGTTGTTGAGCGTGGACAGGGACAGGCCCACCCGGGGGCCGTCGGAGGAGGAATTCGGGACGAGGAAGGACAGCGCGCCCACCACGACGGCCGTCACGGCCGCCGCGATCCCCAACTGCAGGCCGCGTCGGCCCCGGCGGCCGGCGGAACCGGCCCCGGCGCCCGCGCCGCCGGAACGGCGGCGCAGCGTGTCGAACAGGACCGCCAGCGCGATGACCACACCGATGACGACCTGTTGCCAGAACGCCGACACCGACAGCAGGTTGAGGCCGTTGCGCAGCACCGCCAGGATCAGCGCGCCGACCAGGGTGCCGAACGCCGTGCCCACGCCACCGGCGAGACTGGCGCCACCGATGACCACGGCCGCGATCGCGTCCAGTTCGTACCCCTGGGCGGCCTGGGGCTGGGCCGAGGCCAGACGGGAGGCCAGGATGACACCGGCCACCGCCGCGAACAGGCCCGAGAGCGCGTAGATACCGAGCTTGTGCCGCTTGACACGGATCCCGGACAGTCGCGCCGCCTCCTCGTTGCCGCCGATCGCGTACATGGCGCGCCCGGCGAAGGTGCGGCGCAGGATGACGGCCGTGATCAGACCCATGACCAGCATGATGAGCACCGGCACGGGCAGCCAGCCGCCCAGCGAGGTGCCCAGACGGGCCACCGAGTCGGGCAGTGCGATCGGGCTGCCCTCGGACAGCACCAGGGACAGCCCGCGTCCGATCGACAGCATCGCCAGGGTCGCGATGAACGGCGGAAGCTTGCCGTACGCGATCAGGACACCGTTGACCAGACCGCACGCCGTACCCGTGGCGGCGGCCAGGGGGAGCGCCAGCCAGACCGGCACCCCCTCCACGGTCGCGAGGAACGCCAGCACCGTCGCCGACAGCGCCGCCACCGACCCCACCGACAGGTCGATCCCGCCGGCGATGATGACGAACGTGACGCCGAAGGCCAGGACGGCGATGACGGCCGCCTGCACACCCACGTTGAGGAGGTTCTGCGCCGTCAGGAAGTCGTCGGAGAGCAGCGACATGACCACGACCAGGATGGCCAGGGCGGTCAGTGCGCCGTTCTCCAACAGGAATCGGCGCACGGTGGAACCGACGCCCCCGTTCTTGTCCGTGTCAGTGGCCATGGTGGCCCTCCACTCCGTTCTCTTCCGTGGTCGACCGGGGGCCGACGGCGACCGCCAGGGACATCACGGCGTCCTGGGTGGCGTCCTCGGCGGACAGCTCCCCGGTGACGCGGCCCTGGGCCATGACGAGGATCCGGTCACTCATCCCCAGGACCTCGGGAAGGTCGCTGGAGATCATGAGCACCGCGTGACCGGAGGCGGTGAGTTCGTTGACGAGACGGTAGATCTCGACCTTGGCGCCGGCGTCGACGCCGCGCGTCGGTTCGTCGAGGATGAGCACCCGTGAGTCCGCCGACAGCCACTTGCCGATGACGACCTTCTGCTGGTTGCCACCGGACAGGGTGCGCACGTGCTGGGCGATGCTCGACATCCGCACCCCGAGATCGGCGGCGATCCGCGCGGCGGAGGCGCGCTGCCCGGGCAGGTCCACGAACCCCGCCCGGCTGGTCGGGCCCAGGGTGACCAGGCCCAGGTTCTCCTCGACGGAGGCGTCCAGGACCAGGCCCTGACCCTTGCGGTCCTCGGGGACCAGCCCCAGCCCGGCGTTCATGGCCGCGTTGACGTCGCCACCGGGGAGCGGACGGTCCAGGACCTCCACCGTGCCCGCGTCGTAGGGGTCGGCGCCGAAGACGGAGCGGGCCACCTCGGTGCGTCCGGCGCCGACCAACCCGGCCAGCCCCACCACCTCGCCGGCGTGGACCTCCAGGGTCACGTCCTCGAAGTGGCCGGCCCGGGTCAGACCGTGCACGCGCAACAGGGGGCCGCCCACGTCGGACCGTTCCCGCGGGTACTGCTCCTCAATGCTCCGGCCCACCATCAGACGGACGAGTTCGTCCTCGGGGGTGGAGGCGTCGACGTGGGCGACCGAGCGGCCGTCCCGCAGGACCGTCACCCGGTCGGCGAGCGCGGCGATCTCCTCCAGGTGATGGGTGATGAAGACGATGCCCACGCCCTCGTCGCGCAGCCGACGGGCGATCGCGAAGAGCCGTTCGACCTCGCCGGTGGTGAGCACCGCCGTCGGCTCGTCCATGATGAGGACCCGGGCGTCGAGGCTGAGCGCCTTGGCGATCTCGACCATCTGCAGCCGCGCGATGCCGAGGCCGCGCACCTTGGCCCGGGGGGACACGTCCACGCCCACCCGGTCCAACAGCGCCGCCGCCTCGGACTCCATCCGGCGGTGATCGATGAACCCGAACCGTCGGGGCTGGCGGCCCAGGAAGATGTTCTCGGCCACCGTGATGTCGGGGACCAGGTTGAACTCCTGGTAGATGGTGGCGATCCCCAGGCGTTCGGCGTCCTGGGCGTCCCGGATGTCGACCTCGGCGCTCTCCATGAGGAGGCGCCCCCGGTCGGGGCGGTGGGCACCGGACAGCACCTTGATGAGGGTGCTCTTGCCGGCCCCGTTCTCGCCCAGCAGGGCGTGCACCTCACCCCGACGCAGGTCGAAGTCGACGTCGTCGAGTGCGACCACCCCCGGGAAGGCCTTGCGCACCCCCTCGATGCGCAGCAGTGCGTCCGGACTACTCACGTGTGGCTCCCTCGGGATCGGGCTCGCCGCAGGAACGGCGTACGACGAGGTGGGCGGGCAGGACGGTGGAGGTCGCGGGTGAGCCCGCGATGAGGTCGGCCAGGGCCCGTACCGCCACCCGCCCCAGCTCCGCGGTCGGCTGGGCGATCGTGGTGATCGGCGGGTCGGTGTGCGAGAACCACGGAATGTCGTCGAAGGCGGCCAGGGCGACGTCGTCCGGCACCCGCAGACCGCGCGCGCCGATCGCGTCCAGAGCGCCCAGGGCCATGAGATTGTCCGTGGCGAAGACGACGTCGGGCGGTTCGGGCAGGTCGAGGAAGCGCTCGGTGGCCCTGCGCCCGCTCTCGGCCTGGAAGTCGCCGCGGCCCACGTACTCCTCGCGCAGGGTGAGTCCGTGCGCGGCCAGTCCGGCGCGGAAGGCGTCCACACGTTCCCGCCCGGTGGTCGTGGCGGTGGGTCCGGTGATGATGGCGAGTCCGCGGTGGCCGAGCGCGTGCAGGTGGTCGACCAGGTCGGCGATGGCTCCGCGTCCGTCCGAACGCACCACGGGCACGTCGGTCCCGGGGATCCACCGGTCGACGAACACCACGGGGGTCGGTCCGGCCGCGGCCTCCAGGGTCATGGGGGAGCGGCCGTCGGCGGGGGAGATCAGGAGTCCGTCGATGCGCCGCTCCAACAGGCCGCGCACGTGGTGATCCTCCAGGTCGGCCCGCTCGTCGGCGTTGCCGATGATGACGCTGTAGCCCAGCGTGCGGGCCTCCTCCTCCACGGCCCGGGCGAGCTCGGTGAAGTAGGGGTTGAGGACGTCGCTGATGACCAGACCGATGGTGCCGGTCCGGTCCGTGCGAAGCGAACGCGCCACGACGTTGGGCCGGTAGCCGAGCGCCTCGGTCGCGGCGAGGACGCGCTCGCGCGCGCCGTCACTGACGGACGGGTGCCCGTTGAGGACCCGGGAGACCGTCGCCACGGACAGCCCCGCGGTCTCGGCGACGTCCTTGATGCCCACCATGGGGACCACCTCCTTTCCCTGGGTCCATGGAAACGTTTACATGATAGGAAACGATGATGCCAGGGGTGGACGCCACAGAAGTTCACACGCGCGGGCGCCATGACGGAAAGGCCGGTCCGGCCGGGGCTTCGGGTGCGAGTGTGGCCTCGGTCACAGGTGATCGCACGACGTGGGGAGGGTGTTCCGTCGCCTCGGTCGCGCGGCGCCGGTCGCGCCGGGCGCCCTCCCTCCGTGCGTCGTCGGTTCCGGGATCGAGGGCGGCCGTGGTCCGTGCGTCGGGGGTGTGCGGCGCCGGGCCGCTCGTGTCGCCGTGGAGGTGCGCCGGCGTCGCCCTGGGCGTGGCCGCGTCGGGTGCGGCCCCCTCGCGCGCGTGGCCCGCCGTGGGGCGGCCTCGGGAACGCCGGTGGAGTGGGCGGTGGTGGGTCGGATGTTGCTGTTGTGTCGGGTGAGTCGCAAGGGGTCGTCGGCGCGCGGGGGCGCCGCCGGGGGTCCTTAATGGGACGCAGTTCCATGTGGAATGGGATACCGAGGTATCTGTTTCCGGATCTCGGTATCACCCGCCCCGAATTGGTCGGCGGTCCGACGCCGCGCGTAGTCGGCTTTACCGATGGCCTTCGTAGAGAAACCGAGGCGCGTTCGGTGAATAGCGCCGGTGGGCGGTCGGGTCGTGCCGATAACCGTCGGGGCCCGTTCGCCGCGGCGCGGTCGCATCGGCGGCCGAACGGCGCTCACCGCCGCTCTGTGGCCGTTTCGGACGCGTGAACCGGGACCTTGGTCACGAATCCTCTCGCCGCTGCTCGAATGAGCGCGGGATCTGCGCCTCCCGCGCCCTGCGCGAAGGCGGGCGCGGGAGTGCGGGCCACCCCTCCAGGGGCCCGTGACCGAGGTCGGACGCCGGGTGCGGGCGCCGACCGGTGATAGCCGGAGGGTCCGCCTACACCGAGCTCGCTTCGCACATGCCGTCGAGGTGTCCGGCGCCGATCAGCAGCAGTTGACCGTCGCCCCGCAGGATCGCCTCGTGCAGTCGTTGCAGCAGGGGCGTGGGTTCCACGCCCAACTCGTGGGAGAGGCGTAGTCGGGTCGTGCGGAAGACCCCCAGCGCTTCGGCCTGGCGGCCGGAGCGGTACAGCGCGAGCATCAGGAGCGCGAGCAGTCGCTCCCGGTAGGGGTGCGTTCCGGCCAGGTCGGTCAGCTCCGGCACCACGTGGGCGTGCAGGCCCCGATCCAGGTCGATCTCGATCCGTTCCTGGTTCACCAGGAGTCGCAGTTCCTCGAGTCGGCGGACCTCGTTGGTGAGAATGCTGCTGTTGGTGATGTCGGCGTAGGGGCGCCCGCGCCACAGGCCGATCGCCTCGGCCAGCATGTCGCTGGGGCGTTCCAGTTCACCGCGTCGTCGAGCGGAGCGCGCCTGCCCGACGGTGGCCTCGAAACGCATCACGTCGACCTCGTCGCTGTCCACGACGATGCGGTAACCGGCACCGTTGTAGACCACCCGGCCACTGTCGCCGAGCACCTTGCGCAGGCGGTGGGCGTAGACCTGGAGCGTGCTGCGGGCGCCGTCCGGTGGTGAGCCCTCCCACAGTGCCTCGGCCAGCTCGTCCAAGGGCAGGGGTTGGCCCCCCTGGCACAACAGCACTGCGAGCAGACGGCGAAGCATGGGGGCGCGGAGTGGGATCGGAGCGCCGTCTCGGTTTAAGGCGAGCGGACCCAGGATTCCGAACTCGATCGCGTCACCTTGTGCCGGGAAAGGCCTCATGCGTCTCCATCCATTTAGGGCAGCCCCATCTTGTCACTATTTCGAGGGGCTTAGGTATCGCTGACGGAAACGTTCAATATTTGTTGAATCTAGGTCCATGGCCGGTTTGACGCAAGCGGGCCGTAATCGAGCTGTAAGTGATCCTCGCCATGATTGGTCGGCACTCGCAGCAGTCATGAGAAGAAGGGCGCGATGAACGCTACCGACCGGACCGCTGTGCCGCAGGATCCGGCGCCCTCTCCGCTGTGGCTGCCGATGACCGCGATGAGCATGTTCGAGCGCGGCGGAACCACCCTCGTGGCGGGTGACGGCGTTCGGGTGCGCGACGAGGCGGGCAACAGCTACCTGTCCGCGACCGCCGGCCTCTGGAACGTCACCTGCGGTTGGAACCACCCGGTGATCGTCGACGCGATCACCGACCAGCTGCGTCGATTCTCCTACGGGACGTTGTTCCGGTACGACCACGACGTCGCCCGCACCCTCGCCGAGCGCCTGTTGGAGATCGCGCCCGGCGACTTCAGCCGGGTCTACTTCTCCTCGTCCGGTTCGTCGGCCAACGAGACCGCGGTCAAGGTCCTGCGCCGTTACCGGAGCCTCATCGGACAGCCCGAGCGCCGGTTGGTCGTCTCCTTCGACGCCCATTCCTGGCACGGCACGGGTGTCGGAGCGATGGCGCTCACCGGCGAGGACATCGACCAGGAGGCCTACGGCGTCGACCGCAGCGGACACCGGCTGCTGCCGTTCCCCGACACCTTCGCCGCCGAACGCGGACTCGGTCCCGACCTGGACACCTGCCGCAAGGCCCTGGCCGAACTCGAACGCACCGAGGGCGACCAGGTGGCGGCGGTCATCATCGAGCCGATCCTCTGCTCGGGCGGGGTGCTCGTGCCTCCGGACCGGTTCCTGGAGGAGATCGCCGCGTTCACCTCGCGGGTCGGGGCCCACCTGATCGTCGACGAGGTCGCGACCGGGTTCGGCCGCACCGGCACGATGTTCGCGATCGAGCGGACCGGGATCCGGCCCGACGTGGTCACCATGTCCAAGGGCATCACCAGCGGGTACCTGCCGCTCGCCGCCACCCTCTTCCCGCCCGAGGTGTACAAGGCCTACGAGGACGCGGGTGCCTACCTCTCACACGGCGAGACCCAGTCCGGCAACCCCGCCGCGTGCGCCGCCGCGCTGGCGGTGCTCGACGTGATGGAGCAGGAGAAGCTGGTCGAGCGGGCCGCCGAGGCCGGCGCCCGGTTGCGCGGGCACCTCGACCGACTCCTCGAACTCGACATCGTCGGCGAGATCCGCGGCGAGGGCCTGGCCCTCGGCGTCGAACTCGTGCGGGACCCCCGGACCCGCGCCCCGCTCTCCCAGATGGACGTGGCGATGATCGGCCATCTGTGTCAACAGAACGGACTCCTGGTGCATCCGAGCCGCCGCAGCCTCCTGCTGTTCCCACCGCTGACCATCACCGATGACGAGGTGGACGAGATCGCGGCCCGACTGAGCGGCGCGCTCCGGGCGGTGCGATCGCGATGACCGAGACGAACATCGGGGTCAACCCCCACTGGTGGGTCCCCACCCGTATCGACTTCGGCCCGGGCCGGTTGAGCGACGTGCCCATGGAGGTCGAGCGGATCGGTCGCCCGGCCGCGGTCGTCGTCGACGAGCACGCCCTGTCCGCCGTGCCCGCCCTCGCCGCGCTGCTGGAGCGTCTCGCACCGGAGATCGTGGTCCGTCGCGCCGCCACCACGCCGACCCGGCAGGAGGCGATGGAGCTCGCGGGTCGATTCCGGGAGGCCGGTGTCCGCTCGGTCTGCGCGATCGGCGGCGGAACGATCATGGACCTCGCCAAGGCGGCCGCCGCCGCCGCGGTGTTCCCCCGGTTGCTCACCGACTGGCAGCCCGGTGGTGGGTTCGTCCTCCCCGCGGCCGCGGCGCACCCGGCTCTGCCGGTGGTGGCGGTGCCCACCACCGCGGCCACCGGAAGCGAGGTCAACGCCAAGGCCAGCCTGGCGGACGGGCCGGACCGCCGGTTCCTCGTCCACTGGTCGCTCTTCCCCCGCGTGGCCGTGATCGACCCCGAGCTGCACACGTCGCTCCCCTCCGAGCTGACCGCCGAGGGCGCGCTGGAGACGGTCGCCCGTCTCCTGGTGCCGATGGTGTCGGACCTGCCCACCACACCGCTGGTGGACGAGGTCGCGATCGGCCAGATCAAGGCCGTGATCCCGGCCGGTGACCGGGCCATCGCGGACGGCGGCGACCTGGAGGCGCGTGGAACGATCGCGCTGGCCGCGAGCGTCAGCACCTTCACGGTGCACCAGATCGGGCGCCACCAGCACTCGTTCTGGATCTGGTACCCGGTCAACACGCTGACCGCGCAGGGCCTGCGCAAGGGACCGGCGCTCGGTGTCCTGCTCACCCGGTGGGCGCGGCTCGTCGTCGACGGCGACAAGACCGCCGGTCACGCGGATCGGCTCGCCGAACTGGGAGGTCGTGCGCTCGGCTGCTCCGGACCCTCGACGACCCCCGCTGAGGCGGCCGACGCCTTGGTCACGCTGCTGCGTCGGTGGGGTTTCCCCACCGAGATCGAGGAGTTGGGTCTCACCGACTCCGCCGAGGAGCTCACCGAACAGACGTGGCGTGCCTGGTCCGAGCCGCTGAGGCCGCGGACCCGGGAGCACGTGCGCGCGCTCTTCGAGGGCGCGTAGGAAGCTCGAACAAGGGTGGCCCCCGGTCGGGGGCCACCCTTGTTCTGTTCCTCGTGTTCGGGTGTCCGACGGGGCGGGGACCTTCGGGACGTCGGCGAGGCGGTCCGTGCCTGGCGACCCCACGCCCGCGACCCCACCGCCACCCGAACCGGGGTGCGGACGTGCGTCGGGCCCGGCAGGAGTAATCCCGCCGGGCCCGACCCGTGTCACGCCCTCGATGGGGCCGCCCCCGCTACAGGGGGACCTCCAGGCCGGCGCCGACGTGGGCCGCCACACCGATCGGGGCCACGCACATGGTGGAGGCCTCGGGCAGCCCCAGCGACTGCTCGATCCCCGGCCCGTCGTAGGCGCACAGGGGGAAGGTGCCGAGACCGCGATCCGCCGCGATCAGGGCCCCCGCCTGGAGGGACGCGCCGATGGCGACCGCACCCGCACGGAAGGCTCCGGGGCCGTGCTTCTCGACCAGGGCGGGCAGGTCCAGCACCGGCACCAGCACCCCGGCCAGTGACAGGTTGAGCCGGTGGCCCGGCGCTCCGATCTTGGTCGCCACCCTGGGATCCTTCGGCGGGACCAGCATGCAGTGGCCGCCGAGCGGCGCCAGTACCGCGTCCACCGCCGCGGCCACCGGCTCCAACGCCTCCATGGTCGGTGCCGGTGCCACGAACCCGCCGACCGGACTGCGCCTGCGCAGCATCGCCCGGACCGGGTCCCCGGGCAGGGTGATCTCGCCGAAGTTCAGCTCCTCGCCGGGCTCCGAACGCCGGACGGCCCCCAACACCTCCTGCGGGTAGCGGTCCGGGACCGTCGGCACGCGGGACGGAGCCGGATCGCTCGCGGGCGTCACGTCGTGGGTCGGACCCACGCTGAGCACGGCGAACGCGATCTCGGTCTCGTCGCCGAGTTCCATGAGGTGTTCGATCTCGTCGTCCACGAACGACAGCCGCGGGGTGCACTCCCAGTCGAGGGTCTTGCCGGCGACCAACAGCTGGGTCAGCGTGTGACCGGTGTCCAGCAGGTGCAGACGGTGCGCGAACTTGCCGTACCGTCCCGTCGTGCGCTCCAACCGGGTCGTCAGCACGATCGTCAGGTCGGAGACCGGGCCGCCGAGGGCGCGCGCCAGACGGGGACGGGGGTCCTCGTCGGTGATCTGGGTCAACGCGTGATGCACCGGGTTGTAGCGGTGCGCGCCGGTGGGCAGCCCTGGTGTCCCCGCCGACAGCAGCCACAGGTCGACCGGATAGGCCGCACCGCCACTGGCGACCAACCGCAGAAGGGTGGTCATCACGTGCTGTTCGTCGAAGCCCCAGCCGGGCGCGCCCGTGGGCAGGAACGCCCGAGCCCCCGAGACGGTGAGGAACCGGTGCCGCGCCAGACCGTTGCCGGTCGCCAGCATCCGGGAGATCCGGTCGACCGGGCCGTCGGGGTGGCGCGAGGGTCGGGGCAGCGGGTGCTCGGCGATGCCGGGCCGGCCCGCCCTGGTCGGGTAGAGCTGATAGGCGCCCGACACCTGTGGCAGCTCACGGTCCGCCAGATACGCCGAGACGGTCTCCCGACCGGCGTCGGTCTCGATCGTGTGATCGGCCGTACTCATGACTGCCCTCCTACGAGATCGGTCTTGCCCGCGGCCACCATCGCCACCGCGTCCACCCCACGGGCCTGTTCCACGGCGTCCGCGACGACGTGGCAGTAGAGGAATCGGTCCACCGGCCGGACACCGATCCGGGCCAGGTGCAGGTACAGCAGGTTCAGCGCCACCCGGTACCGCAGGAACCACGGAGCCTCGCGCAGGGTGCGCTCGAAGTCGCCGGAGTCGCGCAGGGCACGGTGGAAGGCGCTGTGCCGGGTCCGTTCGGCGGTCGTGGCCTCTCCGGGGCCCTCCGACGCGGTCGGCCCGTCCAGGTCCAGGCGGCCGTCGGCGAGCAGGGGGTCGGCGTCGGCGGCGGCCCGCACGAGTTCCCGGCCCACCGACGTGGTGAGCGCGTCCATGTGTTCGCCCGGTCGGTCGACGTGGGCCCGTACCCGTTGCACGAGGGGGTCGCGCAGGCGGGCGGAGCGCTCGTCGAAGACGGCGCGGATGCCGTCCGGGTCGGCGGATCCCATGATGTAGGACTCCGCGTGCGAGCGGTACGAGACGAACCCCCGCTCGATGTAGCCCCCCACCTCCTGGGCGATCACCAGCATGAGGTCGACGACGTGTGTGCTGGGCGAGGGGCCCTCGCCGATCGCCATCCGTAGTGCCTGATCGCCCGTCCGCTGGGAGAAGCCCTCGAACAGGTCCACCGCGTCGGGCGTTCCGAGGACGTGCAGCCGGGGGTCGTGCGGCTCCTCCTCGATGGTGTTGTCGGCCTGCAGGGGCTCCAGTGGACCGAACTCCCGTTCGCGCTCGGCCAGCTGCCGGTGCGGCTCGCGGAGCAGGTCCGGATCGAGCACCGTCGTCGAGGGGTGCGTCTCCAGGGCCGCCCGCAGGTGCCGCTCGGCGGCGGGGCGCACGACCCGCTCCCACGTCGCCTCGTCGGCGTCGACCACGATCCGCAGGTGCGGACCGCGGCGCCAGTGACGCGTCCAGAACGTGGGCAGGCCGGCGTCGGCGAGTTCGGCCAACAGCGGTCGGACGCCCTCGCGCAGCAGGGGCGCCGGATCCTGGTCGTGATAGGCGACGCGGAGTCGCCGGGTGGCCGTCATGGCGCGACCGACACGAAGTCGACCAAGGCCAACCTGAGCAGTTCCATGGCGAGTGCCTCCCGTTCCATGTGGACACCGAGTCGGTTGTTGTGCATGTGCAACGCGGAGAGCGTGATGATCCCCCGGTCGAGGTGCTCGATGTCGTGCGGTCGCATGTCGGCGGGCGGACGCAACCGGCCTTGCTCGGACAGCTCTCCCAGCCCTCGCTGGAGTCGGTGGCAGGCCGTCAGCCACCGGTCGTCGGTCCCGGCCGGTTCGGCCGTCAGAGCGTGCCGGACCAGCCGTCGCACCCGGTCACCGGAGCGCTGCCAGGCCTGGTCCACGACCGCCTGCCACTGGGGGCCGATCTGCTCGCCGAGCCATCCCCGGACCATGTGGTCGGCGAACCGGGCGGTCCAGTCGGCGTCCCCGACCGTGGCCAGACCACCGGCCATGCACCACACCGCCCGAGCGATCGGATCGGTGTCGGTGCCCACGTAGGCCAGGGCGTCCCGACTCGACGCGGTGAAGAACTCCTCCACGTGCGCCATCGCCTCGGGACCGCCGTACATCTCGGTCTCTGGTCGGTAGGAATCCCAGGTCAGGGTGTTGTCCGGGAGCAGGTCACCGCCCCCGTCGTCGTCCGCGTGACCGATCAGCCCGGCCAGACGGGCGTAGTCGGCCGGGTCCGCGGGCGTGCGCGAGGGGTGCCGCGCGACCAACTCCGCGAAGCGATCCTCGATGTGCCCGCGCGCGGTGGCCCGGTCCTCGGCGTCCGGGACCCACAGCCGGAACCTCACGTGGGGTCCACCGGCCCAGTACCGGACGTAGAACCAGCGCGGAACCCGGTCGCCCATCTCCCGCATGGTGGGTGCGACCACGGACGTGATCACCACGGCCGGGTCCTGGTGGTAGTAGCAGTGCGCCGTGATCCAGCTCATGATCCATCCCCCGGTACCTCGACGGCGTACTCCACGACCCGGTCGGGGCCGAACACGTCCGGCGCCGCCTCCTGGAACAGGAGCAGTTCGCGACCGCGCGCCATGCGGGAGAGCTCCTCCACGCCCCACCAGGAGCACAGGTCGAGCGGACGCGGCTTGCGGTCCTTGGCCTTCTCCATGATCTGGGCCGAGCTCGCGCCGGTGTCGGCGGCCCGGGCGAACACCATGTCCGGCAGACCCAACTCCTGGGCCCGTTCGCGGACCCCGACGAAGCGGTCGAAGTCGTCGGTACCCTTCTGGTCGAACTCCTCACGGGGCACGATCCAGCTTCGGCGCTCCATCAGGACCGAGCCGACGCGCAACCGGGGCAGAACGGCCACCTCGGACGGCTTCGGGTTCGAGTACAGTTCCCGCGCCCGTCCGACCAGGGCCCACGCCTCGGACAGCGGTGTCGCCAGGTCCAGTAGGAAGCGCAGGACCGGGGGCAGCCAGCAACGCGCCATGGTGCCGCGGTGGACCAGTTCGATCCGTCGGTCGGCGGGCCGCCACCACAGGCCCGGCATGCCGGTCTCCGGGTCCAGACGGATCTCCAGGTCGGCGGGGCGGACCTGTCGCTCCGGCGGTGCCCCGGGAACACAGCCCGGCCACAGCAGTTCGTGGGAGGCCAGCGGCGCCACCCGGTTGAGCGAGCTGCGGAACAGCCCCGTCACCTCGACCAGCAGCGGACCGCGGGACCGCTCCCCGGACGACGCGCCGGTCGACCGACGTCGCAGCCGGGCGTCGGCCGACCCGTACCCGGGTGCGGCCGAGTTGAAGGCCACCGAACCGTCGGCCAGCGGCTGGAGGTAGAGGCTGGTGGGGTGGTTCCGGGGCAGCCATCCCGGCAGGTCGGAGAGCAGCCGGTCCAGGGCCCGGGTGTCGGCCTCGAAGGTGTCGGTGACACCGTCCGGCGGGACCAACAAGCCGAGCAGGTCGGTCTGCAGGTGGCGCAGTTCCGCCACCCGGTGCAGGCCGGTGTCGGCCAGGTGGAAGGGGTTGTCGCGCAGGGCCTGGAGGTCACCGGGGTCGGTCCCCGGTGCGCCGTCGCCGCCGCCGGTGGTCTCCTCGTTCCAGGCCAGCCAGGCCTCCACCGGGGTGATCGCCGCCCCGGCTCCGAACCGGCGTTCGAGCAGACCGGCGATGGCCAGACGGCCCGGAAGCGCACCGTCGAACACCGACACCAGGTGTCGGATCCGCCGCAGGTCGGTGTCGAGCGCCGTCCAGTCCGGGGTCGCCGGCGGGGTGGACCATCCCGGAAGGACGTCCTCGTAGCAGAGGTACTTTCCGGGGATCAGCGACTCGTCCCCACCGGCCTCCGTCAACGCCTCACCGGTCGCGGCGCGCAGCCGGCCCAGCGAGAGCCAACGGTCCTTCGGGTCGGCGGCCTCGGCCACCTCCCTGGTCGTGGAGGACACCCGGCGGATGGGGGAGTGCTCGGGCAGCGCCAGCCGGTCGGCGATGGTGCCCAGACGTTCCGACGCCTGGTCGGGCACGCCGAAGTCGGCCTGCAGCAGACCGGCCGAGACCAACCGCTCGATCATCGTCCCGGCCTCGGCGTCGGGCGCGCCGAACTCGTCGGTGAGCACCCGGAAGAGGTCGCCGGGAGCGGCCCCCGTGGCCGCCGCCTCGGCGAGCCGCAGGACCCAGGGGCGGGCCGGGACCCCGACGCACCGACCGTCCGAGTGCACGACCAGGAGCCGCTCGCCCACAACGGTGAGGGTCGGGTTGGCCCGCAGGACCAGCGGTCCGTGCCGCGTCACCAACAGGCGTTCCAGCAGGAACTCGATCTCCGCGTTGAGCTCCAGGTGCCGGGACAGACGCTCCGGCGCCGGGACCTGGGCCACGGACGTCGAGGAGTCCGCACCGGCGGATCCCGGAGCGGCGTCGTCGAGCAGCCCCGCCGTGGTCAGGGTGGAGAACGGACTGGTCTTCAGCGCGGTGCGCAGGACGTACGCGACGACCCGCCGTCGGGTGTTCAGGTGTTCCGGTGCCCCCAGGGGACCGGACAACCAGGCCTCGACGTCGGGGAAGAGCGCGTCACTGGCCATCGCCAGAGCACGTCGGAAATCCTCGTCGGACACGATCTCGGCGAGTCGGTGCTCCGCCGCCGAACGCTCGTCGCGGAACGCCTCCCGTGCCCGCGTCCACCCCTGCTCCCACGCCTCGTGGTCGGAGCGCAGCCGGTCGAGGAGCGCGCGGGCCGTCGTCGGCAGTCGTTTGAGCGCACTTTCCGGCAGCGGTCGCGGCGCCCGCCCGTTGTGGACCGCGCGGCGGCAGGCCAGCAGAGCCCTGCGGGCGTCGCGGTCCTCGCAACCGCCGATCGCCGGATAGATCATGTCCGCCAGCTCGTCGCCGCGCCTGCGCAGTTCACGTCGCAGGTCACGGAGTTCGTCGAGGTGGCGGACCGTGTCGGGCAGGTGGCCGACCCTGGCACTGTGGCTGGGCAGCCCCGCGACGCGTGCCACCGTCATGGGCGCACCCTCGTCGCCAGGTGCCACGGCGCGTTGGGATAACCCAGGACCAGAAGGAACACCGGTATCTCCCGTTCGAGGTCGAGCCCCAGCAGCGCGGCGAACTCGTCGGCGTCGTAGCTGTTGGTGACCCGCGCGGACAACCCGTGCGCCGCCGCGGCCAGGGAGATCCGCTGCGTCACCAGGCCGGTCAGTGCCTGGGTCGCCCGGAACGCCCGACGCGGGTGGTGTTCGAGGAGGCGTTCGGCGTCCGCGGTGACCACGGCCAGCAGCGGTGCGGTCTTCGCGTTGATCTCCGTGCGCCAGACGTCCATCTCCTGCAGCCGGGGCCGCAGGTCGCCGTTGCTCACGGGGCGCAGCGCCCCGTCCACGAGGCGGTAGTGCCCCCGCGGCAGGTCGGTCACGGACCCGGCGATCGCGTGCACGCCCACCTCGGGCGGGGAGGCGTCATGCCACAGGTCGCTGCGCAGGGGGCGGACCGCGTCCAGCAGGACGTCGGAGACCACACCCAACGGCAACGGACGCGCGGTGGGAAGGAAGACGTCGGGGCCCGAGTCGCGACGCACGACCGCGAGACCGGTGTCCGTGGAGCTCGCCCGCCGCAGCGGGGTCAGCGGCACGTCGCCGGCGACCGCGACCGGTTCCGCGCCCCGGAAGGGGGTGCGGGTGCCGGCATCGACCGGGGCCAGCTCCTCGGGTGCGCGCAGCCAGGAGGCCCGCTCCACGGCCAGGGCACGGGCGCTCAGCACCGGGTCGATGCCGTTGCCGCCCGCCACCGGAACGGGGGCGGAGCCGCGGGTGTCCGGCACGGCCGGTCGGTGTCCGGGTGCCTCCGGCGCCTCCTCGGCGTCCCACAGGGGGACGACCGCCAGGACCGCCTCGGAGTCGTCCTCGGGCAGGGCCAGCAGTCGCGCGAGCGCCTCGTCGAGGAAGCGCAGCCGCAGCTGTCCGCGCAGGCCCAGGGCGGAGGCCACGACCAGCAGGTTGCCGGCGATCAGCCCCGCCTCCTGGGTGACCAGGCGGTAGGCGTAGTTGCGGTAGCGGAACGCCACCTTGCCGAGCCGCGCCGTCAGGACGAGCACCGTGCGGGCTCCGTCGAGGTCCGCGGCGGCCGCCGCGGCCAGATCACGGGCGCCGACGTCGTCGCGCAGCTCGGAGAGTTCGTGGTGGGCGGCGTCGTACCGGTGCACACCCTCGGGTGCGTCGGCCGACCACACCGCCATCTCGACCGGGTAGAAACAGCGCGCCGAGGCCACCGTCCGGTGCCACGGCCACTCCACCTGCGGTCCCTGGTCGACACGGGAGAACCCGTAGCCGTAGAAGAGCAGTTCTCCCAGCAGGGCGGGGTCGGGAGAGGCCGGGGGGCCCGGCGCGAGCCGGGCCCCCTCTGGCGAGGACTCCTCGCGCAACGCCGCTCCGAGCGGACCGATACGGTGCCGGGGCCTGGAGGGAAGCGCGTACCTGCGTCGCGGCGACTCCGGCCGGGTGAACAGCGGAGGGCGGTCGGGATCGTCGAGCCCGCCCTGCCCCTCCGCGAAGATCGCCTGCCACCGGTAGTGCACGTCGTACAGGTACTCGCGCACCAGGGCCGGATCCGCACCGTCGGTCACGGGCGTCGGTACAGCGGTCGTCATCGGTTCCTTGTACGTCATGGGAACGGGTGCGGGTCGGGGTTGACGTCGTCGTACCCCTGCGCCGCCGCGGCCTTGAACACCCGGTCGATCCCGTTGACCCGACGGAACTTGTGTCCGAAGGTCATCGGGAGCATCCCCGGCACGATCACCTTCACGCAGAACAGCCCACCGGCGCGGTGCTCGGGGGTCGTCTGGTCGACCACGATCACCTCGAGGCCGTGCTCCGCGAGCCGGTCGATCGTGGAGCGCAGCAGCTGCTCCAGGTCGGTCGGCTCACCGGTGCTCAGCATCGGGTGCGGGTCGGCGATCCCGGTCGTCCCGCCTTCGTGCAGGAAGGCGAGCCGGTGCTGCGCCTCGGGACGGCCGTTCAGCTGGCTGTGGTGCAGCATCGACTGGCACAGGTCGCCGTCGGAGACCATCCGCAGGGCGTGGTCCCGCACCTCCTGGGGCTCGTCCTCGTGCTGGGCGATGATCGGGGCGAGTTCGAGCAGCCCCGCGCCCACGGCCTCCTCCATGTTGAAGTGCGACGCGGCGGCGCACAGGAAGCGGGCGTGGTCGTCCCGCTCCTGCTCGTCGACGACGCCGATCCAGACACTGGGAATGCCGTGCTCGGTCGTGGTGTCCCAGGCGTGGACCGTGTAACCGGTGTGGCGTTCGATGCGCTCCCGCAGGAGCGGAACCGTGGAGCCCTTCGCGGTGGAGAGGTCGATCTTGTTCGGGGGACGACGCGAGTACCAGGTCATCAGGAACGCGTCCCGCTCGATGACCTCCATCAGCCCGTGCAGGATCGTCTCCGGCATCGAGCCGCCGACCGCGCACCCGTTCGACACCTCGTACAGGTACTTGGTGATGCTCGGGCGCACCAACCGGGTGCGGTAGTAGGCGTAGGACTCCGGCACCAGGACCGGCTCGTCCTTGGTCAGCGACCGACCCCAGACCCAGTCCACCTCGGAGTCCTCGGTCCAACGGGGGAGCCGGAAGTCCGGGTCGTCGTACCGGTGCTCGTCGTGCATACCGAGCCGGCGCAGGTCGAGCGCCTGGGGGAGTTCGGCGAAGGTACCGCGGACCACGCTGCGGTGACCGGAGGGGCTCATACCGCCCCACCGCTCGACCGCCTCCGCGGCCGCGGCGGTCCCCGACTCCCGGTAGGAGGGGGTACGCCCGATGCCCTGCTCGACGTCGGTCGAGTTGCGCAGACCGAGGGGCGCGGACAGGTTCGGGAACACGCCGAGGCCGTACTTGAACAGGGTGCGGACGAGGCCGACGTCCCGGTCGACGTAGGTCGGCAGGAAGGTCTCGTCGTCCACCAGCGACTTCGTCCGGAGCGAACCGGGGGAGTGGGACACGGACGGGCTCGGCCGCAGGTCCTCGGTGTCCTCCGGATTGTCCTCGGGCAGGGAGCCGCACACCGGGCACAGGGGGTCCGGCAGCATCTGCGCCTTGCGGGCGCCGAGGCCGAGCAGCTGGACCACCATGAGCGGCAACGGGTCGTGGCCGCTCACCTTCTGGTCCAGGTCCACCAGTTTGGTCGCCATGTCGGCGGCGTAACGGATGTGCAGGGTGGTCAGCGACGGCGGCGCCCACCCCCGGATGATCTTCGGGTCACGGCGGTCGAGTTCGGCCATGGGCTCGGGGAACTCGCGCGCCAGCAGCAGCCGCGACTCCAGGCACTCGTTGCAGCCCGGACGGTCGGCGCGCATCACCGGACCGATGTACATCCGGTCCCGGCGGGCGATGACCGGCAGGACCGGACCGTCGCCGGCGGGGATCTCCGGCAGTTCGCCGGCCTCGCCGACGACCACCGTGTACTCCGGTGGCACCGCGGCGCGGATCGCCTCGGCCAGGGCCCCGGCACCGGTCGTGCTCGGGGCGCTCGTCTGCAGCTCGGTCACAGTTCCACCACCCTGAACAGGTAGGGCGTGGCCGACCGCAGCACCGGGTCGCCGTCGAGTTCGACGAGGCCCAGACGCAGACCGCGCGAGGCGAGCAGCTTGATGACGTCGTCGACGGTGAGCAGGTGACCGGTCACCGGGGCGGCCGAGCCGTCCGGTTCGGGCACGCTCTCCGGAACGGGCGCCATCGTCAGCGTGTCCTGACCGCACTGTTCGACGATCGTGGCGCGCTGGAGGGCCAGACCCATCGCGGACGCGAGGTCGAGACCGGCGGCCCGCGCCAGGGGACGCTCGCCCACGGCGACCAGAACGGTCGGCAGGTCGGCGTCGATCCGGAACATACGCACCGGCTCGCCCGCCAGCAGCGTGAGACGGTGCAGCTGCCCGCCGACGGCTTCGGGAAGGTTCTCGTGCTCGATGAGCGGGGCCTGCGCCGGGACCGGCACCGCCCGCTCCGTCGCGAAGTCGAGGACGGCCTGCGCCAGCGCGGTCTCCCGGCTCAGCGCGGAGCCGATGCCGGGAACGTACGCGTCACGGATGCCGACCGGAGCGACGGTCGGGCCGGCCTCGTCGCTGACGAGGTCACGCGCCGGGCCACTGGACGGGTGCGAGGCCGCGAGGCGACCGAGCGCGGCCAGCGTGGCGTCGTGGCGTGCCTCGGTGAAGGCGTCGGCCACACCGAGGACCTGGCTCACCTCGCCGTCGCGGGCCAGACGGGCCGCGGCCACGCGCAGCGGAAGCTGCTCGTGGTGTTCCTCGATGTCCAGGAGCGGTCCGGCGATCTGGTCGAAGAGCTCCGCCGCGGCCAGCGAGAAGTCCTCGCTGTCGATGACCTGGGGCGGCTGCAGCGACTCGGGCTCGGCGGGGCGCCCCACGGGCTGCACGCGACCGGTCTGGGACTCCAGGGTCTCCAGGTCGATGCGCTCCACCTCGCCGGCCACCGGCTCCGGGTAGGCGCCGGTGACACTGCGGAACACGGAGAAGAGCGCGGTGTTGGCCGGTACGCCCGTGGCCGGGCCGATCAGCCAGGTCGACGGGCCCGCGGGCAGGTCACCGGTGTCGGTGAGGCGGACCTTGGCGTCGGCCCACGTCGATGCACCGCCGGGGATCGGTCCCACCCAGGCCTTGTCGCGGGAGACCAGCACCGGCAGCAGGGGCGCGGTGCAGGCGTCGGCGACGGTGTCGATCAGCGCGGGGTCCTCGGACAGCACGACCACGAAGTCCGCGGCGGTGACGCTCGTGACCAGATCGCCGGCCGGCGTCTCGACCAGTTCGCGGTCCGGGTCCTCCTCGCGCAGCGCCTCGATGTCGTCGGCGCGACCGGCGCGGGCGGCGGTGTCATCGCTCGGGTCGACCACCTCGACCCGGCGGCAGCCCAGGTTCCACGCGGCGCGCGCGGCGGCGTCGGCCAGAGGCGCGCCGCCCACGATCACCAGGCGGGTACCGCGCCAGCGCTCGAAGCGGGAGAGGCCGGAGTCGCAGCGGAAGTCGACGTAGGCGATCTCGGCCTGGTAGCGCTCGATCTCGGCCTCGGTCAGTCCGTGCGGCAGGTCGTCGCCCACGTCGCGGACGAAGCCGTTGCGTTCGAGCAACGTCACCAGGTCACGGACCATTTTCTCGTGGGCCGGCTGCAAACCGGTGGTCAGGTCGTCGAGTAGCACGGACCCGTCCAACCGCGGCGCGAGCCGTTCCACCCAGTTGTAGATCGACCCGCCGCGCAGGGTCACCGACCGCGCGCTATCGATGATGAAGGCCCCGTCTGCTGTTGGTACATAGTAGACGTCCGGCCGAAGCTTCGGTCGCATCCGCGCCCTTCTCTTCTTTCTCTCGCAGGGGCGACAGATGGTCCTGGCGCGTGTGACCGCGCCAGGGCCATCTCGCTGGATCAGCTGCAGCAGCAGCAGGGGCAGCAGCTGCAGCAGCTGCAGCAACCGTCGCCACCGGAGGCGCCGATCTCCATCATGGCCAGCGTCGAGCCGAGGGACTCGATGCCACCGGGCTGGTTGGAGCCGAAGCCCAGAACGCCCTCGTTACTGGTGCTGAACTCTTCGACGGGCAGGTCGCCGAGGCTGTTGGAAAGGTCGGTGTTGATCGACACGGGAACCTCTTACCTCTCGTGGGGTGATGCGCCGTGACGGGTGGTCATCGGCGCCTGCCCATCATTACCGGGCCGACTTACAGCCCACCTACACCGTGGTTGCGTTTGTTTTTTGGGTTTCTGTGGTTTTTTCGGGGCATAGGTAAGGGTCGCTTCGCGTGTGCTCGCTTCGGCGAGAAAGGGCCCGGAGTCGTCATTATGGGAGCGCTCCCATATGGCAATGAAAGTGCGCACACACGAATCGGCCCACCGGCGACGCCGGTGGGCCGACCCGACCCTCGACGGGACGGACCCGTCGAGGGCACCCTCAGTGGCCTCGGGCGGTGACGGGCCCCGGAACACGGGGGCCGCCGACCGTGCGGCTCAAGGGGATCAGCTGCAGCAGCAGCAGGGGCAGCAGCTGCAGCAGCTGCAGCATTCCCCGCCACCGGAGGCGCCGATCTCCATCATGGCGAGCGACGAGCCGAGCGACTCGATGCCACCGGGCTGGTCGGTGCCGTAACCGACGACGCCGCGGCTGCTGGTGCTGAACTCCTCGACCGGCAGGTCGCCGAGGCTGTTGGAAAGGTCGGCCTCCATCGACATGCGATCTCCTTTCTCCAGAGGGATGGGTGGTGCGTCGATTACTCGACGCTGCCCATCATGGACGGTCCGCTTTACTCCCCACCTACACCGTGGTTGCGCCCCGCCCCGGATCCGACCCTTCCGACCGGTGGACGCCATGCCGGCGATGACGTCGTACGGTCGGGCGGGCGCGGCCGTGGGCCGCACGAGGTTTCGACCGTCGATGGCGGGGGACCACCCGAAGGCGGGACCCCGCGCCCGTGCCCTGTCGCGAGCGCATCGCGCCGGTGTGGACGAGGACACCGGGACCGCTCCGGGCCCGGACCACCACGTCACGGCCCTTGACCGCGCTCGACCATCGACTTGTCCTGATATCGGGGCTATGAGAGGACACCCCCAACACGTCGTCGTCCCCGGACCGACGGGCCGGTCCGAGAACACTGGGCCGTATGACGCAGGAACGCGCCCATCGCCCACCCGACCCGAGCGACCCGCTTCCCGAGCTCACCGCCGAACAACTCGCGACACTGCACACGGTCGGAGAACAGTGGCGTCGCGCCGCCGGAGCACCACAGAACTGGCGCGTCGCCCTCCCCGTCGACCCGCACGTGGGCAGCTACCCGGCACGCCACCAGGTCCACCAGCCCCGCTACGAACGCTTCGTCACCGTCGCCGACCTCGGCAGCGGACCCCAGACCACCGAGGCCTCGCAGGCCGCCGACATGACCTCCTCCCCGCTGGGCCGGGCGGGTTACCGGGCCAGACGGGTGCTCCTGGGGCCGGCGTTGAAGAGCACCGCCCTGGTCCGGGAACGCATGCGCAAACTCGTCGCCCTCCCCGTGCTGTCCTCGGACGCCCTGTCCTCGGTCGCCTACGGTCCCGAGGCGATGCTCACCATCCTCGTCATCGGCGGTGTGGCGGGGCTGACCCTGTCCCTGCCCCTCGCCCTCGCCATCATGTTCATGATGCTGGCCGTGGGCCTGTCCTACCGGCAGACCATCCGCGCCTACCCCAACGGGGGAGGTTCCTACGTCGTCGCCGGCGACAACCTCGGCCGGATGCCGGGTCTGCTGGCCGCTGGCGGCCTCATCGTGGACTACGTCCTCACCGTGGCCGTCTCGATCGCCGCGGGCATCGCGGCGATCACCTCCGCGCTGCCCGCGCTCAGCGGAGCGACCGTGCCCATCGGGTTGGGTGTCATCGCCCTTCTCCTCGCCGGGAACCTGCGCGGGGTGCGCCAAGCGGGCGTCCTCTTCGCCGCACCCACCTACGTCTTCGTCTTCTGTGTGGGCGCGGTGATCGTCGTCGGGCTCGTCCGGGCGGCACTGGCCGGTTTCCCGCCGGCGCCCCCACCACGGATCGACGCCGTCACGGGTGTCACCCTGTTCCTCGTCATGCGCGCCTTCGCCTCGGGGGCGACCGCCCTGACAGGGATCGAGGCCATCACCAACGCCGTTCCGGTGTTCCGTCCCGTCGAGTGGCGGAACGCGCGCGCCTCACTGACCTGGGTGATCCTCACACTGCTGGCGCTGTTCGGCGGGATCATGGCCCTGGTCCTGGTCACCGGCACGATCCCGGCCCCGGGGGAGACCGTGCTCTCCCAGTTGGCCCGGCACTCCTTCGGCACCGGTGCGATGTACGTCCTCGTCCAGGCCAGCACGGCGGCGATCCTTCTCCTGGCCGCGAACACGGCCTACAACGGGTTTCCCCGGGTGTTGTCGTTGCTGGCCCGCGACCACTACGCCCCACGCGTGTTCACCCGGATGGGGGATCGCCTGGCCTACAGCAACGGCATCCTCCTGCTCTCCGTCGCGGCCGCCCTGATCTTCGTCTTCTTCGGAGGCAGCACCACCGCGCTCATCCCCCTGTACGCCGTCGGGGTCTTCCTCGCCTTCACGCTGTCCCAGACCGGCATGGTGGTGCACTGGTGGCGCTCACGCTCCCGGCACTGGCGCACGAGCCTCGCCTTCAACGCCACGGGGGCGGTCCTGTGCGCAGCGGTGTTCGTCACCGCGGCCATCGCCAAGTTCACCTCCGGCGCGTGGGTGGCGCTTCTGGCGGTGGCGGCCTTCGTCCTCCTGGCCCTGCGCATCCGCGTCCACTACGACGCCGTCGGACGCGCGCTCCGGCTGCGGCCGCACACCGTCTCCCTGCCCGGAGGCAACGTCCGGGTGATCCGTCGTTCACCCGTGCGGCAGACCACCGAGCCCTGGCGTCCGGTCGAGATGAAGCCGGTGAGGGAGCGGGCCGAGGAGGAGACGGAGGAGGGAGAAGAGGAGACGGAAGCGGAGGAAGAGGAGACCCCCGAGGAGATCCACCACCTCTCGGTGGTCCCCGTCGAGACCCTGGACCTGGCCAACATCCGGGCTCTGGCCTACGCCGCCTCGCTCCAGCAGCCGGTGCTGGCCGTGCACCTCAGCCCGTCGGAGGAGGAGGCGGAGCGGATGCGGAGGTACTGGACGCACTGGGGGGACCACCTTCCGTTGGAAGTGGTGGTGAGCCCCTACCGGACGATCATCGCCCCGTTGGTGAACTACATCGAGGCGTTGCACGAGCAGCGGCCCGGACTGACGATCACGGTGATCCTGCCCGAAGTGGTGCCCGCGCGCCTGTGGCACCGGCTCCTCCACGATCGGATGGCGTTCCGGCTCCGGCACGCGCTACACGAGCGCCCCAAGATCGTCGTCACGACGGTCTCGTTCCACGTGCGCTGAACCGGCGCGGTCGTTGCCCCGGCCCCGGGCGTGCCCTCTGCCCCGATCCCGTCCTTTCCGTGTCCCGGCCGTGGTCGCCGAGGACATCCCGCCCGGGGAGAGGTGACCGTGACCGGCCTTCTCGCGCGCACGCGCGTGCGCGCGAGAAAAGACGGGAAGGGTGCGCGGAGGGCCGCTCCCGGAGCGGTCGGGCGCCCCTCCCGCGGGGGTGTCCCGCCATCCCGGGGCCCTGCGACGCGGGGACCGCGACGGATCCTGGCCGCCCGGACGGGTTGAGTAGGGTCCGGGGTATGAGCCCCCGCCACGAACCCACCGGAAGTCTGCTGGCGATCAGCGATCTCCACCTCTCCCACGCCGACAACCGCACGATCCTCGACGAGCTGACCCCGTCGACGTCGCAGGACTGGCTGATCGTCGCCGGCGACGTGGGCGAGATCAGTACGGACATCGAGAAGGCCCTGGGCACACTGGCCGAGCGCTTCGCCAAGGTCATCTGGGTTCCCGGTAACCACGAACTGTGGACGCACCGCAACGACCCCCTGCGCCTGCGCGGGGAGGAGCGCTATCTCCATCTGGTGGAGGCCTGTCGCCGGCTGGGCGTCGTCACGCCTGAGGACCCCTTCCCCGTGTGGCGGGGCGCCGGTGGCCCGGTCGTCATCGCGCCCCTGTTCCTTCTGTACGACTACAGCTTCCTCGCGCCGGGCACGTCCACGCCCCGGGAGAGTCTGGCCAAGGCCTATGAAAACGGCATCGTCTGCACCGACGAGGTGATGCTGCACCCGGACCCCTACCCCGACCGGGCCGCGTGGTGCGCCGCGCGCGTGGCCGCGACCGAGGCGCGGCTCGCGGAGATCGACCCGGACCTGCCCACCGTGCTGGTCAGCCACTGGCCGCTGGTGCGCGAACCCACCAGGATCATGTACTACCCGGAGTTCGCCCAGTGGTGCGGCACCGAGCGCACCGCCGACTGGCACGTGCGCTACCGGGCCCGCGCCGCCGTCTACGGGCATCTGCACATTCCGCGCACCACCGTCTATGACGGGGTGCCCTTCCACGAGGTCTCCGTCGGTTATCCGCGTGAGTGGAAGCCGCGCGGCGGACACGGGGGGCTCCGCCGCATCCTGCCCGAGGACGCGGCGGACACGGGCACGCGGGGTCACTGACCCCGGGCGGGAGGCCGGGCGGTGTCGCGCACCGCCCGGCCTCCCCACCGGAGGCGTCGAGGCCGTGTCCTCCCGAGAACACGGCACCCCCGGTGCTCGGTGACGCCTCACCGGACGCCGTTGCCCCGGCGGCACGGTGTGCCGCCGCGCCCACACGTCACCGTCACACCTGCGTGAACAGGGCGAACGGTCCCGGCTCCGCCCGCGCCGTCGCGTGGCGCCCCTCGTGCGGGTCACCCGCGGTGACCTCCACGGCTGGAAATTCGTGCATGTGATCTACCGCACTGGCCCCCGAGGTTTGGTACCCCTCGAAGCGCATCGGTCGCGCACCCCGTCGAGAGGTGTTTCCGTCCCATGCCGGCCCGCCGTCGCGCATGTGGGAAAAGCCCACCCGGGCGGGCACGGCGTGCTCATGGGTACCGCGTACCCGGTCAGCGCTCCACGCCCGTCCGAGGTCGGGATGTAGGGCACCCATACCAGTCGGCCACCCGCCGGCGTTCGTATGCCCCCCGGGGGTATTAACGGGGGTTCGAGCGGGCTTGCCGGGTCCCGCGAGAAGGGGGGTTGTTTCCTGCTTCCATGCGCCTGGTGTCTGGTTTGTCAGTCTTGTAACGTTTTTGCGTTATGTCTTTTTGGGTCTCTTGTGGGGGTCCATCGTCGTTTGCGGGTTTCGAGAGCGCCTTGCTACCGTGAGTGCACGCGCTGGCGAGATGTCCCGTATTGGGAATCCGTCGGCCGCGGAGCCGAAGTGAATATCCAAGATATTCCGTGCGGAGTTTCCGCACGAGCCCGGAGCGCCGGACCGGATCCGGCGTCAGACCATTGATGCGCTGCGGAGTCTGACATCTTCGAGAGTGGTTATTCCGTACTCTTTCCCGGGCAAGGCTCCCAGATGAAAGGCATGGGAGCGGGTCTGTTCGACCGATTCCCCGCAAGGGTCGAATCGGCGAACGAAGTCCTAGGTTACGACCTGCGTGAGTTGTGTCTGGAGGACCCGCGGGGTCTGCTCGACGACACGCGTTACACGCAACCCGCGATCTATGTCGTCAACGCCCTCTCCTACGAGGACTCACTGGAGCGTGGCGAGCCGTCGGGCGACTACCTGCTCGGGCACAGCCTCGGTGAGTACAACGCCCTGCACGCCGCGGGTGTCTTCGACTTCGAGACCGGGCTCAAGCTGGTGGTCAAGCGTGGTGAGCTGATGGCACGGTCCCGGGACGGCGCGATGCTCGCCGTCGTCGGGATCACGGGGCGGGAGCTGGACGCCTTCCTCCTGGAGGAGGATCTGTCCGGCCTCGACGTGGCCAACTACAACACCGACGCGCAGACCGTGCTCTCCGGCCCCGGTGAGGATATCGATCGTGCTCGGCGGTTGTTGGAGGAACGCCGTGTCCGGGTCGCTCGACTGAAGGTCTCCGCCGCGTTCCACTCGCGGCTCATGGTGCCGGCGCGTGATGAATTCACAGCTTTTCTCAAAGGGTTCAGGTTCCGATCTCCGACTGGTACGGTGATCGCCAATCTCACGGCGAGACCTTATTCCGGGGACGCTGTCGCGGAAACACTGAGCGAGCAGATATGCGGCTCGGTGCGATGGGTGGAGAGTGTCCGCTACATGTTGGCGCGAACAACCGTCGACAAGTGCAGAGAAGTGGGAAACGGGAGCGTATTGACCCGCATGCTCGACCACATCGATCAGTCGACCACGCCCGATCGAGGCCCGGACGGAGGGTCCCGGCCACGACCGCGCCTGTTCTGTGCGGCCTACGCCGGCGGTGACGAGCGCTCCTACGCGGCGCTGGCCGAGGAGTGCCCGGACCTGGAGGTCCTCACGCTCGAACGGCCGGGCCGGGGGAGTCGGGTCTCGGAGCCTTTGCTGACCTCGCCCGAGGCGGTGGTCGAGGACATGCTGACGCAGATCAGAGAACGCCTCGACGCGCCGTACGCGCTCTACGGTCACAGTCTCGGTGCCGGGCTCGTGTACCTGCTGTGCCGTCGCCTGAGGGAAGAGGGGCTGCCCGCGCCGCTCCACCTCTTCGTGTCGGGGGCGAGCGGTCCCTCGGTCAGGAGCCGTGAGTACCTGACATGGACCCTGGAGTCGGACGCCTTCTGGGAACACCTGCGCCGCTTGGGCGGTGTACCCGCCGAACTTCTGAAGTACGAGGACATGAAGGCCTTCTACGAGCCCATCCTGCGCGCCGACTTCACCATCCTGGGTTCCTACGAGCACCGCTCACACGAACCCATGGACCTGCCCGTCACGGTCTTCGTCGGTGAGGACGAGGATCTGCCGAATGCGGACGTCGACGCCTGGCAACGCGAGACCCAGAAGCCGCTGGAGACCCACGTGTTCCCCGGCGGCCACTTCTTCATCCGATCCCACTGGGCCGATCTCGCTCGGATCATCGCTCCCCGGATGTCCGTCACCTAGTACCTCCTGAAACATCATGTGCGCACGGCGAGAACACGCCGAGGTGCTGGTTCGTCATTGGTTCGGCATCCCGAGTCAGAAGGAGAATAAGGAGCGCCATGGAGCAGGAACTCAAGCAGTACATGGAAGAACAGTTCATGTTCGAGTTCGACTCGGAGATCACCGAGGACAGCGACCTGTTCAAGGCCGGGGTCATCGACTCGTTCGGCTACATCACGCTCATCGGGCACATCGAACAGGAATACGATGTGAAACTCGGTGAGGAGGCGCTGCTCGGAAACGTCATGGTCTCGTTGTCGGGCATCGTCGGTTTCGTCGAATCCGCCCGTTCCCGTACCAGCGAGAACGGGTGAGCCATGTGCGGCATAGCCGGCTTCTACGCGAGCCCTCTTCCCGCCCTGAAATACCCCGACGTGGTCCAGGACATGCTCGCCCAGATCGAGCACCGCGGCCCTGACGAAGCCGGGTGTTTTCTCGACGACCGGATGGCCATGGGGACGGTGCGGCTGAGCATCATCGACCTTTCCACCGGATCGCAGCCGATGGGAAGTCCCGACGGTCGATACTGGCTCTGTTACAACGGTGAGCTCTACAATTACCGGGAACTGCGTTCGGAGCTGACGCGCCTGGGATTCGCCTTCCGGACACGGTCCGACACGGAGGTCGTCCTCCTGGCCTGGGCCGCCTGGGGCGCAGCGTGCTTGAAACGATTCAACGGTGCGTTCGCCTTCAGTCTGTTCGACTCCGTCACCGGCGAACTGCACCTGGCGCGCGACCGGTACGGCAAGCGTCCGCTGTTCGTGGCACGTCACGAGGGCGGGTGGCTCTTCGCCTCCGAGATGAAGGCCTTCCTGGCCTACCCGGGTTTTCGGTTCTCCTTCGACGCGCCGCAGCTGGCCTCGATGTTCGCCACGTGGACACCGCTCCCGGGGCAGAGCGGATTCCGCGACATCGAGCAGTTGCCGATGGGGGAGTACCTGACGATCGACGGGACCAGGGCCGAACGGAGACGCTGGGCCGCACTCGACCTCGTCGGGGGAGCGCCGCCCGCGACCGAGGAGGAGGCCGTCGAGCTGGTGCGGGCGGAACTCGACGCCGCCGTCGACGTGCGGCTCCGCAGCGACGTCGAGGTGGGCGTCTACGCCTCGGGAGGTCTGGATTCGTCGATCCTGGCGCACCTCGTGGCGCGACGGTCCGACGTCCCCCTGCGCACCTTCTCCCTGCAGTTCGAGGACGCGGAGTTCGACGAGTCGGCGGAGCAGAACGCGTTGGCCTCCCACCTGGGGGTCGACCATTCCGCCCTGCGGGTGTCGGACTCCGACGTCGTGGAGGCCTTCCCCGAGGCGGTCCGGCACGCGGAGGTCCCGGTCTTCCGCACGGCCTTCGTCCCGATGTACCTGCTGGCCGAACACGTCCGGAGCCAGGGCATCAAGGTCGTCCTCAGCGGAGAGGGCGCGGACGAGGCTTTCCTGGGCTACGGCATCTTCAAGGACACCCGGCTGCTGTCCGAGTGGAACGACCTGGACGACGACGAGCGCATGAGCAGACTCGGTCGGCTCTACCCCTATCTCGGCCACTTCAACGGCGAGGACGGCCAACGCAGGATGCTGGGGCTGTACCAGCAGTTCACCGAGGAGCGGCTGCCCGGCCTGTTCTCGCACCAGATGCGCTTCCAGAACGGCCGGTTCGCGACGCGCCTGCTCAAGGACGCGGGCGATCCCTTCGCCGCACTCCAGGAACTCGTCGCCGAGGAGTCCGGTTACGCCGAACTCTCCGCCGTGCAGAAGGCACAGTGGCTGGAGTTCCGCACGCTCCTCAGCGGCTACCTGTTGTCCACCCAAGGGGAGCGGATGGCGCTGGCCCACGGAGTGGAGAACCGCTGTCCCTTCCTGGACCCCGCGGTGGTGCGTCTGGCGACCTCCGTCAACCAGCGTTTCGGGGACGAGTACGACGAGAAGTACCTGCTCAAGCGCGCCTACGCCGACGTGTTGCCGGCCCGCATCATCGAGAAGGGGAAGTTCCCGTACCGGGCCCCCGACAGCGCCGCCTTCGTGCGATCGAACTCGGACTACCGCGATCTGCTGACGGACGCGGACACGCTCGACGAGATCGGTGTGCTCGACCCGCGTTTCGTCCGGCGGTTCACCGATCGCATCTTCGACAGCCGCCCGGAGCGGATCGGCACCAAGGAGAACCAGACCTTCGTCTTCCTGGCGTCCACGATCTGGCTCCACCACTGGTTCGTGCGAGGTCACGCACGCCGCCGAGACCCGCTCGATGTTCCCATGCACGTCGTCGACCGGCGCAGCGACGCCCTCTCGGCCTAGGACGGAATCCCCGCCATGAAGAATTCCCACGGTGCCGGTGACGACGGTCAGGATGTCGCCGTCGTCGGCCTGTCCCTGCGGTTGCCCGGAGCGCGTACCCCCGACGAGTTCTGGGACCACCTGGCCGCGGGCCGCTCGCTGATCAGTGAGGTCCCGGAGCGCCGTTGGCGCAAGGAGGACCATCTCGGTCATCCGCGTCGCGAGTTCAACAAGACCAACAGCGTGTGGGGCGGCTTCGTCGACGACGCCGACTGCTTCGACGCGGAGTTCTTCCAGATCTCCCCGCGCGAGGCGCGGTCCATGGACCCGCAGCAGCGTATGGCCCTGGAGTTGGGCTGGCACGCGCTGGAGGACGCCGGTTACCGGGCCGACCGTCTCGCGGGATCCCGCACCGGGGTCTTCATGGGTGTGTGCCACTGGGACTACGCCGAGCTCATCGAACAGCAGGTCGACGAGATCGACGCCTACTACCCGACCGGCGCCGCCTACGCGATCATCGCCAACCGGGTGTCCCACCACTTCGACTTCCACGGCCCCAGCGTGGTCAACGACACGGCGTGCTCCAGTTCTCTCGTGGCGGTCCAGCAGGCGGTGCAGGCGTTGCAGTCCGGTGACTGCGACGCCGCGCTCGCCGGAGGGGTGAACCTGACCTGGTCGCCCCGGCACTTCATCGCCTTCGCCAAGGCGGGCATGCTCTCCCCCGACGGCCTGTGCCGTGCCTTCGACGCCAAGGCCAACGGGTACGTGCGCGGCGAGGGCGGCGGCATGGTCATGCTCAAACGCGCCGAGGACGCGCGCCGGGACGGCGACGCCGTGTACGCGGTGATCAAGGGCATCGGCAGCAACCACGGCGGCCGCACCAGTTCCCTCACGGTCACCAACCCCGCGGCCCAGGCCGACCTGATCACCGGCATCTACCGCCGGTCGGGGATCGACGCCCACTCGGTGTCCTACATCGAGACCCACGGTCCGGGCACCCCGGTCGGCGACCCCATCGAGATCAGCGGACTCAAGCGGGCGTTCGCGGAACTGGACGAGGACGGAGCCGAGCGGGAACGGGAGCACCGCTGCGGCGTCGGTTCGGTGAAGACCAACATCGGTCACCTGGAGGGCGCCGCCGGTGTGGCGGGGATGCTCAAGGTGATCCTCGCGATGCGCCACGCGCAGCTGCCGGCCACGGTCAACTTCAGTGAGCTCAACCCCCTGATCGACCTCGACGGCAGCCCCTTGTACGTCGTGGACCGCCTCAGCGACTGGGAGACGGACGAGGACGCGCCGCTGCGGGCCGGGGTCAGCTCCTTCGGCTTCGGCGGGACCAACGCGCACGTCGTGCTCGAGGCCGGCACGCCGGTCGCGGCCCACGCGCCGGAACGGTCCGGCGAGCAGTGGCTCCCGGTGTCGGCCGAGAACGAGGAGCGGCTCCTCGAACTGTGCGGTGGGTTGGCCTCCTGGGCGCGGACCCACATCGACCTCGGGGACGTGCCCGACCTCGCCGACATCGCGCACACGCTCCGCGAGGGTCGGGTGCCGATGCGGGAGCGGGTGGTCTTCCGCGCCGGTGACATCGGGGAGTGGGCGGACCGCCTGGAGGCCTTCGTCGACGGCGGAAAGCCGCCCGAGGGGTGCCTGCGCGGTCGGGCCGACGGCGCCACGGGCGACGGACTCGACGCGGAGGACCTGGCGGAACTGGCCACCCGCTGGTTGGAGAAGGGCAGCCTGGAGAAGTTCGCCGCCGCCTGGACCAAGGGCATGCCGTTGGACTGGGCACAGTGGCCGGAGGCCGGTCGCCGCGTGCACCTTCCCGGCTACGTCTTCGCGCGGACCCGGCACTGGTTCGAGCCCACCGCGCAGCAGGCGAGGAACGCCGTCGAGACCACGGCGCCACAGGAGCCCGAGAGCACGACCCCCCCGGTTCTGGGCGCGCAGGAGGCCGAGGGCGATGGCTGGACCTTCCCCCTGCACTTCGACGCCGGACAGGGTTTCGTCCGCGATCACAGCGTCAACGGATCACTGGTCGTGCCCGGTGTCGTGGCGTTGGATCTGGTCACCACCGCCGCCGGTCGGCCCGACGTCGCCCGAGCCAGGGCCGGGGCGGCCCCGCGCCTGCGCAACGTGGTGTGGATCCGACCCCTGCTCGTACGGGACGCGCCCCTGACCCCGCGCCTGAGGCTGACCGCCGTCGGCGAGGGGTACGACTACGCGATCGTCGACGGTGAGGGGGCGGCCTACACCAGCGGTCGTGTCGAGTACACCGAGGCCGTCCCGGAGGCGATCGACCTCGCGGAGCTCGCGGACCGTCACCCCGTGCGCGTCGACACCGACGCGGGATACGCCGCGCTGCGGGCCAGCGGAATCGAGCATGGCCCGGCGCTGCGGGCCCTGCACACCGTCCACAGCGGTGCCGACGGTGTGCTGGCGCAGGTGCGGTTGCCCGGCGAGGCGCCGGCGGACCTGACGGTGCAACCGGCGATCCTCGACAGCGCCCTGGTCGCGGCTCTCGCGCTGGGCGCGGACGAGGGCGGTTGGCGCACCCCCGCCACGCCCGCCGTCCCGTTCGCCTTGGACGGCCTCACGGTGCACGGGGCCACCACCGCCACGATGTGGGCGTGGCTGCGGCCCACGGAGAACGCGGGCACGGGCCGTACCGCGCTCGATCTCGACCTGATCGACACCACCGGTCGACTGTGCGTGCGGCTCACCGGTTACACGTCGCGGGAGCTGCCCACGGCCCAGGCCGCGGGTCAGAGGCGGGAGGGTGAACTCCTGGAGGTCACCCGTGTCTGGGAACCCGTTCCGGTGCCTGCCGTCTCGACGCCCGACGCCCCCGTCACGGTGCTCAACGCGGTGCTGGACCAGGAGTTGGCCGAGACGAGCGCGACCCGACTGGGCATGGAGGTCGAGCACGTCACGGCCCCGAAGGACGTGAACGACGCGGACGCGATGAAGGGTCTCTTCGAGAGCTCCTACCTGTGGGTGCGCCGACTGCTCGGGCGGGCGCGCCGCGTCATCCTCATCCTGCGGGGTTCCCCCGATTCCCCGGTCCACGAGCCCATCGCCGCGTTGCTCAAGACCGCGCATCAGGAGGACCCGTCGTTCCAGGGCAAGGTCGTCCTCCTCGAGGACGGCCACCCCCGGGATGCCGAGCGTTTCGAGCGCGTCCTGCGTCTGGAGGCGGGCGCCGAAGAGGACACGGAGGTCGCCTACACCGACGAGGGCCGTCGCCTGCGCCACGAGACCGTCGAGGTGGCCGAGACCGGAACCGGGACGAGTCTGCTCCGCGAGGAGGGCGTCTACTGGATCACCGGTGGCTCGGGAGGGATCGGCCTCGTGCTGGCCGAGTGGCTGTGCCGGAACCACGGTGCGACCGTCATCGTCAGCGGTCGGTCGCCGCAGAGCCCGGACGTCGAGGTGCTCCGCGGCCGGCTGTCCCGGGGCACGGTGACCTACCGACCGACGGACGTCACCGACGCCGACGGCGTCGGGGCCACCGTGGACGCGATCCGGGCGGACCACGGTCGGCTCGATGGTGTGTTCCACGCGGCCGGAGTGCTCGACGACGGCTTCATCGCGAGCAAACCGCTGGAAGGCACGGCCGCCGTGCTCGCGCCGAAGGTGGACGGTGTCACGCACATCGACGCCGCCACGAGCGAGATCGGCCTGGACTTCCTGTTGCTGTTCGGTTCCGTGGCGGGCGCGTTCGGCAACGCGGCGCAGGCCGACTACGCGGCGGCCAACGCCTTCCTCGACGCCTTCGCCGTTCATCGCGAGGAGACCGGGGGTGTGACCCGGGTGGTCGACTGGCCGCTCTGGGAGGACGGTGGCATGCGCATGGACGAGGCGAGCCTCGCCTACCTGCGCAAGCGCACCGGCACCGTGCCCCTGCCCAGCGACGTGGGTCTGGGCGTGCTGGAGCGCGCGCTGCGCACCGACTCGCCCGTCCGTCGCGTCGCGCTCTTCGGCGAGGAGCCCAAGCTGCGCGTGTACGCCGGCCTGGAGCGGCCCGAGGAGCCCGCGCCGGCCCCGACACCGCGACGGGAGCACCACGGTGCGCCCGTCCTCGGGGAGGAGGAACTCACCGCCCGGACCCAGGACTTCTTGAGGGAACAGTTCGCCCAGGTCACCCTCCAGGACCCGGAACAGATCCAGGTCGAGGAGAAGCTGGAGACCTACGGCATCGACTCGATCTCCATCGTCGACCTCACGAGCAAACTGGAGGACACGTTCGGGTCCCTGCCCAAGACGCTCTTCTTCGAGTACGTCGACCTGCAGGGGGTGGCGGAGTACTTCGTCACCGAGCACCGCGACCGGTTGCTCGACCTCTTCGCCCCGGCGGAGTCCGCGGCGGACGCCCAGGACGCCCAGGCCGCACCGCCGCCGGACCCTCGGCCCGCCCCGGCCGCCGCCCCGGCGGCCCTCGGCCCGGTGACCCCAGCGACCCCCGAGTCTCCCGCGACACCCGCGACCCCCGCGAGCGACGTGGAGACCGCCGTGACCACCTCCGTCCCCCGGCCGGTCGCCGGAGAGCCCTTCGGAGAGCGGGCCCCGGCGCGCGGCGACGTCGCGGTCGTCGGCATGGCCGGCCGCTACCCGGGCGCCGACACCCTGGAGGAGTTCTGGGAGCTGCTCAGCGAGGGTCGGCACGGTTTCGAGACCGTTCCCGAGTCCCGGTGGCGGCACAGTGACCTCTACTTCGACGAGCGCGACGTCCAGGGCAAGACGGTCGTGCGGACCGGTACGTTCCTGCGGGACGTGGAGGCGTTCGACCCGCGCTACTTCAACATCTCCCAGCGCGACGCGGAGCTGTTGGCGCCGGAGGTCCGGCTGTTCCTCCAGTCGGGCGTGACGGCCCTGGAGGACGCGGGCTACTCACGGGAGACCCTGCGACGCCGTTACGACAGCGACGTCGGCGTGCTCGTGAGTTCGATGAACAACAGCTACTCGCTGTACGGCTTCCAGAACATGTTGATGCGGGGCGCCCCGACGAGCGGCAGCGAGATCGGCGTCATGGCCAACATGCTGTCGTACCACTACGGCTTCACCGGGCCCTCGATGTTCCTCGACACGATGTGCTCCAGCTCCTCGGCCTGTGTGCACCAGGCCCTGCGCCTGCTGCGCGACGGTGAGTGCCGCATGGTCGTCGTGGGCGGTATCAACCTGATGCTGCACCCCTTCGACCTGATCGCCACGTCCCAGGCGCACTTCACCACCAAGTCCGCTGATGTCGTGCGCAGTTACGGCCTCGGCGCCGATGGCACGATCCTCGGCGAGGGCGTGGGCACGCTCGTACTGAAGCCGCTGGAGGAGGCGGTCGCCGACGGAGACCACGTCTACGGCGTGATCAAGGGCAGTGGCATGACCAACGCCGGGGTGCGCAACGGGTTCACCGTTCCCAACCCCCGGCAGCAGGGACGCGCCATCGAGAAGGCGTTGGACGACGCCTCGGTGAACGCCCGCACGATCAGCTACCTGGAGGGGCACGGTTCGGCCACCTCGCTCGGCGACCCGATCGAGATCAAGGGCGCGAGCGTGGCCTTCGGCCGCGACACCGACGACCTGGGTTACTGCGCGATCGGCTCGGTCAAGTCGAACGTGGCGCACCTGCTGTCCGGCGCCGGCATGGTGGGCCTGACCAAGGTGCTGCTCCAGCTCCGCCACCGCACTCTGGCCCCGTCTTTGCACTCGGAGACACTCAGCCCCGCCATCGATTTCGAGAAGACACCGTTCGTGGTCCAGCGGGAGCGCGCCGACTGGCGCCGACCGGTGATCGACGGGGAGACGGTGCCGCGCCGGGCGGGCGTCACCTCGATCGGTGCGGGTGGCGTCAACGTGCACCTCATCGTCGAGGAACACGACGGCCGGATCGTCGCGGCGCCGGAGAGCGGTCTACCCCGGTTGGTGGTCCTCTCCGCCATGACACCCCAGACCCTGGGCACGGTGCTGCGCGACACGGCGCGGTTCGTGCGCGAGACCGGGGTCGGTCTGGACGCGCTCGCCTACGCGACGCAGACCGGCAAGAACGAACTGCCGTGCCGCCTGGCCTTCGTCGCCGACGACATCGCCGAGGCGCGGAACCTCCTGGACGACCTGGCCGGGAGGGAGTGGACGGCGGACACGTCCGCGCTGCCCGAGGGCGTCGGATTCACACCGAGCACGCTGCGGCAGCGGCGCAGCGTCGACGCCGCCGGCCTCGATCAGGCCCTGACGGAGAACCGGCTCTCCGACCTCGCCCGGTACTGGGTGGAGGGTGCCGCCGTGGACTGGGACCGACTCTGGCCCCTGGGGCACCGCCCGGCCAAGGTGGCGCTGCCGGCGTACCCGTTCGAGAAGGTGCGCTGCTGGTACCCCGAGTTCGAGGACGCTCCGAGTGTGTCGGCGCCGCTGTCCCTGAGTGGCAGGGCCCATCCGTGGGTGGGCACGAACCGTTCGGACGTGCACGGTGTGCGCTACGCCCTGGAACCGCGCGGCGACGACCTGCTCGACTACGTGTACTCCGTCGGCCGCAAGCGTCGTTTCGTCACCGTCGCCCTGCTCGACGGCGCGCTGGCGTTCGTCCGACTGGCCGGGATCGAAGGACCGCTGAGCCTGCGGAACCCGCGGTGGGCCCGGCTGCCCGCGCCCGCGGACCAGGTGTGCGCACTCGAATGGCGGCTGGGCACGGACGCCTCGGGTGAGCCCCGTGCCGAACTGTGGCACGTGGACGAGGGGACGCTGAGGTTCACCACCGACGTCGTCGTCTCGGCGGCGCCGCTCTCCGCCGCGGCCCTCCCCCCGGAGTGGACGGAGGGACCGACGAGCCTCGACCGGGACGCCTTCCGCGCGCGGCTCGACGAGATGGGCGTGGACCCTCGCCCGTACTCCACGGTGGTGGACGGCGTCGCACTGATCGACGGACACCGTCTGCTCGTGCGGATCGCCGAACCCGCGATGTGCCAGGACCCGCACAAGCGGAACGTGCACATCCCTGCGTGGGTGCTGGCCGGGCTGATCCAGGGGGTCCAGCACGCGACCGGCCTGGCGGAGGTCTCCATGGCGCGTGCGGACTCCGTCGCCGGACATCAATGGGAGCGCGCCCGGACCATCGTGCTGGAGCGCACCTCCGACACCACCTTCAGGGCGCTCTTCCACGACGCCGCCGGTCACGCACTGGGCCTGATCGAGCGCGCCGAGTTCACGGCCGACGCGCTCGCGCCGTCCCTGCCGAGCGAGCCGGGGCGGGGGCCCGTGCCGTTGTCCACGGCCATGGTCGCGGCGTCCGACGGGACCGCCGCCTCCGGCACCGTGCGGGGCGCCACGGAACCGGTCGTCACCGGGCCCGTGGTCGTGACCGATACCGGGTCCCGGATCGAAGCCGGGTCCAGGTCCGAGACCGATGCCGCGACCGCAGGCGAGGAGGGCGCCGTCGACCGTGCCCGGCTCGTCACGTTGCTCCGCGAGACCGTCGCCGACCTGCTGAAGTTCGACGTCGCCGAGATCGATACCGACACCGACTTCCACGCCTTCGGTTTCGAGTCCATCGCGTTGGCCGGGCTCGCCGAGGAGCTGGGCGGGACCCTCGGCGTGGACCTCTCCCCGGCGGTCTTCTTCGAGTGCCCGAACATCCGCACCCTCACCGAGTACCTCGAAGAGCGTCACGGTGATCGGCTGCGGCTCCCGGGTGCCGAGGGCGGGGCCGCCCCGACCCCGGGCGTCGTCGGCGCCGCCACCGGTGCGGAGATCTCCTCCGCCCCCGTCGGTGCCCTGCCCACGCCCGCGGCCGGGCCCCTGCCGGATCCCTCCACGCCGACGGTCGCCGCTGCGGCCTCGTCCGAGGACCACGTCGGGCGGGCCTCCGGTGAAGGGACGGAACCGGATTCCACGGACGCCATCGCCATCGTGGGCGTCGCCGGGCGCTTCCCCGGAGCCGAGGACACGGACCAACTCTGGCGCCGCCTGCGTTCCGGAGACGACCTGATCGACGCCTTCCCCGGAGACCGGTTCGACGGTCCCTACGCGGACGTCGTCGCCGGGGCGGACTTCCCGAAGTTCGCCGGACGCATCGCGGACGTGGACCGCTTCGACGCGGAGTTCTTCCACCTGTCGCGTCTCGAAGCCGAACTGATGGACCCGCAACACCGCCTGGCGCTGGAGACGGTGTGGGCCGCCCTGGAGAACGGGGCGTACGCCCCCGGTCGCCTTCCGGAGAACACCGGCGTCTACTTCGGTGTCTCGGGCCACGACTACCACCAACTGCTCAACGCCAGCGGTGTGGCCCCCGACGGGTTCACCGCCACCGGCAACGCGCACTCGATGCTGGCCAACCGGATCTCCTACGTCCTGGACGTGCACGGACCGAGCGAACCGATCGACACCGCCTGTTCCAGCTCGCTCATCGCGGTGCACCGTGCCGTGGAGAGCATCCGCGCGGGTCGTTGTTCGATGGCCATCGCGGGCGGGGTCAACCTGCTGCTGAGCGTCGACACCTTCGCCGCCACACAGATGGCGGGCATGCTCAGCCCCGACGGCCGCTGCAAGACCTTCTCCGCCGAGGCCGACGGTTACGTGCGCTCCGAGGGTGTGGCCGTGGTTCTGCTCAAGCCGCTCGCACAGGCGCTCCGGGACGGCGACGCCGTCTGGGGCGTGGTGCGCGGTAGCGCCGAGAACCACGGTGGGCGCGCGGGTTCCCTGACCGCTCCCAACGGCAACGCGCAGGCGGAGTTGATCCAGGACGCCATGCGCGAGACGGACCCGGACAGCGTCGGGTACATCGAGGCGCACGGCACCGGCACCCAGCTGGGCGACCCGGTCGAGGTCAACGCGATCGACAAGGCCTATCGCTCCCTGCGCGCCGCGCGGGGGACGACGCGGGTTCCGGACCAGCCGGTCCTGCTCGGCTCCGTGAAGTCCAACATGGGCCACCTGGAGGCCGCCGCCGGCCTGGCGGGTGTACTGAAGGTACTGCTCGCCATGCGGCACCGGGAGCTTCCGCCGAGCCTGCACTGCGAGCGGCTCAACCCCGGACTCCCGCTCGCCGACGGCGGACTCGAAGTGGTGCGCGAGGTGCGCCACTGGGAGCCGCGGGTCGACGCGGAGGGCCGGGCGTGGCCGCTGCGCGCCGGTGTGAGCAGCTTCGGTTTCGGTGGCGTCAACGCGCACCTGGTGCTGGAGGAGCCGCCCGCGCCCGCAGTGCGTGCCGGGGGAGCGGCCGGGCCGCAGGCCGTGGTGCTCTCCGCCCGCGACACCGAACGGCTGCGCGCGTCCGCCGAGGCCCTGCGTGACGCTCTGCGCGTCGCGCGCGAGGAGGGACGGGCCCCCGACCCGGCGGACCTGGCGTTCACGCTCCAGGTGGGGCGGGATCCGATGGAGGAGCGCCTCGGTTTCGTCGCAGCAAACGTCGAGGAGGTCATCGACGTCCTGGAACGCTTCCTCCGGGGAGACCGCCCGGACGGGTGGTCCAGGGGGAGTCTCTCCCGCTCCCGCGGCACCGGTGTCCGGCGCGGTCGGGAACAGGACCCGAGGGTGGCGTCCGCGCTGCGCGAGGGGCGGATCGACGAGGTGACGTCCCTGTGGTGCGCCGGCACCTTCGTCGATTGGCGGGCCGCGCACACCCCCGGTGAGCGGCGGGTCGTGCGGTTGCCCGGCTACCCCTTCGCCCGGGATCGCTACTGGGTGCCGGCGGCCGATCGGCCCACGGACCCCGCGCCCCCCACGGCGCACGGGCCCGCCGTCGACACCGACGCCTACACGGAGGTGCTCGACGCCGTCCTCGAAGGTCGGGCCGAGCCCGACCAGCTCGGCCGACCCTGAAGCCCCCACACACCTCTGCCCTGGACCCGGGGGCCCTCCGCCCCGTGACCCCGAACGGACCGCAAAAAGTGAGTCGAAACATCCTTCGTGTGCCCGTATGGCGCGATGAGCCGGCACGACGGACGACGACGCCGATCCAGGACCGGCGACTGGTCGTGCTCTGTGACATCGACGGCATGGACGCGGCCCGGCTGCGCCGCCTCTCGCCCGGTGTCTCCGTGGCGGAGGTGGAGAGCCGGGACGACGGGCCCGCGGCGGCCTACGAGCACGCGGCCACCCGGCTGCTCGGGGAGCTCCAGCGGCTGCTGAACCGACCGGACGGCGCCCCCTGCCGTGTCCAGGTCGTCTGCCGGGAGGCGACCCGACACGGCTACGCGGGTCTGCTCGGCATGCTGCGCACGGCGACCCAGGAGAACCCGGCCGTGCGCGGCCAGCTCATCGAGTTCACCGATCCGCCCGCGGACACCGAACTCGCCGAGGTGCTGCGGGCGGAGTCCGAGCAGGACGCGGACCACCTGCGCTACGACGGAACGAGGCGCCAGGTACGGGAGTGGGAACCGGCCCCCGAAGACGCGGCCCCGCACAGGTGGAGGTCCGACGGGGTCTACCTCATCAGTGGCGGGGCTGGCGGTCTGGGCCGACTCCTCCACGCCGACATCCTGCGGCACGCCCCCGAAGCGCGCGTCGTCCTGTGCGGACGTTCGGAGTCCGACCCCGGGAGCGGGACGCGGACCGAGTACCGCCGGGTGGACGTCACCGACGCCGCGGCCGTGGCGGACCTGGTCACCTCGATCGTCGCCGAGCACGGCAGGCTCGACGGGATCGTGCACGCCGCCGGTCTGGTCGGCGACGACTACGTCATCCGCAAGTCCCACCAGGACGCGCAGCGGGTCCTCGCGCCCAAGACCGCCGGACTGGTGAACCTGGACCGCGCCGCCCGCGACCTGCCCCTGGATTTCCTGGTCGCCTTCTCGTCCGGTTCGGGGGCCCTGGGCAACGCCGGACAGGCCGACTACGCGGCCGCCAACGGATTCCTCGACGCCTACCTGACCCGCCGCGCCGCTCTGTGCGCGGCGGGGCGACGCCGGGGGCGGAGCGTCGCCATCGGGTGGCCGCTGTGGCGGGACGGCGGAATGAGCGTTCCGGACGAGGAACTGCCCGCACTCACCGAGCGTTTCGGTCGGCCCCTGGACACGGACACCGCCCTGAGGGCCCTGCACGACGCGCTCGCGCTGGGCGCGCCCCAGGTCCTGGTCAGGGACGAGGAGGACGACCGGTCCGCGGGGACCGGCACCGGAGGAGAGCACGTGCACGAGGAAGCGATGCGGACCGACGAACTGCGCGCACGGGTCCTGCCCCGGCTCAAGACGTTGGTCGCCGACACGGTCAGGCTCGACGCCGACCGGCTCGACGCGGCCGCCCCGCTCGACGGCTTCGGGATCGACTCGTTGGCGGTGACACGCCTCAACCAGCGGTTCGCCCAGTGGTTCGGTGCCCTGCCGAAGACCCTGTTCTACCAGTACCCGACCCTGAACGACGTGGCCGGACACCTCGCGGAGCGGCATCCGGAGGGCTGCCGGTCCTGGCTGGCGAGCGAGACGGCCGACACCGGCGCACCGGCGCGCCCCGCCGTCGACCGGGGCGACCACGCGGTGACGACGACGCGCCCGCGCCCGGAGTCGGAGAGCGCGGACGAGCCCATCGCCATCATCGGGCTGACCGGACGTTACCCGGGCGCCCCCACGGTCGAGCACTTCTGGGAGAACCTGCGCGCGGGCCGCGAGAGCGTCGGGGAGATCCCCGCCGAACGGTGGTCGCTGGACGGCTTCTGGGAACCGGACGCGCAGCGCGCCGCGCTGGAGGGGGCCAGCTACAGCAAGTGGGGCGCCTTCCTGGACGGTTTCGCCGACTTCGACGCCGAGTTCTTCGGCATCGCACCGCGCGAGGCCGCGGACATGGACCCCCAGGAACGGCTCTTCATCGAGAGCGCGTGGTCGGTCCTGGAGGACGCCGGTTACACGCGTCGGCGGATCGCCGAACAGCACGACTCCCGGGTCGGCGTCTTCGCCGGGATCACCAAGACCGGGTTCGACCGGCACCGACCGCAACGGACGACGGGTGTTCCCGCCTCCCCGCGTACGTCCTTCGCGTCGCTGGCCAACCGGGTGTCGTACCTGCTGGACCTGCGCGGTCCGAGCATGCCGATCGACACCATGTGCTCGGCCTCGCTGACCGCCCTGCACGTGGCGTGCGAGCACCTGCGCAGCGGTGCGTGCGAGCTGGCCATCGCCGGCGGCGTGAACCTGTACCTCCATCCCTCGACCTACGTCGAGCTGTGCCGCTCCCGCATGCTCTCCGGCGGCGAGCACTGCCGCAGCTTCGGCGAGGGCGGGGACGGTTTCGTGCCCGGCGAGGGTGTCGGCACGGTGCTGCTGAAGCCGCTGTCACGGGCCGAGGCCGACGGCGACCCCATTCGCGCGGTGATCCTCGGTTCCGCCATCAACCACGGCGGACGCGGTAACGGGTACACGGTGCCCAACCCCCGCGCGCAGGCCGCACTCGTCCGTCAGGCCCTGGACCACGCGGGTCTCGCACCCGACGACATCGGCTACATCGAGGCCCATGGCACGGGGACCCGGCTCGGGGACCCCATCGAGATCGACGGGTTGACCCAGGTCTTCGGACCGGATGCGGGCACCCGCCGGCACGACCGTTGCTCGCTCGGGTCGGTCAAGTCGAACATCGGCCATCTGGAGGCCGCCGCCGGTATCGCGGGTCTGACCAAGGTGGTGCTGCAGCTCCAGCACGGAGAGTTCGCGCCCACCCTGCACGCGGAGCGGCCCAACCCCGACATCGACTTCGAGGCCGGTCCGTTCGCGTTGCGGACGTCGGGCGCCTCCTGGACGCGGCCGTCCGATGGCGGGCCGCGCCGGGCCGGCGTCTCCTCCTTCGGCGCGGGCGGTGCCAACGCCCACGTGATCCTCGCCGAGTACGAGGGCGGCGGGAGCGCCGTGCCCGCGCCCACCGAGCGTCCGTTGCTGCTGCCGCTGTCCGCCCGCACCTCGCACGACCTCCACGCGCGGGTCGATCGGATGGCCGCCTGGCTCGGCGCCGCCACGGACATCGACCTGCCGGCCGTCGCCGCCACCCTGCAGGAGGGGCGTGAGGCGATGGACGAACGCCTGTGCTTCATCGCCTCCACCCCCGCCGAGTGGCGCGAACAGCTCCACCGCTTCCTCGCCTCCCCCGACGACGAGGCCCCCTGGCACCGTGGGCGGGTCAGGGCCACCCGCGAGGCCCTGGCCGCGCTGGAGGAGAAGGAGGAGCTGCGCGCGCTGGTGGACCGGTGGGCCGCGCAGGGAGAACTGCACGAGCTCGCCGCGTTCTGGGCCAAGGGCATGCCCCTGGACTGGGAACGCCTGCGCACCGACGAGGGCCCCCGCCCGCGGGTGCACCTGCCCGGCTACCCGTTCGCGGGCCGGCGTTTCTGGTTCGACCCGTTCGGCGCCGAGGCCACCGACGTCCCCGAGGTCCCCGCCGCTCCGGCGGCCACGACCACGATCGGCCCGGACGAGGTCGAGCGGCTCCTGTTCGAGGCCCTGGGGGAGGCCCTCCAGATGCCGGCGGCCGAGATCGAGCGCCGCCGACCCTTCGCGGACTACGGCCTGGACTCGATCCTCGGCGTCAACCTGGTGCACACCGTCAACGCCGCGCTGGGCACCGCCCTGGAGACCACGGACCTCTTCGACCACGGCACCATCGACCGCCTGCGGACGTTCATCAGCCGGACCTACGGCGACACGCTGCACGTACCGGCACCGGCGGCACCGGCGGCACCGTCCACGGCGGCCACCTCCGCGAAGACACCCGACGCCGAGGACGACGCCATCGCCGTGGTCGGAATGGCGGCCCGCTACTCCGACGCCGAGGACCCCCAGGCACTGTGGGACCACCTCGTGGCCGGCCACGACCTGGTCGAACCCGTGACACGGTGGGAGCTCGCCCCCGACGTGGACTGCCGCTCGGGCAGCTTCATCCGCGACATCGACCGGTTCGACCCGGTCTTCTTCGGGATCTCCGGTGTCGAGGCCACGTACATGGACCCGCAGCAGCGCGTCTTCCTGGAGCAGTGCTGGAACGCACTGGAGGACGCCGGGTACACCGGTGAACGGCTGCGCGACCGGAACTGCGGCGTGTACGTCGGGTGCTACGCCGGGGACTACCACGACCTGCACGACGCCGACGCGCCCGCCCAGGCCCTGTGGGGCGCCATGGGCTCCATCGTGGCCTCCCGGATCGCCTACCAGCTCGACCTCCGGGGTCCCGCCCTGGCCACCGACACCTCGTGCTCCAGCTCGCTGGTCTCGCTCCACCTGGCCTGCCGCGACCTGCGCTCCGGAGCCGCCGACATGGCGATCGCCGGGGGAGTGTTCGTCCAGGCCACCCCGCGGCTGTACCGGTCGGCGAGCCGGGCCGGGATGCTGTCCTCCTCCGGCCGATGCTCCAGCTTCGACGAGAGCGCTGACGGCTTCGTGCCCGGGGAGGGCGCCGGAGCGGTGCTGCTCAAGCGGCTCGCCGACGCCGAACGGGACGGGGACCACGTCTACGGTGTGGTGCGCGCCTCCGGGATCAATCAGGACGGCACGACCAACGGACTCACGGCACCGAGCGCCGTCTCCCAGGAACGCCTGCTCAAGGAGGTGTACGCCGAGGGCGGCATCGAGCCGGGGGGCATCCAACTGCTGGAGGCGCACGGCACCGGCACGCCACTGGGCGACCCGATCGAGTTCCGCGCCCTGACCCGCGCGTTCGAGGGCGCACCGCAGGGCTCGGCCTTCCTGGGGTCGATCAAGACCAACATCGGGCACACCCAGTTCGCGGCCGGGATCGCCGGCGTCATCAAGTCGCTGTTGGCGTTGCGGCACCGGCGCATCCCGCCGTCCCTGCACTTCGAGCGGGCCAACCCGCGGGTGGCGTTGGAGGGCGGTCCCTTCACCGTGCCGACCTCGCCGGTCGCCTGGGAGACGCCCGCCCACGGCCCGCGCCGTGCGGCGGTGAGCTCCTTCGGGGCGAGCGGCACCAACGCGCACGTGGTGGTGGAGGAGCACACGCGCGCACGCGTCGCCGACCCGGGCGGCCCCTACGCGTTCCTGCTCTCCGGACGCACCCCGCAGGCACGCCGCGAGGTCGTCACGCGGCTGTCGGCCCACCTCGACCGGGAACCCGAGGCGTCGGCGGGAGCCGTCGCGTACAGCCTCGCGGCCGGCCGCTCCCACTTCCCGTATCGGCTGGCCGTGGTCGCCTCCGACCTGCGAGAGCTCTCCGCCCACCTGCGTTCCTGGCTGGACGGGGGCTCCGACCCGTCGGTGCTGGAGGGCGCGACCGTCGCCGACCCGAGCCCGTCCGACCGCCGTCCGTCGGGCCCGGACACGCTGGCCCGCGCCTACGTGCACGGCGAGGTCACCGAGTTCGCCGACGGTTTCCCGCACGAGGTCCGCTTCCAGGTGCCGCTGCCGACCTACCCGTTCGAGCGGCAGCGCTACTGGGTCCACACCGATCCGGCCACGCGGCGTCCCGCGGCGGCGGTCGTCCCCGGTGCCGCGGACACCGCCTCCGTGGCGAACCCTGGTGGGCAGGAGACCGCTCTGCGGATCCAGCTCAGTGGGGAGGAGTACTTCCTCGCCGACCACCATGTCGGTGGCCGCGCCGTGTTGCCCGCCGTGCTCTCGCTGGAGTTCGCCCGGCGGACGGCCGGCCCGGACTTCACGCCCCTCGGTCTGCGCGACGTGGTCTGGCCGGCACCGTTCCCGGTGGGGGAGGACGGCGCCGAGCTGACCGTCGTGCGGGCGGGAGCGGAGTTCCGTGTGCTGCGCGACGGCGACGAACTCCACGCCCAGGGCAGGGTCGAGGCCGTCGCACCGGTGGACGCCGAGGCCCTGGAGACGGTGCGGAACCGCTGCACACGGCGCCGTCTCACCCGCCGGCAGGTGCACACGTCCCTGGAGGCCGTCGGCATCCGCCACGGTCACCGGCTCCGGGCCATCGACACCCTGGACGTGGGGGACGGCGAGGTCCTGGCGGGACTGGTGCTCCCCGAGGGGACCGGGACCGATGATCACGCGTTGCACCCGGCCATGGTGGACAGCGCCATCCAGGCCGTCGTCGGCCTGTACGGCGACGAGAACGGTGGACTCGACGACTCCGCGGACGCCCCCGCACTGCCGTTCGCGCTCGACCGCGTCGACGTGCTCAGGCCGACGACCTCACGGATGTGGGCGCATCTTCGCTGGTCCGAGGGGTATCGGCCGGACTCGGAGGCGGCCAGGGTCGACATCGACCTCTACGACGAGCAGGGGAGGCCGAGCGTGAGCCTGCGCGGCTACACCTCCCGAAGCGCTCGCGCCACCGACGGATCCGACGACACGGCGGGCGCTCCCGGCACCGCGCTGCTCGCGCCGGTCTGGGACGCGCTTCCGACCGACCCCGACCCGCGCCCCGCCCCGGAGACCGGCCGCCTCCTCGTGATCGGCGGATCGGAGGACGAGCGCACCGAGCTCCGTCGACTGCACCCCGGCACCCGGTTCCAGGACCACACCGACCAGGTCGGGGAGGACGTCGACCACGTCGTCTGGGTCGCCCCCCACGCGCACACCGACGACGCCCTGTTCGGGCTGTTCGCTCTGGTCAAGACGTTGCTCGCCACCGGCGCGGACGCCCGGGAACTGTCCCTGACCGTGGTCACCCGTCGCGGGCGGATGCTCCCCGGAGACGAGACCTGCGTCCCCGCGCACGCCGGTGCGCACGGTCTCATCGGCACCGTCGCGAAGGAGTACCCGCACTGGTCGGTGCGGGGCGCCGACATCGACGGCCCGGTGCCCTGGCGGGAGCTGTTGGCGCTGCCGGCCGACCCGCGCGGTGAGACCCTCGGTCTGCGGCGCGGTGAGTGGTACCGCCAGCGCCTGCTGGAGGTGCCCGACCCCGGTACCGTGGCCGCGCCGCCCCGTCCGCGCGGGGTGCTCGTCGCCATCGGCGGTGCTGGTGGGATCGGCACCGTGTGGACCGAGCACGTCGCACGCCGGCACGACGCCCGCGTCGTCTGGATCGGGCGCCGCCCGCACGACGCCGACATCGCCGCCAAGCAGGACTCCATCACCGGTCCGCGACCGGGTTACGTGCAGGCCGACGCGACCGACCCCGAGGCGCTGCGTCGCGCCCGCGACGAGATCGTCCGTGACCATGGGCCGATCCGGGGCGTGCTGCACACTGCGATCGTTCTCGGGGACCGGACGCTCGCCCGCATGAGCGAAGAGGGGTTCCGGACCACCTACACGGCCAAGGCCGCGATCGCCCGGAACATCGGCGACGTGTTCGCGGGACAGCCGCTGGACTTCGTCGGCTTCTTCTCCTCCATGCAGGCCTTCTTCAAGGCGCCGGGCCAGGCCAACTACGCCGCCGGTTGCACCTACGCCGACGCCTTCGCCGAACTGCTGGACTCCCGACTGGACTGCCCGGTCAAGGTCGTGAACTGGGGGTACTGGGCCGGGGTCGGGGTCGTCACCGCGGACGGGTACCGGCAACGCATGGCCCGGCTGGGGATCGGCTCGATCGGTTCCGACGAGGGCATGGCCGCCTTCGACGCGCTGCTCGCCTCGCCGTACCGGCAGCTGGCCGTGCTCAAGGCGACGGACGCGAGCAGTATCGACGGGATCTACGGCGAGGACGCCCTGACGCACCCGCCCGTGACCGCGCCGTCCCTCATCGCCTCCCTGTGGGCGGAGCGGCCGGACCGTGCCGAGGAGATCGCTCGGGTGCGTTCCGTGGCCGACGGCCACGCGGCCTCCATGCACGACGCACTGCTGCGGATCACCTGGGCGCTGCTGCGGTCGATGGGGTTGTTCGCCGACGCCCGCTCCGCCACGGCCCGGGAGTGGCGCGCCGTGTGCTCCATCGAGGACCGCTACCAACGCTGGATGGAGCACACCCTGTCGGTGCTCGCCGACGGCGGCCACCTCGTCGCGGAGGACGGTCACTACCGCAGCGTGGACACCGCTCCGGTTCCGTTGGAGGAGGCCTGGCTGGAGTGGGAACGCGCACGGTCGAGGTGGGACGCCCAGGAGGCCAAGAAGGCCCAGGCGCACCTGGTCGACACGACGCTGCGCGCCCTGCCGGACATCCTCACCGGCCACCGCCCCGCCACCGACGTGATGTTCCCGAACTCCTCGACCGCCCTGGTGGAGAGCGTCTACAAGAACAACCCGGTCGCGGACCACTTCAACGAGGTCCTGGCGGACACGTTGGTCGACCACGTGCGGCGGCGTCTCACCGAGGACCCCGCCGCACGCCTGCGCATCCTGGAGATCGGTGCCGGGACCGGAGGCACCAGCGCGGTGCTGTTCCGGCGGCTGGCCCCGTGGGCCGAGCACATCGAGACCTACGCCTACACCGACATCTCCAAGGCCTTCCTGCTCCACGCACGTCGGGAGTACTCCGACATCGCGCCGTATCTCGACGGGCGCCTGTTCAACGCCGAGAAGCCGTTGGCCGAACAGGACCTCGAACCCGGCTCGTTCGACGTCGTGGTGGCCACGAACGTCCTGCACGCCACCCGCAACATCCGTCGCACGCTGCGCAACGCGAAGGCCGCGGCGAAACCGCACGCCCTCCTGCTGCTCAACGAGCTCAGCGACAACATCGTGTTCAGCCACCTCACCTTCGGCCTGCTCGACGGCTGGTGGTTGTACGACGACCCCGCGCTGCGGATCGCCGGTTCTCCCGGTCTGACCTCGCAGAACTGGCTGCGGGCGCTGTCGGAGGTCGGGTTCCGCTCCGGGTTCGCCGTCGCCGAGGGCGCCGAGGACCTGGGCCAACAGGTGTTCGTCGCGGAGAGCGACGGCGTGGTGCGACAGCCGCGGCCGGACGGGACGTCGAAGCTCCGAGGGTCACTGCCCGAGGCCGACGCGACCCAGACGTCCGCGGCGGAGACCGCTCCCGCTCCCACGGCGGCACCGCGAACCGACGGCCCGACCGCCGACGGCGGTGAACGTCTGTTCGACGCGGCCTGTGACTACTTCCGCGCCATGGTCGCCGAGGTGCTGCAACTGCCCGTCGCCGAGGTGCGGGCGGACGTGTCGTTCGACCGCTACGGCATCGACTCGATCCTGGTCGTGCAGCTGACCGACGCCGTGCGGCGGGTGTTCGACAACGTGGGCGGCACGCTGTTCTTCCAAGTGCGCGACATCACCGGTCTCGTGCGCCACTTCCTGGACACCGAGCCGGAGACCCTGGCCGCGGTGGTGGGCCCGGTCGCGGAACCGCGGCGGCCCGCGCCCGAGCGCACCGGACCGAGCGCGGAACCCATCGTGAGCGCGCCGGAGAACGCCGTGGACCCGTCCACGGCGGCCCGGACCGACGACGGTGGCATGGCCATCGCGATCGTCGGCATGGCCGGACGTTACCCCGGCGCCCGCGACCTCGACGCGTTCTGGGACAACCTGGTCCGGGGGCGCGACTGCGTCACCGAGATCCCCACCGACCGCTGGGACCACGACCGCTTCTACCACCCGCGACGCGGCGTGAAGGGCCGGACCTACAGCAAGTGGGGCGGGTTCCTGGACGGCGTCGACGAGTTCGATCCGCTGTTCTTCGGCATCTCGCCGGCCGCGGCGTCCAAGATGGACCCGCAGGAACGGCTGTTCCTCCAGACCGCGCACGCCACGTTGGAGGACGCCGGCTACACCCGTGACGGACTGAAGTCGGCCGCCGGCGCCCGCGTCGGCGAGGACGCCGGCGACATCGGGGTGTACGTGGGCGCGATGTACTCCGAGTACCAGCTCTACGGCGCGGAGAGCACCGCGCTCGGTCGGCCCGTCGTCGTTCCCGGAAGCCTCGCGTCGATCGCCAATCAGGTGTCGTACTTCTTCGACGCGACGGGACCGAGCCTCACCGTGGACACGATGTGCGCGTCCTCGCTGACCGCGATCCACCACGCCTGCGCGGCGATCGAGCGTGGTGAGTGCGGGGCGGCCCTGGCCGGTGGCGTGAACCTCTCGCTGCACCCGGGCAAGTACCTCATGATCGGGGAGAGCGGGTTCGCCTCCAGCGACGGTCGCTGCCGCAGCTTCGGCGCGGACGGAGACGGGTACGTGCCGGGCGAGGGTGTGGGCGCCGTGCTCTTGCGACCCCTGTCCGACGCCCTCGCCGACGGGGACCGCGTCCTCGGAGTGATCCGCGGTACCGCGCTCAACCACGGCGGACGCACCCACGGCTTCACCGTGCCCCATCCGCAGGCCCAGGCCTCGGTGATCCGCGCCGCCTGGCGCAGGTCCGACGTGGACCCCCGACGCATCGGATACGTCGAGGCCCACGGCACCGGAACCCCCCTCGGCGACCCGATCGAGATCGCCGGCCTGACCCAGGCCTTCGGAGCGTTCACCGAGGAGCGCGAATTCTGCGGGATCGGTTCGGCCAAGTCCAACCTCGGCCACCTGGAGTCCGCCGCCGGCATCGCCGGCCTCAGCAAGCTGCTGCTCCAGATCCGCCACGGGCGGGTGGTGCCGTCGTTGCACGCCGAACGGTCCAACCCGGAGATCGACTGGGCGCACACGCCGTTCGTGCTCGACCGCGAGGGCCGCGACTGGCCCCGGGTCGACGGTCGCCCCCGGGTCGGCGCGTTGTCGGCCTTCGGAGCGGGCGGTTCCAACGCCCACCTGCTGGTCGAGGAGCACACCGAGCCGGAAGCCACAGCCCGACCGGAGGGACCGTTCCTCCTGGTCCTTTCGGCCCTGGACACCGACCGCCTGCGCGCACACGCGGCCCGGTTGCGGGACCACCTGCGCGGCGGGGACCTCTCCGACGCCGACCTGGCCGACATCGCCCACACGCTCCAGGTCGGTCGGGAACCGATGCGGGAACGTTTCGCTGTGGTCGTCGGGGACCTGGCCGCGTCGATCGAGGCACTGGACGCGTGTGCGGAGGGGCGCGCCCTGCCCGCGGGCGCCTCCCGCGGCACCGTGACGAGCAGCACGGCGGGGTCCTTCGTCACCGACGCGGACCTCCAGGACACGCTGGTCCTGTGGCTCCGACGCGGCAAGCTCTCCGGTGTGGCCGAAGCCTGGACGAGCGGCGCGACCGTCGACTGGGCGCGGGCGCACGAGGACGGGCCCCGGCCGCGCCGGATCGCCCTTCCCACGTACCCGTTCGCCCGTGAGCGCTACTGGTACACCGACCTCCTCGACGAGGTCCCCGACCCCGTGGTGGGCCACGACGGTGCGACCTCGACACCGGGGACCGCCGTCTCCTCGACGGCGGCGCGCCGGACCCCGGAGCAGACCCCGCCCGCCGTCGTGACCGTGGACCGGCGCCCCGGTGACGCCGCCCCGCAGCGGTCCGGCCCGGCCCCTCGGGACGGAGGGCCGCGGGCCGCCGCGTCCCACGAGATCCCGGCCGGCGACGTGACACTGCACCCGGTGTGGGAGCCCGCGCAGCTGTTGCGCGGTCGCCCGTTCCCGGCCGAGGACGCCCGTGTCGTGGCGATCGGGCTGGACGACGCGATGCTCGCCGCGACGCGGGAGAGCCACGCGAACACGCGGGAACTGCGCACGGACGCCGCCTCGGTCGAGCGGGTCCGTGAGGAACTCGCCGCGCTCGCGCCGTTCGACCACGTGGTCCTGCGCTTCCCCGGTGACTGGCCCGAGAGCGCGGCGGACCGCATCGCCGCGCAGCGGGAGGTCACACTCCGGATGTTCCGCGTGCTGCGTGCGCTGACCACCCTCGGCGGCGGCGAACAGCGGTGGGGGATCACGTTGGTGACCTCCGGTGCCTTCGCCCCGGACCCGGACGAGCCGGTCGACCCGGTCCAGGCCTCACTCCACGGTCTGATCGGTGGCCTGGCCAAGGAACAGCCGCACTGGCGCCTGCGCGCCGTCGACCTCGCGGACGGCGAACCGTTCGTCCCGAGGGAGCTCTTCGCGTTGCCCGCCGATCGCCGGGTCCACCCGTTCGCGCGCCGCGGCGGGCAGTACCTGCGACGGCGGCTGATCCCCGTCGCGCCCACTCCGGAGCCGGAGCCCGTGCTGCGCCGTGACGGCGTCTACGTCCTCATCGGCGGTGCGGGGGACCTCGGGGTCATGCTCACCGAGTACCTGATCCGCGAGGTCGGCGCCCACGTGGTGTGGGTCGGTCGTCGCCCCGAGGACGAGCACATCCGGGCGAAGGCGGCGGGGTGCGCGGACGCGGGTCGCGTTCCCGCCTACCTCTCGGCCGACGCCTCGGACGCCGACGCGCTCGCCGCGATGCGCGACGAGACGATCCGTCGGCACGGCCGTATCGACGGGGTCTTCCACCTCGCGATGGTCTTCAGCCACACGCCCCTCGCGGAGATGACCGAGACGGAGGTGGAGGCGACGCTCGGCGCGAAGGTCGATCCCTGCGTGCACTTCGCCGACGTCTTCGCCCGGAGCACCCCCGGGTTCATCCTGTTGGTGTCGTCGCTGGTGAGCTTCATCCGCAACGCCGACCAGGCGCACTATTCCGCGGCCTGCGCGTTCGAGGACGCCCGTGCGGCGCAACTGGCGGCCGAACTCGACATCCCGGTGAAGGTCGTCAACTGGGGCTATTGGGGCAACGTGCCCGACGACCTGCTCCAGGCCGTCACGGAGATGGGTCTGGCCCCGATCGATCCGGCGGGCGCGATGGGCGCGATCCGACGGCTCTTGGCCGGGCCTTTGGACCAGGTCGGGTTCATGCGACTCGGTCGCCCCCTGCCGGTCGAGGGCACACTCACCGAGGAGGTCCTGGAACCGCGGGCGGAGCTCGTGGCCGCTCCGGTGAACGCCGTCGAGGTCCCGGTGCCCGCCGAGCTCGCCGCCGTGCACGAGGGCACGCTCCCGGCCGAGGTCGAGGCGTTCCTGTGCAGGCGTCTGGCGGCCGAGTTGCGCGCCGCCGGGATCGACCCCGGCCAGGCACCCGAGGCCCACCTCACGGAGTGGCACGCGACCACGTTCCGGGTACTGACCGAGCACGGACTCGTCGAGAACGGACGGTGGAGTCCGGACGTCCCGGCCGACCCCGAACCCCTGCGCGCGGCCTGGGCCGACCAGGTGGCCCGCGTGCAGGAGGCCGACCCGGACCTGACCGAGCCGCTGCGCCTACTCGGGCACACCCTGCCGGTCCTCGGCGAGGTGATCGGCGGACGCGTGACGGCGACCGACGTGCTCTTCCCGAACGGCTCGTTCGAGCGTGTCGAGGGCGTCTACCGCGCCAACCGGGTCGCCGAGCACTTCAACGCCGTGCTCGCCGAACAGGTCACCGCCTTCCTGCGCGCCCGTCGCGAGGCCGCACCCGACGCCGCCCTGCGCGTGCTGGAGATCGGTGCGGGTACCGGCGGTACCACCGTGCCGGTACTGGAGCGGTTGGAGAGAGTGGGCCTCGACGTCGCGGAGTACTGCTTCACCGACCTGTCCCAGGCCTTCCTCCAGAACGCACAGGACACCTTCGGGCAGCGGCGACCGTACCTGTCCTACCGGGTCTTCGACGCCGCACGGGCGCCGCAGGACCAGGGGCTCGACGTGGGGTCCTTCGACGTGGTCATCGCGGCGAACGTGCTGCACGCGACGGAGAACATCCGGCCGACCCTGCGCGGGGCGAAGGCCCTGCTGGGGGGCGGAGGACTGCTGGCCCTCAACGAGATCACCGGGTTCTACCTGATCAACCACCTCACCTTCGGTCTTCTGGACGGCTGGTGGCTCCACGACGACCCCGAACTACGTGTGCCCGGCTCGCCCGCGTTGTCGCCACGAAGCTGGCGGCGGGTGCTCCGCCAGGAGGGCTTCACCCACATCACGGAGCCGGCCGCCGACGCCCTCGCGCTGGGGCAGCAGATCGTGACCGGTCACAGTGACGGCCTGGCGCGCGGTCCGCGGGTACCGGCCGAGGAGGCCCCCGTGGACACGGTCCGTGAGGAGACCGTGGACGAGGTCCCCGCGGCGTCGGTCGCGGACGTGGTGCTGACCGAGCTCGCCGCGGCCTTGCGCGTCTCGCCCCGACGCATCGATCCGGAACAGGCCTTCGCCGACTACGGGCTCGACTCCATCGTGGGCGCGTCGTTCGTGCAGCGCCTCAACACAGTGCTCGGCGTGGACGTGCTCACCACGGTGATCTTCGACCACCGCAGCGTCCGACGGCTCGCCGAGCACCTGGTCGCCGCGCACGGCGCCCGCGCGCCGCGCGCCGCGGAACCGTCGAGCGGGGCCGCACCCGGTGCCGGGGCATCGGACCCCGTGCCGGCGGCGGGGGCCGGGTCCGCTCCGGTGCGCGACGGCGGCGGCGACGAGCCGATCGCGATCATCGGGATGAGCGGCCGCTTCGCCGGTTCGCCGGACCTCGACGCGTTGTGGCGCCACCTGGCCGACGGTGACGACATGGTCGGGCCGATCGAACGCTGGGACCTGTCCGAGGTCGGTGAGGACGAGCTGTCCTGCCGTTCCGGGAGCTTCCTCGACGGCATCGACGAGTTCGACGCCCGCCTGTTCAACCTCACCGGGCTGGAGGCCACCTACACCGACCCGCAACAGCGCCTCTTCCTGGAGCAGGCCTGGAGCGCGTTGGAGAACGCCGGTCACGCCGGGCCGTCGCTGAGCGGAAGCCGCTGCGGCGTGTACGTCGGTTGCACCGGGGGCGACTACGACCGTTGGTTCGACGGGCCGCCGCCCGCCCAGGCCGCCTGGGGCAACGCGCCCTCGGTCGTGCCCGCGCGCATCGCCTACCACCTCGACCTCCAGGGGCCGGCGGTCTCCGTGGACACCGCCTGCTCCAGCTCGCTGGTCGCGGTGCACCTGGCCTGCCAGAGCCTGAGGAGCGGTGAGACCGAGCTGGCCCTGGCGGGAGGGGTGAGCGTACAGACCACCCCCGAGACCCACCTGGCGGCCGACCGCGGCGGCATGCTGTCGCCGACCGGCCGCTGCCGCACGTTCGACGCGGACGCCGACGGTTTCGTCCCCGGCGAGGGCGTGGGCGTCGTGGTGCTCAAGCGGCTCTCCGACGCGATCGCCGACGGGGACCACGTGCACGCGGTCATCCGCGGCAGCGCGGTCAACCAGGACGGCGCCAGCAACGGCATCACCGCCCCGAGCGCCCTCTCCCAGGAGCGCCTGATCCGTCAGGTCCACGAGGACTTCGACATCGACCCGGCCGAGATCGGCATGGTCGAGGCGCACGGAACCGGCACCCGGCTCGGCGACCCGATCGAGTGCCAGGCGCTCGTCGCCGCCTTCGGGCAGGCGGGCCCGCCCGGATCCTGCGCGTTGGGGTCGATCAAGACCAACCTCGGGCACACCACCTCCGCCGCCGGGGTGGCGGGACTGCTCAAGGCCGTGCTGTCCCTGCGTCACGAGCAGATCCCCCCGTCGTTGCACTTCCACCGGTTGAACCCGGCGATCCGCCTGGAGGGCAGCCCGTTCACGGTGAACACGCGTCTGGCCGAGTGGCGACCGAACCACCTCGGTGGCAGGGTCGCCGCGGTGAGCGCCTTCGGGTTCAGCGGGACCAACGCGCACCTCGTGGTCGAGGGGCCACCGGCCCGCACCCGGCCCGACACCGCCGAGGCCGAGCACGTGTTCCCGTTGTCCGCGCGAGGGCCCGAAGCCCTCCGACAGCGCGTCACGGACCTGGCCGAACACCTGCGGCGCACACCCGAGATCGCCCTCGCCGACGTGAGCCACACCCTCGCGGTGGGTCGGGAGCACTACGCCCACCGCGCGGTGGTCACGGCCTCCTCGCACGAGGAACTGGTGCGGCGCCTGGAGGAGTGGCCCGCCCACGGCACGGAGCCGGGCGGGATCGCGGCCCGCTACCTGGCGGGGGAGAACGTGGACTTCGCCCCGTTGTTCGCCGGAAGGGACGTGCGCCGGGTGCCGTTGCCGGCCACTCCCTTCCAGCGCAAGAGGTACTGGCCCACCGGACGACCCCGCTGGGGCGCCTCCGCCCCGACCCCGGACGCCCCCGTGGCGCGGACGCCCGTGTCGGGTGAGCCGCGGTCGGCGACCAGTACCGATTCGGGCTCGGTCGCCCCGCCCTCCGCCCACCGGGCCGTGGACGACGCCACCTCGCGCGCCGGGCTGGAGGAGCGCGTCCTCGACGAGCTGTCCCGGGTCCTGATGATCGAACCCGACGAGATCGACCCGGAGGCCTCGTTCTCCGACTTCGGCGTCGACTCCGTCCTCAGCGTGCGTCTGGTGGGGGCCCTCAACACGGCCTTGGGCGTGGAGCTGGCGAACACGGCGCTGTTCGAGCACAGCACCCTGCGCCGGATCACCGCGCACCTGCTGGAGGAGTACGGCGAGCAGGTGCTCCCGGCCACGACGGATGCGGCCGGTCCGGAACCGGTCACTGAGGCCGCCACGGGAACCGACCGCACCCCGGTGCGGACGCAGGAACCGTCGGACGGATCCACCGACCCCGTGACGCCCACCGCCGCGGACCCGGCCGACCCCGCCGGCGGGGCCGGCGAGGACGACGCCATCGCCGTCGTCGGTCTGGCGGCGCGTTTCGCCGACTCCCCGGACGCGGGTGCGCTGTGGCGCCACCTCGCCGACGGCGACGACCTGGTCGACGACGTGACCCGCTGGGACCTCACGGACACGTTCGGGGAGAGGAGGCCGCAGGGCAGTCTCCTGGACGACATCGCGCGCTTCGACGCCTGGTTCTTCCGGATGTCCGGCAAGGAGGCCGCCTGCACCGACCCGCAGCAGCGGATCTTCCTGGAGGAATGCTGGCACGCGCTGGAGGACGCCGGCTACGCCGGCGAACGCCTCGACGGCCGCGGTGTCGGGGTCTACGCGGCCGGGGCGCCGAGCGACTATCAGCAGCTGCTGGGTGAGGACGCGCCGCCGCAGACGCTGTGGGGCAACATCTCCTCGGTCATCGCCTCCCGGATCAGCTACTTCCTCGATCTCCAGGGCCCCGCCCTCTCGGTGGACACGGCGTGCTCCAGCTCGTTGATGGCGATCCACCAGGCCGCGCGGGACCTGCGCGACGGAGAGACCGACATGGCGTTGGCGGGGGGTGTCTTCGTGCAGTCCAGCCCGGCGTTCTACCGGGCGGCGCACCGCGCGGGCATGCTCTCGCCGACCGGTCGCTGCCACACGTTCGACGCCGCCGCGGACGGTTTCGTGCCCGGAGAGGGCTCCGGGGTCGTGGTGCTCAAGCGCGTGGCCGACGCGGTGCGCGACGGTGACCACATCCACGGTGTCCTGCGCGCCTCCGGCACCAACCAGGACGGCACGACCAACGGGCTCACCGCACCGAGCGCGCGCTCGCAGGCGCGGTTGCTACGGCGGACCCATGAACGTGCGGGGATCGATCCCGCGGGGATCGGCCTCGTCGAGGCGCACGGCACGGGGACCGCGCTCGGTGACCCGATCGAGTTCTCGGCGTTGCGGACGGCCTTCGGCGACGCTCCGGTCGGGACGACCGCGTTGGGCTCGATCAAGACGAACATCGGGCACACGCAGTTCGCGGCCGGCGTGGCCAGTGTGCTCAAGGTCCTGCTGGCGCTGGAGCACGGACAGCTGCCGCCGTCGCTGCACTTCGAGGCGGCGAACCCGGCGATCGCGCTGGACGACGGCCCGTTCTACGTCAACACCGAACTGCGGGACTGGCCGGCCTTCGCCGCTCCGCGGCGGGCCGCGGTGAGCTCGTTCGGCGCGTCGGGCACCAACGTGCACGCCGTGTTCGAGCAGGCGCCCGCGCCCGTCCGAGGGCACGCGCCCAGGGAGGCGTGGCTGATCGTGGTGTCCGGGCAGGACGACCGTTCCCGAGAGGCCCAGGTGCGCCGTCTGCTGGACCACCTGCGCGCACACCCGGAGACGGACCTGGGCGACGTCGCGTTCACGCTGGCCACCGGTCGGCGGCACTGCTCGCACCGGTTCGCGTGCGTCGTGCGCGACCGCGCCGAACTGATCCGCGCGCTGAGCGGAGAGGCGCCCGAGCTGGTGGTCACCGGCGCGTCCGTGGACCACCGCCCCGATCCGGTCGCGGCCGACCGCGCCGCCGGCCTGGTCGCCGGTGCCCCGGACCGGGACGGCCTGCTGGAACTGGCCGGGCTCTTCACCGCCGGAACCGAGATCCGCTTCGTCCCGCTGTTCGGCACCGGGTTCGGCGTGACCCCGTTGCCCGGTTACGCCTTCGCGCACGAGCGTTACTGGTCGGCACCGTCGCCGTCCGTGCTGTCCGGAACCCCGGTGGCCGAGGACCGCAGGCGGGTGGAGCTGACCGGTCGGGAGTTCTTCCTCGACGACCACCGGGTGCGGGGCGAGGCCGTGCTGCCGGGCGTGGCCTACCTGGAGACGGCCCTGGCACTGGGGGACTGCGCGCGGCTGCGCGATGTCGTGTGGTCCCGGCCGGCGCGCGTCCACGAGCGCACCGCGTTGGAGGCCGTCCTGGTGCGGCAGGACGACGGCACACGCTATGAGATCGCTTCCGAGGTCGGCGTGCACGCGCACGGCCGGATCGATCCCACGCCCGCGCAACGACCGGAGCCCCGGGACCTCGCCGCGCTGCGCGCCGCCTGCGACCGGACGGTCGACCATCGGCGGCTCTACCGGGACTTCGACCGTATGGGCGTCCACTACGGCCCGGCTATGCGCGGTGTCGCGGAGCTCTTCGTCGGTGACGGCCTCGCCGTCGCCCGACTGGAGCTGCCGGACGCCGCGCGCGACGGAGCCGAGTGGAGGTTGCACCCGGCGATGCTCGACGCGGCGGTGCAGACCACGCTCGGACTCTCGTCCGGCGAGACCGCCGCGGCGCTGCCGTTCGTGTTGGAGGAACTCCGGTTCTTCGCCCCGGCCCCGGCCACGGGGTGGGCGGTGGCCCGGCCCTCGTCCCAGGACCCCGGCGGTCGGGTACGGCGCACCGACATCGACCTCTGTGACGACGAGGGGACGGTGTGCGTGAGGTTGCTCGGCCTCAGCGCCAGGGTGCTGGAGGCCGGCCCGGAACTCGTGCTCGCCCGGAACGGCCTGCGCGAGGCGGAACCGGTCGTGCGCCCCGGGACCCCCGTCCGGCACGACGTGCTGCTCGCCGGTGTGACCGGCGTGGACCCCGACGCGCTGGCCGCGGCGCTCGGCGTGCCGTGCTCTGTGCTCCAGGACCGGGGCGACGGACCCGGCGAGCGGTTCACGGCCGCCGCCGAGGCACTGCTGGCCCACATCCAGGGCGCCGTCCGGGCCACACGCGACGGTCGGGTCCTCGTGCAGGTCGTGTGCGAGCGGCCGTTCTCCGGGCTGAGCGGACTGCTGCGCACCGCCCGGATGGAACACCCGAAGCTGGTGACCCAGCTGGTCGAGGTCGAACCCGGGACGGACGTCGCGCGGTTGGACACCTGGCTGCGCTACGACGCCGCGAGCCACGACGACGCGTTCGTCCGCCACGAGGGGGGACGCCGACTCGTTCCGGAACGGACCGAGGTCGCGACGGATCCCCGGGAGCAGGAGGAGCCCTGGCGGTCCGGCGGCGTCTATCTCGTCACCGGGGGAGCGGGCGGCCTCGGGGCCGTCTTCGCCCGCCATATCGCCTCCCGAGCCCCGGGCGCGACGCTGGTGCTGTGCGGCCGGTCGGACGAGTCCGACGAGCATCGCGCGCTGTTGGCGGAACTGACCCGGGCCGGTGCGTCGGCGACGTACCGCGTACTGGACGTGAGCGTGCGCGCCGACGTCGAGGACACCGTGCGCACGATCGTCGAGCGGCACGGCCGCCTGGACGGTGTCGTGCACGCGGCCGGGACGCTTCGCGACGGTTATCTCGCCACCAAGACCGCGGCCGACCTGAGGGCGGTCTTCGCGGCCAAGGTCGCCGGCACGATCCACCTCGACGAGGCCACGGCCGATCTCGACCTGGACTGCTTCCTCGCGTTCTCCTCGCTGTCCGCTCTCGGCAACCCGGGCCAGGCCGACTACGCGGCGGCCCACGCGTTCCTCGGCGACTACGCGGAGTACCGCGCGGAGGCGGTGCGCGCCGGGCGACGCAGCGGCCGCACGCTGGAGATCGCCTGGCCGTTGTGGGAGAGCGGCGGCATGGGCGTGGACACCGCCACCGGTGAGCGCATGCACCGGTCCGTCGGCATGGTGCCGATGCCCGATGGGATCGGCGTCGAGGCCCTGCTGCGGGCCTACGCCACCGGTGAGACGCGTGTGTCCGTGATCTACGGCGACCGCGCCCGCGTCACCTCGACCCTGCTGTCCACGGCGGACGGGACCCGACCGGGGGACACGACACCGGAGGACGCGGAGTCACGACCGGTCCGGCCTGTCGGTCCGTCGCCGGACCCCACGGAAGCGACGGGCACGGATCCGGGTCGGCCCGATCCGATGTCCGCGCACGACCGGGCGTCCCTGCTGTGGCGGGTCCGTGAGCACGCCGCCGCCGTGTGCGGTGTTCCGACCGCGGAGATCGACCCGGCCGTGGAGCTCACCGAGTACGGCTTCGACCTCCCCTCCCTGACCGCCCTCGCCGATGCCGTCGGCGCCGAGTTCGGCAGGGACCTCTCCCCGTTCACCTTCACCCATCACCCGACCCTTGAAGAGGCCATGGACCACCTCATACCCTCTCGACCGGAGTCCGGGTCGGCGGCGGCACGCCCCACACCCGGACCGGAGACCGCGGACACCGCGGAGACGGACCCCGGCCCGTCCAGGGAGGACCGCCGTAGGGCACTGTTGGCCGAACTGACCGGCCGCGTCTCCACGCTCCTGGACGTGCCAGCGTCGCGGATCACCGCCGCGGCCGAGTTCACCCGCTACGGGTTCGACTCGCTGTCGCTGACAGGGTTCGCCGACGAACTCAACACCCTGTACGGGCTGCGGTTGGTGCCGACGGTGTTCTTCGAACACCCGACCCTCGGCGAGATCGCGGACCTGTTGTTGGACGAGTACGGTGTCTCCGCCGCCGCCGCCGCCCCGCGGCAGGAGCCCCGCCCCACGGCCGAGACGACCGTGCCCGGCCGGGAGCCGGAGGCCTCGGAGGCCTCCGAGTCGTCCCTCGGCGCCGCGCCGTCCTCCTCCGGCGGCGAGCCGATCGCCATCGTCGGTATCAGCGCCCGCTTCCCCCAGGCCGACGGTCTCGACGAGTACTGGGGTCACCTCCGCGACGGCCGCGACTGCACGCGGCAGGTCCCGGCCGACCGCTGGGACTGGCGGGCGTACTACGGGGACCCGGTCAAGGACCGCAACGCCTCGAACGTCATCGCGGGCGGGTTCATGGACGGTGTCGGAGACTTCGACCCGAAGTTCTTCGACCTCTCGCCCAAGGAAGCGGAACTGATGGATCCGCAGCAGCGCCTGCTCATGCTGCACACGTGGAAGGCGCTGGAGGACGCCGGTTACGCGGCCGAGGACGTGGCGGGCACCGACACCGCCCTGATCGCCGGCACCACCAGCACCGGGTACAGCACCCTCGTCACCCGCTACAGCCCGGCGATCGAGGGTTATGACATCACCGGGGCGTCCCCGGCGATGGGGCCCAACCGCACCAGCTTCTTCCTGGACCTGCACGGACCGAGCGAACCGGTGGACACCGCCTGCTCCAGCGCCCTGGTGGCGATGCACCGGGCCGTGCACCTGCTGCGCTCGGGGGCCTCGGACATGGCGATCGCCGCCGGGGTCAACACGATCGTCAGCGTCGACGGGCACATCAGTATCTCCAAGGCGGGGATGCTCAGCCCCGAGGGCAAGTGCAAGACCTTCTCCGACGGCGCCGACGGTTACGCCCGGGGTGAGGGGGTCGGAGTGGTCGTGCTCAAGCGGCTCGCCGACGCCGAGCGCGACGGCGACCACGTCTACGGTCTGATCCGTGGGACCTCGGAGAACCACGGTGGGCGCGCGAGCTCGCTCACCGCGCCCAACCCCAAGGCCCAGGCGTCCCTGCTGCGCGACGCCTACACACAGGCCGGTGTGGACCCGCGCACCGTCGGCTACGTCGAGGCGCACGGTACCGGAACCAGGCTCGGTGACCCGGTGGAGATCAACGGGTTGAAGAAGGCCTTCGCGGAGATGTACGCGGAGGTCGGCGCCGAGGTCGAGACGGCTCATGTCGGCGTCGGTTCGGTGAAGACCAACATCGGACATCTGGAGTTGGCCGCGGGCGTGGCCGGTGTGATCAAGGTGCTGTTGCAGATGAAGCACCGGAAGCTGGTGCCGAGCCTGCACTGTGACACCGTCAACCCCTACATCGACCTCACCGGCAGCCCCCTGTACCTGGTCCGGGAGTTGCAGGACTGGCGGGCGCCGCGGGACGCGGACGGCCGCGAGCTGCCGCGGCGCGCGGGGGTGAGCTCGTTCGGCTTCGGCGGCGTGAACGCCCACGTCGTGCTGGAGGAGTACGTCCCGCGCCCGACCCCGGGGGATCCGGTGACGGATCCGGTGCCGGTGGTCCTCTCGGCGGCCCACCCCGAGGTGCTGCGGGAACTCGTCCGGCACTGGGTGGACACCCTCGACCGGGGCGAACTCGGCGACACCGACCTGGCGGACATCGCCCGCACGACCCAGACCGGACGCACGCCGATGGCCGAACGCCTCGCGGTGCTCGCCCGGGACGTCACCGATCTTCGGGGGGCCCTGGACTCCTGGCTGCGAGGCGACGCCGCGCGGGTCATCACCGGTCGGGTGGCGCGGGACACCGAACCCCCCGCGGCCCCCGAGGCGGAGCCGACCTCCCCGGAATCCCTCCACGCGCTGCTGGAGGCGTGGGTCCGCGGGGCCGACGTGGACTGGAGCGGGCTCCACGAGGGGCGTGCGCACCGCCGGCTCCCGCTGCCGACCTACCCGTTCCGTCTGCGCCGTTACTGGGTCGACACCACCACGCCGGTCACCGGTCAGCGTCCGCTCCACCCGATGCTGCACCGCAACACCTCCGACCTGGAGGAGACCAGGTTCACCGTCCGCTTCACCGGTCGTGAGCCGTTCCTGACCGACCACCGGGTGCAGGACGGCGTGATGTCCGTGGTGGCCGACTGGCGGCCCGGCCCCGGGTACACGGCCTCCGGGGGGACCGGCGTTCCGGTGCTGCCCGCGGTGGCCTCCCTGGAGTTGGCCCGGGCGGCGGCCGTCCTGGCCGCCGGGGGCGAGGCCGCGGAGTGGTCGGTGCGCCTCGCCTCCTGGCGACGCCCGCTCGTGGTCGACACGGAGACCGACGTCCACGTGGCCCTGCGCGCCCGTGAGGACGACGGCATGAACTACTCGGTCTACACCGAGCACGACGGCGAGCGGACGGAGATCGCCCGAGGTCAGCTCCGTCGGCGCACCACGACGCCCGAACGGTGGGACCTCGAGGCGGCCCGCGCGGCGTGCGACGGGATCGAGCTGGACGGCGCCGACTGCTACGCCCGCTTCACCGGGTTCGGCATGAGCTACGGCCCGGCGCTGCGCGGCGTGGAGCGTCTGTACACCGGCTCCCGCATGGCGATGGCGCGGCTGCGCACCCCGGCCGCGGCCGAACAGCCCGACACGGTGGTGCTCAACCCGTCCGTCCTGGACGCCGCGTTGCAGGCGACCACCGGACTGTTCCTCGACCAGGAGACGACCACCGGGGCGGCTCTGCCCTACACGGTCGCCGAGGTCCGGATACTGAGCGCGATCCCGAGGACCGCGTGGGCCGTGGTCCGGTTCAACGCCGACGACAACCCCGGTGCCCTGCGCCGGACCGACGTCGACGTCTGCGCCGATGACGGCACGGTGTGCGTCCGACTGCGCGGACTGACCCTGCGCACGGTCGGTGAGCCGCTGGCACCGGAGGAGGACGACGACGAGGCCCGCCTGCTGCAGCTCTTCGAAGCCGTCGGCGCGGGCGACCTGAGCGCCGCAGAGTTCAAGAGGAGCCTGTCATGAGTGACCGCATCGAATCCCTGGACGAACTCCACCGGCTGATCAGGGAGGGGCGCGTGGAGCAGGACGAGGCCCTGGGCCTGCTCCAGGATCTCCGGGCACGGGGCGCCGACGGGGAGCCGACCGAGCCGTCGGCGGCCGGGGGAGCGGCGGAGCCGCCCACCACGGCCATGGAACCCGTCCACGGCACGGCCGACCTGGTGGAGACCGTGCGGGGGGTGGTGCTCGACCGCGTGTGCGCCCTGCTCAAGGTCGACCCCTCCGACCTCGAAGCGGATGTGGAGCTCACCGAGTACGGTCTGGACTCGCTCATCATCAGCCAACTGGTCGCGCAGGTGAACGAGGAACTGGGTCTGGACCTGGTGCCCACCACGCTGTTCGAGTATCCGACGCTGCGACGTTTCAGCGA